>JADGPO010000138.1 GCA_017882405.1 Solirubrobacteraceae bacterium | reverse complement strand
GCGTGCCGGCGACCTTGAAGTCCATGTCGCCGAGGTGGTCCTCGACGCCGGCGATGTCGGTGAGGATGATGTAGTCATCGCCCTCCTTGATCAGGCCCATGGCGATGCCCGCCACCGGAGCCTTGATCGGCACGCCCGCGTCCATCAGGGCGAGCGTCGAGCCGCAGACCGAGGCCATCGAGCTGGACCCGTTGGACTCGAGGATGTCCGACACGACGCGAATCGTGTACGGGAACTCCTCCTGGCTGGGGATCATCGCCACCAGCGCACGCTCGGCGAGCGCCCCGTGGCCGATGTCGCGGCGCTTGGGGCCCCGCATGAAGCCCGCCTCCCCGACCGAGAACGGCGGGAAGTTGTAGTGGTGGAAGTAGCGCTTGGTCGTCTCCAGGCCGAGCGTGTCGAGGCGCATCTCCTCGCGCGTGGTGCCCAGCGCGGCGACTGAGAGCGCCTGCGTCTGACCGCGGGTGAACAGCGCGGAGCCGTGCGTACGGGGAGCCACGTCGACCTCGATCGAGATCGGCCGGATCTCGTCGGCTGAGCGGCCGTCCGGGCGCTTCTTCTCGACCGCGATGTGCTCGCGGATGATCGTCTTCTCCAGCTTGTCGAACGCCCGCTGGGCATTGCCGCGGTACTCGGCGTAGGTCTCGGAGTCCGGGAGGCCGGAGTACTGCCCGAGGATCAGCTCCTCGACGGCCTTGGTGGCGTCCTGGCGCTCGAGCTTGTCCACCACCTGCGTGGCGGCCTCGAGGGCCGCGCCGTGCGAGCCCTTGATCTGCTCGTAGAGCTCGTGATGGACCTGCGGGACCTCGCCCTCGGTCTTGGCCTTGCCGGCCTTCTCGGCCAGCTCGCGCTGGGCGGCGCACAGCTTCTTGATGTTCTCGTGCGCGATGTCCAGGGCGTCGAGGATCTCGGCCTCGGGGATCTCGTTGGCGCCCGCCTCGACCATCAGGATGGCCTCTTCGGTGCCGGCGACGATCAGGTCCAGGTCGGCGCCCTCCAGCAGCGCCTCCTCGTCGGGATTGACGACGAAGTTGCCGTTGATCTTGCCGACGCGCACGGCGCCCACGGGCGTCGGGAACGGGATGTTGGAGACCATCAGCGCGGTTGACGCGCCGTTCATCGCCAGCATGTCGTACGGGTTGACGTGGTCAACCGACATCGGCAGCGCCACGAGCTGGGTCTCATACCGCCAGCCCTTGGGGAACAGCGGACGGATCGGACGGTCGATCAGACGCGCGGTCAGCGTCGCCTTCTCCCCCGCGCGACCTTCGCGCTTGAAGAACGAGCCGGGGATCTTCCCGGCGGCGTACATCCTCTCCTCGACATCCACCGTGAGGGGGAGGAAGTCGACATCGCGGAGGTTCCCCGCGGTGGCGGTACAAAGGACCATGGTGTCGCCCGTACGGACGACGACGGCGCCGGAGGCCTGCTTGGCCAACTTGCCGGTCTCGAACGAGATCTCTTTGCCCGCGATCTCGACGGAGACGCGCGTAACGGCGTCAGACATATATTCAGTTTCCCTTCTGCTCCGCCCTTCGGTCGGCGGAGTTCATCGTTTCTCTTCGGTCGTTCCGAACCCTGCTGATGCTAGCGGGTGGGCAGGCGCCCGCCCCGGGCCGTGGTGCGGCCGGCGTAGGTGTGCTAACAAAGTGTAAACGGACCGCACGGTCCGGTTATTGGGACTTGCGCAGGACGATGGTCATCAACACGGCGGCGATGCCGAGCATGATCGCGGCGGCCAGTTAGGCCACGTGGCTGACCAACGACGAGATTCGCGTCGCCCACACCGAGCTGATCGGAGTGCTCGACGCGCTCGTCACCCGGGCGCAGGCGAGCGGGGCGCTGCGCGGAAGGCCGCCATCGGTCTCAGACCTCGAGCGCGAGATGGTCCCCGCGACCACGCCCCAGCCGGCGAGCGAGCCGGCGTCAGCCTAACTGCGCGCCAGCGCGGTCTCCAGGTCGCTCACCGCGACCGTCCGCAGGGTGCCATCGGCCTCGGCCAGGAACGCCGTCGGCGTGGTCACGACGCCCGCCCGCACGCCGGAGCGGAAGTCGCGCTTGACGCGCTCGCGCACGGCATCCCCATGGCGATCGGCGTCAAAGCGCTCCAGGTCGAGCCCCAGCGACCGCGCCCGGTCCCACAGATGGGGATCCTCGAGCCGGGCGGTGTCGGCGAACAGCGCGCCATGCATCTCCCAGAAGCGACCCTGCAGTCCCGCCGCCTCGGCGGCGCAGGCGGCCGGCCAGGCGCGAGGGTGGCTGGAGCGCACCGGGAAATGACGAAACGCCAGGTGCACCGTCATGCGCTCCAGGCGTTCGTGCAGCGCCGCGCAGAACGGGCACTCGAAGTCGGCGTAGAGGATCACCAGCGGCGCTGACGACGGCCCGCGGACGTGGTCGTCGTCGCCGGGCTCAGGAACCGGAGCCGAGCCGAGCTCGCTCACGGGAGCGACCTACTTCAGCGCGTCGAAGATCAGATTGGCGCCGGGCAGGTCCCCCGGCGAGGCCGCCTCATAGCTCCAGCTGACGACCTTGTCGGGCCCGACGATCGCCAGCGCCCGCTGGGGGAAGCCACCCTCGTGGTAGACGCCGAAGGCACGGCAGGTGGCGCCCTTGGGCTCGAAGTCGGACAGCTGCTCGATCGTCACGCCCAGCTTCTCGATGAACGCCGTCTGCGAATACGCGGCGTCGCAGGAGACGCCGTACAGGGTGGCGCCGCGCTCGCGGAAGTCGTCCAGCACCTCCTCGTAGAGGTTGAGCTGGTCGGTGCACACCGGGCTGAAGGCGAACGGATAGAACACCAGCACCGTCGTCTTGCCCTCCAGGTCGGCGGGCGTGAAGGGCGAGCCGTCGGCCCGCTGAAGGACGAAGTCGGGGACCGGAGCCCCGGACTCGATCAACGCCGGAGGCCGAGCTCGCGGATCAGCGTCCGGTAGCGCTCGAGGTCTTCGCGCCGCAGGTAGTTCAAGAAGCGGCGCCGGCGGCCGACGAGCATCAGCAGGCCGCGGCGGGAGTGATGGTCCTTGCTGTGGGCGCGCAGGTGCTCGGTGAGCTCGTTGACGCGCTCGGTGAGCAGCGCCACCTGGACCTCGGTCTTACCGGTGTCGGCGTCCCCGTCGCCGAACTTGGCGACCAGTTCCTGCTTGCGTTCCTGAGTCATGGTCATGCGGCCGGTGAGGCTAGCAGAGCAGGCGCGATCAGCCGCACAGGGCCCGCGTCTGCTCGACGTCCAGCTGCATCTGCTCCACCAGCGCTTGCACGCTGTCAAAGCGCCTCTCGCCCCGCAGCCGCTTGATGAAGTCCACCTGCAGGGTGCAGCCGTACAGGTCATCGTCGCGGTCGAGCAGAAAGGCCTCCACGAGCACGGCGCGGCCCGAGCCGAACGTCGGGCGCACCCCGATGCTGACCGCCGCGCACGCCCCGCCGGCCCGCGCCGCGTACACCCCGTGGCCAGGGCACACCAGATGCTCGTCGGGAATCAGGTTGGCCGTGGGGAAGCCGAGCGTGCGCCCGCGCTCGTCACCGTGCACGACCTCGCCGCGCAGCCCGAACGGGGAGCCCAGGAAGCGTGCCGCGTGGTCGACGTCTCCGGCCAGCACAAGCGCTCGGATGTGGCT
This sequence comes from Solirubrobacteraceae bacterium, assembly GCA_017882405.1. Next base: position 6,228 of record JADGPO010000138.1, on the reverse strand, counting down.
GGAGGAGACGATCTCGCCGTCGACCTCGACCAGCGTCACCACCCGGGTGTCAAAGCGCGGGTCGGCGGCCAGCATGTCGGTGTCGCCGGCCGCGCCGTGGCCGAAGCGGAAGTTCTCGCCCACCGAGACGTGAGTGGCCTGCAGCTGCTCCACCAGCACGTGGTCGAGGAACTCCTGCGGTGTCTGGGCGGCGAAGCGGTCGTCGAACGGGATCACCACCAGCTCCTGCACGCCCAGCTCGGAGACCAGCTCCACCTTGACCTTCAGGCTGGTCAGCAGCTTGGGCGCCGCCTCCGGCCGGATCACGGCCAGCGGGTGGGGTTCGAACGTGAGCACGGTGTCGTTTCCGGCGATCACCTCACGGTGGCCGAGATGGACGCCGTCGAACTCCCCCACCGCAACCCGGCGCGGGCGCGGGCGCGTATCGCCAAGCATCGTGACCTGCATCGCGCACAAGCGTATTCGGCGGCGCGTCGACACCCGGTCCCGCCGGGGATAGCGGGCGATCAGATCTTCAGCCACGAGCCCCCGTTGCCTGACGGGGGCAGCATACCGTCAGCGAAAGACGACCACCGGCCGCAGCGCCGCCGAGTCCGGCGCAAGCTCGGCGAGCGCGATCAATCCCTCGTCGTCGGTCAACCGCACCGTCTCGGGGCCGGCGGGGCCGGCGGGGCCGGTCGTGCCTTTGGGCATGGACACCGCCTGGCCGTGGGCGGCGCGGCGGGCGCCGTCGGGGTCCAGACGCACCTCGGGGAGGAAGTCCAGCGCCTGCGCCAGCCCGAGCTGTCGCCCGGGGTCGGCATCGGCGACATCGAAGTGGCCGATCCGGGTGCGGCGCAGCTGCTCGCAGTAGGCGTCCCCCAGGTCGGCGATCAGGCTGCGCACGTAGGTGCCCGACGAGCACTCGATCACGAACGCTCGCCGGTCGCCCTGGTGCCACAGCTGCTCGAAGCGGTGCACGGTGACCTCGCGCTCGGCCAGCTCGACGCTCTCCCCCGCGCGCGCCAGCTCATAGGCGCGCCTCCCGTCGACCTTGACCGCCGAATAGGCCGGGGGCCGCTGGCGGATCTGGCCGACGGGCAGCTCGAGCTCGCCGTCGGGGACGCGGCCCGTGTCGATGATCTTCCCCTCCGGGTCTCCGGTGCTCGACACCGCCCCGAACCGCGCGATCGTCTCGTAGCGCTTGGGCAGCGCCATCAGGAAGCGCTGCACGCGGGTGGCCCGCCCGACGAGCACCAGCAGTAGACCGGTGGCGAACGGATCCAGCGTGCCGGCATGCCCGACCTTGGTCTTGCGCGGCAGCCCTCGCCGCACGGTCGCCACCACGTCGTGGGAGGTCACCCCTGCCGGCTTGTCGCACAGCAGCACGTAGTCGCCGGGGGGATTGGGTGAAATGCCTCCCATATCGAGCAATTTCACCCGACCGGCCGCGGAGATGGGATCGGGCCCGGGGCTGGCTACAGCTGGGCTGCGAGCTGGTCGCGCAGAAAGGCCACGAGCTCTTCGTGCGAGAGCCCCGTGGTGAAGCCGGCCGCCTGGCGATGGCCGCCGCCGCCCTGGGCGCGCGCGATCGCCGAGACATCGATGCGGTCGTTGCCCGAGCGCAGCGAGACCTTGCGCAGGCCGGCGACATCGGGATTGCCGATCCGGTCTCGGACGAGGGCCGCCACCTCGGTTCCCTGCACGGCCCGCAGGTGGTCCACCACCCCCTCGGAGTAGCTCTCCTCGGCGCCCGAGTCTGAGAAGTCGGCGGCCGTCAGCGCGGTCAGTGTCAGCCGACCGTCGTCGTAGCGCTCAACGTTGGCCAGACCGCGGGCGAGCAGCGCGAGCTTCCCGTAGGGCACGCCCTCGTAGACGCGCCGGTAGACGTCGTGGACGTCCACCCCGGCGTCGATCAGGCCGGCGGCCATCAGGTGCGCGCGCCGGCCGGTGTTCTCGTACATGAAGCGTCCGGTATCGGTGATCAGCCCCACGTAAAGCGCCTCGGCCACCGTCAGCGTGGGCTTCACCCCCAGGTCGCCCATCAGGTCCCACACGATCTCGGCCGTGCACGACGCCTCGGGTACCACCAGGTTGACCGTGCCGAAGCGGGTGTTGTCGTGATGGTGGTCGATGTTGAGGATGTGCATCCCGGGGCGGCGGAACGCCTCGGCGGGGTTGCGCTCGAGGTTGCCGCAGTCCAGGAACACGATCGTGCGCTCGTCGGCGTCGGCGGGCGGCTCCGAGACCAACCCGTCCAGCGCGAACCAGTCGTACTCCTCGGGCAGCGGGAACTCCCGCTCGGCGATGAACATCAGGGAGTCCTTGCCGATCGCAGTGAGGATGCCCTGCATCGCGATCAGCGAGCCGAGCGCGTCCCCGTCGGGATTCTCGTGGGTCACCACCACCAGCTTGGACGCCTCACGCAGCTCGTGCAGTACCTGGTCGCGCTCGGAGCGGTTCCCGTTGGTGGTCATCGCGGCCGGCTCTCGTCGAGCAGCTCGGTGATCCGCATGCCCTTGTCGATGGAGTCGTCGTATTCGAAGGTCAGTGCGGGCGTGTGCTTGAGCGACAGCTCGGAGGCCAGCCGGTGCTGCAGGAAGCCGTGCGCGGAGCGCAACCCGTCGAGGCTGGCCTCCCGGGCGCCCTCGTCGCCGAGCACGCTCACGTAAACGCGGGCGTGTCGCAGGTCAGGGCTTGTCTTGACTCCGGTCACGGTCACGAAGCCTACGCGGGGGTCCTTAATTTCAGTGGCGATCGCGTCTGAAAGGACCTCTCGCATGGCCTCGTTGACGCGCCGCATCCGGCCTCCGCGCATCCGCGCATCCTATCCCTCGCACAGTCGTTCGCATAGCGATCTCATGGACGCAGATCCTCCACCGAGGCCACGAGCCGCTCCACCCACGCTCCCTCGGGGCAGCGCGCGATCACCCAGCGCTCCAGCTCGTCGGCGGCCGCGCTCAGCCGCTGCAGCGTGCCGCCGGTCAGCGAGGCCGTCAGCGTTGCGCGCTGCCACAGGTCCTGATGGTCGGTCTCGGCCACGGCGGCGCCCAGGCGCCCGCGCAGCTGCGCCTTGATCGAGGACAGCTCTCTGCGCTTGCCCTTTAGTGAGCCGGCATCGGGAAAATGCAAATGAATCACCAGCACCGCGACGAAGCCGCCGCCGGACATCGGCTCTCCTAGGAGAGCTCGCGCTCGACCTGGCGAGTGGTGTAGGTCTCGAGCACGTCGCCCTCCTTGAGGTCGGCATAGTCGCGCAGCACGATCCCGCACTCGAAGGCCGTGGCCACCTCGCGGACGTCCTCGTTGAAGCGCCGCAGGCTGGCGATCTCGCCTTCCCAGATGACGGTGCCGTCGCGGACCAGGCGCACCTTCGAGCCGCGGGTGATCGTGCCCTCGGTGACGTAGGAGCCGGCGATCGTCCCCACGCGGGAGGCACGGAAGATCTGGCGGACCTCGGCCGAGCCGAGCGCCTCCTCCACCTCCTCGGGGGCGAGCATGCCCTGCATCGCCGAGCGCAGCTCGTCGATCGCGCGGTAGATGACCGAGTAGTGCCGGATCTCCACGCCCTCGCGCTCGGCGACGGCGCGGGCGTCGCCCACCGGGCGCACGTTGAAGGCGAGGATCACCGCGTCGGAGGCGGCGGCCAGCATCACGTCGGACTCCGTCACCGCGCCGACGGCACGACGGATCACGTTGACCGAGACCTCGTCCTGGGGAAGCTTGGCGACCTCGTCCTCGATCGCCTCCAGCGAGCCGGCGACGTCGGCCTTGAGCAGGAGGTTGAGCTCCTGCAGGTCAGAGCCGAAGATGTTCTCCAGGGAGACCCGCTTACCGCTCGAGACGCGGGCGAGCGACTCGGCCTTCAGCCGGGTGGCGCGCTCCCCTGCCAGCTGGCGGGCGCGGCGCTCGTGCTCGACGGCGCGGACGTGCTCGCCGGCCTCGGGGACGCCGTCGAAGCCCAGAACCTCGACCGGCTCGCCCGGCAGCGCCGCGGCGATCCGATTACCGAGGTAGTCGTGCATGGCGCGCACGCGACCCCACTGGGCGCCGGCCACTAGGGCGTCGCCGACCTCCAGCGTGCCGCGACTGATCAGAATTGTGACCACCGGACCCCGGCCCGGGTCGAGCTTTGACTCGATCACCGTGCCGGAGGCGGGTGCGTCGGGGTTTGCCCGAAGCTCCTCCACCTCGGCCATCACGATGAGGGTCTCCAGCAGGTTGTCCAGGCCCTCCTTGGTACGGGCCGAGACGTCCACGAACTCGGTGTCGCCGCCCCACTCCACGGGCTGCAGGCCGAGCGCCGTCATCTCGGTGCGCACGCGGTCGGGCTGGGCGCCCTCCTTGTCGATCTTGTTGACCGCCACGAGGATCGGCACGCCGGCGTCCTTGGCGTGGTCGACTGCCTCCTGGGTCTGCGGCTTGACGCCGTCGTCGGCGGCGACCACGATCACGGCGATGTCGGTCGCCTTGGCGCCGCGGGCGCGCATCGCGGTGAACGCCTCGTGACCCGGGGTGTCCAGGAAGGTGACGCTGTGTCCGTCGTGCTGCACCTGATAGGCGCCGATGTGCTGGGTGATCCCGCCGGCCTCGCCGGCCGCCACCGAAGTCTCGCGGATCGCATCCAGCAGTGAGGTCTTGCCGTGGTCGACGTGGCCCATGATCGTGACCACGGGCGCGCGCTCGACGAGGTCCGCGTCGGCGTCGGCGAAGACCGGCGCGGCGGTCTCCTCGTCCTCGGAGTGGACGATCTCCACTTCCTTGTTGAGCTCTGAGGCCAGCACCTGGATCGACTCGTCCGAGAGCGTCTGGGTGAGGGTCTTCATCTCGCCCAGTGCCATCAGCTTCTTCATCACCTCGGGCACGGGCACGTTGAGGTACTCGGCGACGTCCTTGACGGTGGAGCCGGAGTTGACCTGGACCGCGCTCGGGTCGGCGACGGCCGTGCGTGAGGGACGCGACTCGGCCACCTCGTCATAGACGCCGCGGCGACGGCGTCCGCGACGCTGGCGGCGCGGCGGTTGGTTTGACTGCGGCGGACCCCCGCCACCCGCGGCCCGGCGGGAGGCCTGGGAGTCGATCACCACACGGCGGCGGCCGCCGGCATTGCCGGGGGCTCGCTCGCCCTGCAGCGAGTCGCGCGTCGGGCGCTTGGATGACCCGTCGGCACCCGTGGCGCGGGCCGCCTCCGAATCGGCGGCGGGCGCCTCAGCGGCCGGCTGGCGTGCCGGTGCCGCCTTCGCGCCATCGCCGGGAGCGGAGGCAGCGGCCTGGCCGTTGCCTCCGTTGGCGAGGACGCGCGCGGCGACCTGCTCGTCCACCGAGGACGAGGCGGCCTTGACGTCGACGCCGGCTGCCTTGAGGCGCGCGAGTACGTCCTTGGGGGGCAGTCCGCGCTCCTTGGCGATTTCGTGCACGCGCTTGTTCATCTGTTCCTCAGTCTAGGCACCACGCCTAGGAGCTGGTGGCCTCCACCTGGTCGGTGTCCTGGCCGGCCAGCGCCTGGTGGGCGTCGATTCCGCAGTAGCGCGAGCCGGGGAGCGCCGCGTTGGGGCAGCGACGGCCATTGGACAGGATCGCGGCGCACCGGCCCTGGGCCTCGTCCTCCTCGTAACCGTGCTCGGCCTCCTCGGCGGCGAACTCGGTCTCGGAGCGGATGTCGATCCGCCAGCCGGTCAGTCGGGCGGCCAGCCGGGCGTTCTGGCCCTCGCGGCCGATCGCCAGCGACAGCTGGTCGTCGGGCACGATCACCGTCGCCTGCTTGCCGGCGTCGTCGACCAGCACCTCACGCACGCGCGCGGGTGAAAGCGCCTTGGCGACGAACCGGGCAGGCTCGTCGTTGTAGGGGATGATGTCGATCTTCTCGCCGCGCAGCTCGGAGACGACCATCCGGACCCGCGAGCCGCGCGGGCCGACGCAGGCGCCGACCGGGTCGACGCCGTCGACGTGCGAGACCACGGCGATCTTGGAGCGGTAACCGGGCTCACGGGCGACGCCCGTGATCTCCACCAGTCCGTCGGCGATCTCGGGCACCTCGAGCTCGAACAGCGACTTGATGAGCTCGGGGTCGCGGCGCGAGACGATGATGCTGGGCCCCTTGGTCGAGTTCGAGACGTCCTTGATCACGGCCTTGATGCGCTGCGAGTGGTCATAGCGCTCGCCGTCGACCTGCTCGGACTTGGGCAGCAGCGCCTCGACGCGCTCGCGCAGCTGCACGAGCGTGTAGCGCGAGTCGGACTGCTGGACGAT
>JADGPO010000137.1 GCA_017882405.1 Solirubrobacteraceae bacterium | reverse complement strand
TGAGCCGCACCCCCAAGCTGGATCAGCAGAGTGACATCCACGAGAGGGGCTGCAGAATCTGTATGACACCTACCACGACCGGGGCCTTCGTCTGCTGGGCTCGCCCTCGGCCGACTTCGCCGACCGAGGATCCGAGGATCCGAGTCGCCCGGCGTGCGTGCTTCAGCGGCACCGGTTTTCGACCCGGATCGGACACGATCGGCCGGGCGCGGTGAATCGCGCAACAAAGCTTGCTGGACGCGCGGCCCCAGCCACGCCCAGCCACTCGCGAGATCTACTCACGAACTTCCCAATCGCGACACTAGGCGGGCTCGTCGGGCGCAAGCGACGGTCGTTGACCGGCTCGTGCCCCGGCCCAGAACATGAAACTCGGCTCGTGGTACCAGCGATGGGTCACGCCGAGCAAATGCATGCCGATCCTGCGGCAGACGGCGACCGACGGATTGTTGTCCAAGTACGTGACGGCCCAGATCTCGTCCAGGCCATCGGCGAAGCCGCGCGCCAGCAGCGCTGCGGCCGCCTCGCTGGCGAGCCCCCGACCCCACCTGTCAGGGTGAAAGTGCCAGCCGATCTCGACCTCGCCCGCCCCGTCCGGGAGCGGTTTGAGCACGACCGAGCCCGCCGGCATCCCTGAGGCGCGCTCAACCGCCGCCCACGCGCCGAACCGCGGCTCGGCGGCGAGCATCGCGCCGTAGCGTTCGATTCGCGCCACCGCCTCGCTGCGCTCGGTCATCGGTTGCCCGCCGATCCACTTCACCACCTCGTCTCGGCGCAGCATGTCGAACAGCCGGTCGGCATCGTCGGGATGCCACGGCCGGATGACGAGACGCTCGGTCTCGGCGACGATCGGGAGATCGCCGATGTCGGTCATCGTCCGCCGAGCTCGGGCGGAGCGCTGCGGTAGCTGGGCGGCGTGCGCGACAGGCGGATCGGGTTGCGGGTCAGGCGGACCGGGGAGCCGTCGGGGCCCGGCACGTCCACGATCGGCTCCATCCCCAGCGAGGCGGCCAGCGCGAATGCCCCGCGCACGTCGTTGACCACGCCGGCGGGCACCCGCGCGTCGGTGAGCGCGGCGGCCCAGTCCGCCGCGGGACGCGTCGCCAGGCGAGACACCAGCGCCTCGCGCAGCGCAGCGCGGTTCTCCACCCGCCGGGCGTTGCCGTGGAAGCGCTCGTCGTCGGCCAGCTCCGGCGCGCCCAACACCGAACACAAGGCGGCGAACTGGCGGTCGTTGCCGACGGCCAGCACCAGCTCGCCCTCGGCGGACGGGTACAGCTCGTACGGCGAGATGCTGGGGTGGGCGTTGCCCATTCGCTCGGGCACGACGCCGGCGAGCGTGAACGCCGACGCCTGGTTGACCAGGGCGGCGAGCAGCGACGAGAGCAGGTCGACCTGTACGCGCTGGCCCTCGCCGGTGGCGTCGCGGTGGCGCAGCGCGGCCAGGATGCCGACCGAGGCGAACAGGCCGGCCAGGATGTCGACCAGCGCGACTCCGACCTTCTGCGGCTCGCCCTGCGGCGATCCGGTGATGCTCATCAGGCCGCCGAGCGCCTGGACGAGGAGGTCATAGCCGGGCAGCCGGGCGCCCTCGCCGTCTCCGAAGCCCGTGATCGAGCAGTACACCAGCCCGGGCTGATCGGCGGCCAGCTGCTCGTAGCCGAGGTCCAGCTTGTCCATCACGTCGGGGCGGAAGTTCTCGACCACCACGTGGGACGCACGCGCGAGCGCGAGCGCCCGCTCGCGGCCGGCTGGCTCGCCGAGGTCCAGCGCGACGCTGCGCTTGTTGCGGTTGACGGCCTGGAAGTAGGTGGCGCGACCGTGGTCGTCGTACGGAGGTCCCCAGCTGCGGGTCTCGTCCCCGGACCCTGGGCGCTCGACCTTGGTCACGGTCGCGCCCAGGTCGGCCAGCATCATCGTCGCGAAGGGCCCCGCCAGCACGCGCGAGAAGTCCAGGATCCGCAGCTCCCCGAGGGCGCTGGGTCGATCTGCAAAAGTCACGGGAGGATCATCGCGGATGACCGCCGCGCGGTTATCCTCGCCCCATGACCGCCAGATACGTACACACCTGCATTCGCGCCCGTGACATCGAGAAGTCGACCGAGTTCTACGGGCGGCTCGGCTTCGAGCACCGTGGCCGGTTGAACTTCGAGTCGGCCTACAACGTCTACCTCGGACTGCCGGGCGACGGCGATGTGCTGGAGCTGACCGTCAACGTCGGGCGCGACGAGCCCTACGACCTCGGCGAGGGTTACAACCACATGGCCCTGGTCGTCGATGACCTCGACGGCCTGCTGGCGTCGCTCGCCGAAGTCGGCATCGAGCCGGAGAAGCCCGCTTACGCGCCGGGGGGGCGAGAGGAGTACCGGATCTGCTTCGTGGCCGACCCCGACGGCTACCGAATCGAGCTGATCGACCACGCGTTCCCCACGCCGCAGGACCCGCCGCACCCTTCAACAAATGGTGGCTGAACCGGTTGGGGCGTGGCACTCCATGCCCTAGACTGCCGGTAGATGTCGAATCCGTGGCTGGCCATCGACGTGGCCACCGCCCCGAAGGAGAAGGCGCGGGAAGTAAGACGCGCTTGGGAGAGGTTCGTGGGCGACGGCTGGGAGCGCCTGTCGGGAGGCGCTCACTCTCCGATTGTCCGGGCCCCGATCGCTGACTCGTGGCGGCGCTCGGCGGCCGCCGGCGTGGATCCGTCGGGCACCCGGGTGGCGCCCGTGGTGGCGGATGCCGACGAGGCCTCCGCACGCTGGGAGATTCATCCCCTGGCCGAGATGGCGCCGCTGATCCGCGCCTGCCTGGCGGCGACCGCCGACGAGTCGCGCCACCTGATCGTCGTCTCGGACGCCAATGGCGTGCTGCTGTGGGTCGAGGGAAACGCCCGCGTGCGCCTGCGGGCGGCCGACTCGATGAACTTCGCCGAGGGGGCGCTGTGGAGCGAGGGCGGCGCCGGGACCAACGCGATCGGCACGGCCCTCGCGGCCGAGCACGCGGTCCAGGTGTTCGCCGCCGAGCACTTCAACGAGGTCGTTCAGGAGTGGACGTGCGCGGCCGCGCCGGTTCACGACCCCGACACCGGCAAGGTGATCGGGGTGATCGACCTGACGGGCGCGATGGCGTCCGTGCACCCGCACTCGATGGCCGTCGCCACCGCCACCGCCCAGGCGGTGGAGGCGCATCTGCGCTGCGAGATGCTCGACCGCGATGCGCGCCTGCTGGCGCGCTACGGGGACCAGCTGACCGCGGGACCGGGCCCGCGCGCGCTGATCGCGCACAGCGGCCGGGTGATCGCCGCCCAGCCGCTCGGATGGCTGCCCGCGGCCCGGCTCAACGTGCCCGCCGGCGGAGGCCTGCTGAAGCTCGGGATGACCAACTTGGCCGTCGCTGAGGCGCTCGGTCGCGAGGACGCCTACCTGGTGCGAGCCGAGCCGACGCCCGTCCCCAGCGGCGGCGCCGTCGAAATGGCCGGGCGGCCGCTGCACCTGAGCCTGCTGGGGCGCGATGGCGCGGAGGCCGAGCTGGCCGGGGAGATCGTGCCGCTGCGGATGCGTCACGCCGAGATCCTCACCCTGCTGTGCGCCAATCCCCAGGGCATGAGCAGCGAGGAGCTCTCCCAGGGCGTGTACGGCGATCCCCTCCGCGCCGGCAGCATCCGCGTCGAGATCTCCCGCCTGCGCAAGCTGCTGGGCGACTGCATCGAGACCGAGCAGTACCGGTTGCGTCCCGGAGTGGTGTCCGACGTGGCCCAGGTGTGCGGCCTGCTGCACCGCGGTGAGGTGCGCGAGGCGGCGGATCGCTACCCCGGTCCGCTGCTGCCGCGCTCCTCGGCGCCCGGCGTGGCGCGCGAGCGCGAGGCGCTCGAGGGCTGGCTGCGTCAGTCGGTGATGAGCGCCGGCGACCAGGATGCGCTCTGGGCCTGGCTGCAGACGAGCTCCGGCGCGCGCGACGTGGCAGCCTGGCGGCGCCTGTTGGCCAACCTGCCGTTCGCCGACCCACGCCGCAGCCTGGCGGCCTCCCGGATAGGGCACCTGCGGTCGCAGTCAAGCTCCGGGACGGCAACCCGGTAACCCGTGTAACGCCTTTGTAACGCCCTCGAGGCGCGGCGTGGGCTACTGTCTTTTCGGTCGGTTGGCAGACCGCCAGCCGCACAGGATTAGGAGAGGAATCACTGAGTGACGGGCCCGCCCGCCCCGCCCGTGCGCGCGCTCGCGCGCGCCCCTGCCGCTGCTTCCAGTCGAAGCCTGAGCACCGCTCGGTCAGTGCTCCGGGTACTGTCGCTGCTGGTGGAACGCCCCACCGGCGTGCGCGCCGACGAGGTCGCCGAGGTGCTGGGCAAGTCGATCTCGACCGCCTACTACCTGCTCACCAGCCTGTGCGAGGAGGGCTTCGCGGTCCACGAGTCAAGGGGCGTCTACCGTCCGGCTCGCGGCCTCGAGGAGCTGACCGCGGTGGCCGAAGAGGAGAGCCCCCTCCACGAGGGCCTCACGGGCACCGTCGACGAGCTGTTCCTGCGCACGCGCAAGCGCTCCTACCTGGGGGTGGTGCGGGCCGGACAGATCGAGATCACCACCTTCCGCGGCCGCCAGGGGGTGCCGCGCATTCCCGGCCTGGGCAATGAGATCCGCGACAACGCGCACGCGCTGGCGATGGGCAAGGTGGTGCTGGCCCTGCTGGACGTCGGCGGCCTGGCGACCTATGTGGCGCGCGGCCTGAAGTCGTTCACCCCTCACACGATCACGTCGCCGCAGGAGCTGGCCGCCGAGCTGGAGCGCGTCAGCGATGACGGCTTCGCCGTCGACCGCGAGGAGATGGCCGAGAACTTCTGTTGCATCGCCGCTCCGATCTTCGACCAGCACGGGCGGTTCGTGGCCGTGTTGGGCCTGTCGGTGACCGCCACCGTGTTCGACGCCGAGGTCGAGCGGCTCGCCGGCATCGTCATCGACGTCGCCGCCGGTGCCGCGCAGGTCGCGTCCGAGCGGACCGACACGGCCCGGCTTTCCCGGTCATCCCGGCGCCGCCGACTGGCCTCGGTCTCATGAATTGCAACCGTCAATTGCAAGCAGATGCAGAAACCACGAGCTTCTTGTCAGCGATCAAGTAGCAACTTAGCCTCGATGGCGAGGCCGTGTCGCGGCAGGTCCACGCACGGCGCCCGAGGGAACCCAAAACCAAGGAGTTAAGCGTGAGCAGAACTAGCATCACGAAGGCTCACAACAAGATCCAGGAACTGTCCTGGGACCCCACGTATGTGACGCCGGTGGAGAAGTACTCGACCGACTACACGTTCGAGAAGGCACCGAAGAAGGATCCGCTCAAGCAGGTCCTTCGCTCCTACTTCCCGATGGAGGAGGAGAAGGACAATCGCGTGTTCGGGGCTATGGACGGCGCCATTCGCGGCAACATGTTCCGCCAGGTTCAGGAGCGCTGGATGGAATGGCAGAAGCTGTTCCTCTCCATCATCCCGTTCCCGGAGATCTCGGCCGCGCGAGCGATGCCGCTGACGATCGGGACCGTCCCGAACCCCCAGGTTCACAACGGTCTGGCGATTCAGATGATCGACGAGGTCCGTCACTCGACGATCCAGATGAACCTCAAGCGCCTGTACATGAACCACTACATCGACCCCGCCGGGTTCGACATCACGACGAAGGGCTTCCAGAACTGCTACGCCGGCACGATCGGCCGCCAGTTCGGGGAGGGCTTCATCACCGGTGACGCGATCACCGCGGCCAACATCTACCTGACCATCGTCGCCGAGACGGCGTTCACGAACGTCCTCTTCGTCGCGATGCCCGCTGAGGCGGCCGCCAACGGCGACTACCTGCTGCCGACGGTGTTCCACTCGGTCCAGTCCGACGAGTCGCGCCACATCAGCAACGGGTACTCGATCATCCTGATGGCGCTCGCCGACGAGCGCAACCGGGAGCTGCTCGAGCGCGACCT
>JADGPO010000136.1 GCA_017882405.1 Solirubrobacteraceae bacterium | reverse complement strand
TGGAATGGGTCGACTGCAATCTCGGCTCCAAGCTGACGATGAAGTACCCCAGCGTCTACCTGATGGGCGAGCGCGCCCACGGGGAGATCCTGTCGATCGCCTTCGCCGGCAAGGGCCAGCACCAGGACGCGGGCGGCAAGATCATCCACGCCGCCCCCAATACGACCTCCAACATCTTCGCCAAGTCGATCTGCAAGGACGGCGGGCGCGGCTCCTACCGCGGCCTGCTGGAGATCGCCAAGGGCGCTCACGGCGCGCGGTCCAAGGTGGTCTGCGACGCGCTGCTGCTCGACGAGCAGTCGCGCTCTGACACCTATCCGACGATCCGGATCTCCGAGGACGACGTCAACGTCGGCCACGAGGCCACGGTCTCCAAGGTCGGCGATGACCAGCTGTTCTACCTGATGACCCACGGCATCTCCGAGGAGGAGGCCTCCAAGCTGATCGTCAACGGCTTCATCGAGCCGATCACCAAGGAGCTGCCGATGGAGTACGCCGTCGAGATGAACCGGCTGATCGAGCTGCAGATGGAGGGCTCGATTGGCTAGTTCTGCGCTTGTCGAGCTGCCTCAATTCAAGGGGCGGCCGGGTTGGGAGTTCACCGATTTGTCAGGTCTGGACCTCGCTGCCTACGAGCGGGTAGCGCCTGACGAGTCGGCCGTGGCCGAGCTTCTGTTCGCGCTCGACGACCCCGACCACCTGCCCGACGGGGTTCTCGTCACGACTCTCGAAGCGGCGCCTCCGGAGCTGATCGAGCGCCACCTCGGCTCGCTCGTCTCCGCGCAGGAGGACGTCTTCGTGGAGCTCAACGACGCCGGCCTACGCGGCACCGCGTTCGTCTACGTGCCGCGGGGCGTGGTCGTCGACACGCCGATCTCGCTGCGCTCCGTCCAGGCGCGGACCGGGACCATGCTCAATCAGCGTACGCTGATCGTCGTCGAGGAGGGCGCCCAGGCCGAGGTGTGGGAGCAGTTCCTCTCCGCCGACAGCGCGCTCGACGGCGTCTTCAACGTCGTCACCGAGCTGATCGTCGGCGGCAACGCGCGGCTGCGCTACGTGTGCGGCCAGGATTTGTCAGAGAAGAGCTGGATCTTCGGCGCCCAGCGCGCGGAGGTCGGGCGCGATGGCCGCTTGGACTGGGTGGCGCTCGGCTTCGGCTCCGCACAGGGGCACGTGCGCATGGAGACGCGCCTCAGCGGCGAGGGCGCCGATGCCCGGGTGACCGGCGCATACGCGACTCACGCCCGCCAGCACATCGACTTCGACACCACCCAGGAGCACGCCGCGCCCAACACCACCTCGGACCTCGCCTTCCGCGGCGTGCTGCAGGGCCGCTCCAGCGCGGTGTGGAAGGGCAACATCATCGTCGACCCCGGCGCGCAGAAGACCGACGCCTTCCAGGAGTCACGCAACTTATTGTTGTCAAAGCGCGCCCACGCGGATGCGATTCCCGGCCTGGAGATCCAGGCCAACGACGTGCGCTGCACGCACGCCGCCGCGATCGCCCAGGTCGATCCCGAGCAGCTGTTCTACCTCGGCTCGCGCGGGCTGCCGCCGGAGGTCGCCAAGCGCCTGGTGATCGAGGGGTTCCTGTCGGCGCTCGTGGAGCGTTTCGAAGAGGGTCCGGTCCGCAAAGTGCTCGGGGACGCGCTCGAGCGGCGCCTGGCCCTGATCCTGTCTGACTGACGCGACTGAACGCCCGCGGGCGGGCGTAGGATGCGCCGCAGCATGGCCCGCGCAACGCCGATGGTCTCACTGGGATACGGCAAGTTCGTACGCGCCGATCGGGTGTACGCGCTGGTGCCCTTGGAGGGCGAGGAGCGCGGTGACGGCCGGCGCACGCTGGTCCACGTCGAGGGCATCGAGCAGCCGCTGATCGCGTCGCGCTCGGAGAGCGCGATCGCTCAGGACATCGCCGTTGCCCTCGGACAGACACCTCCGGGCCGCCGCCGCGACGGCATCCCCGGACAGAGCGCTCTCTTCTGACGATGGCCATCCATGTCGCGATGCTGCGCGGCATCAACCTGGGCCCGAGTCGGCGGGTGCCGATGGCCGACCTGCGGGCGCTGCTGACCGAGGCGGGCTATGAGGACGTGCGGACCTACGTTCAGAGCGGCAACATCGTGCTGCGCAGCCCCGCCAAGCCCGGTCAGGTGCAGCGCGATCTGCAGACCCTGATCTCCGGGCGCTTCGGCTTCGACGTGCCGGTGATCGTCCGCAGCCGCGCTCAGCTGGCGGCGGTGGTCAAGGCCAATCCGCTCGGCGAAGCGGCCGATGACCTCAAGCGATATCAGGTCAGCTTCCTGGCCGAGAAGCCTCCCGCCGACCTGCTCCGGCGGATGGAGGAGCTGGCGCACGAGTCCGAGCGGGTCGTCGCTCGCGGGCGTGAGATCTATGCCTGGCACCCGGACGGCGTGGCGCGCTCCAAGCTGTGGAACGCGCTCGCCGGCAAGGGGCTGGGCGTCACCGCGACTGCGCGTAACTGGACGACGGTGACGACGCTGCTGGACATGGCCTCGGAGTAACCCGCCGCTACGATCGTCCCCACATGCGCGACTACACGATCGTGGACGTCTTCTGCGACACCCCGCTCGAGGGCAATCCGGTCGCCGTGTTCACCGATGCCGACGGGCTGGGGGATGACGTGATGCAGCGCACCGCGCGTGAGCTCAACCTCTCAGAGACGGTCTTCGTGCTGCCGGCCGACGCCGACGATGAGGCCGATGCGCGGGTGCGGATCTTCACGCCGGCGGTAGAGCTTCCCTTCGCCGGGCATCCGGTCCTGGGGACGGCGTTCGTGCTCGGCACCGAGCGTGGCTTGGACGAGGTGCGTCTGCGGACCGGCTCGGGGGTGATCCCGGTGGCGCTTCGTCGCGAAGGAGATGACGTCGTCTACGGAGAGATGGAGCAGCCCGTCCCGACGTGGTCAGCGTTTGCGGCGGACCGGGAGCTGCTGGCGGCGCTCGGCGTCTCCGATTCGGGCCTGCCCGCGGAGATCTACGACAACGGCCCGCGCCACACCTACGTGGAGCTGGCCGACGAGGATGCGGTGGCCGCGGTCGCGCCTGACATGCCGGCCCTGGCCGCGGTGGGGGCCATCGGGGTGAGCTGCTTTGCCGTGCTCGATGACGGAGCGCGGGTCAAGACACGGATGTTCGGCCCGGCGATGGGAGTGCCCGAGGACCCGGCCACCGGGTCGGCCGCCGGTCCACTGGCCGTGCACCTGGCCCGCCACGGCCGGACCGCGTTCGGCGAGACCGTCGAGATCCACCAGGGCGCGGAGATCGGCCGGCCGTCCGTGCTGCGGGCTCGGGCCGATGGCTCCGGCGACGAGATCACGCGGGTCGTCGTTGGCGGCGGCGCGGTGATCGTCGCCCACGGCGCGTACCGGCTGCCCTGAGCGGACGGCCGGACGCGGTCCCGTTATAGGCTGCCGGAAGCGATGAAGCTGGCCACCTTCGAAGTCCCTGGTCGCGACGAGCCCCTGTCCGGCGTCGTGCGTGACGAACGCGTGGAGGCGTTCGGCGGACCTGACGGGGTGCGCGAGGCGCTGGCCGCCGGCGACGTTCCGCAGGCCTCGCTGGGGTCCTGGGAGCTGTCGGAGGTCAAGCTGCTGGCGCCGATCCCCGAGCCCGGCACGATCTACGCGATCGGTCTCAACTACGCCAAGCACGTGGAGGAGACCGGCAACAAGGCTCCCGAGCATCCGATCGTCTTCGTCAAGGTGCGGGGCTCGGTCGCCCCGCCGAGCGGTCCGATCCGCTGTCCGGAGGTGGTCAAGCGGCTGGACTACGAGGGCGAGCTGACGATCGTGATCGGCGCCGGTGGGCGGATCGGCGGCTACTGCGTCGCCGACGACGTCTCCGCGCGCGACCTGCAGCGCGCCGAGCCACAGTGGACGCGGGCGAAGGGCGCCGACACCTTCTGCCCGTTCGGCCCCTGGGTGACCACCGTCGACGAGGTCCCCAGTGCAGACGACCTCCATCTGCAGACCTGGGTCAACGGCGAGCTTCGCCAGGACAGTCGCACCTCGGACCTGATCTTCGGCTGTCAGGAGCTGGTCGACTTCATCTCGCAGACCAACACGCTGTCCCCCGGCGACCTGATCCTCACCGGCACGCCCAACGGCGTTGGCATGGCGCAGGATCCGCCCGCGTTTCTGAGTTCTGGGGACCGGGTAAAGATCGCGATCGAAGGCCTAGGAGAGATCGAGCACGCCGTCGAATAGATTGCGAGCTACGACGAGGGGGACGAGGTGGGTCGCTGCCGGCGTGGATCACCGGGCTCGCGTTCATCGCCGCCAACCTTGGGCGCGCTCGAGATCCTCCGCCAGGCGGCCAACGGCGACCAGTACGGCGTTGCCGCCGTCCACTATTACTGGTTGGGCGCTCGACGAGGAGGACGGGGATCGGCATGCGCATCTTCGCCGCGCTGATGATCTTCTGGGCCCTGTCCAAACCGGTGGCGCCCGAGCCGGAGGAGACT
This sequence comes from Solirubrobacteraceae bacterium, assembly GCA_017882405.1. The sequence continues at coordinate 1,186 of JADGPO010000136.1, read as the reverse complement.
CGCGGCCAGGGCTCGGGGCGGATCCGGCGCGCCCCCGCCACCTGACCCTCACGATTGATCGGCACCGGGCAGGAGACTGCAGCGTAAGGGTTGAACGTAGAGTTGACGGGTAATGTCGCTAACGGTGGTGAACATGCCGAACGAGAAGCCGCAGAGTCCCCCTACGGCCCCCGCCGGTGGGCCACAGGCCGAGACGGGTCAGGCCGCGGCCGGCGGTAAGGGCGTCTGGCAAGCGCGGCTGTCGGAATTCGCCGGCTGGCTGGGCGGCTATCTGCGCTCCCCCCGGACCCGCCTCGGCGTGGTCGGGGTGATCCTGCTACTGGCCGGCGTGCTCTGGATCACGAACTCGGTCTGGACGCTTCCGCTGATCGTCGTCGGCATCGTGATGGTGGTCATCGCCTGGGTGGGCTCGCGCCTGGACGGCCGATTCGCCGTGGAGTGGGGAACGGGCGGAACCCAGCTGGAGTTCCGCGCTCAGATCAAGGCACCGCCGCCGGTCGCCACCAAGATCCGCCTCTCGCCGCCGCCGCCGCCGGCTCCCGCCCAACCGCTGCGGGGGCCCACACGGGCCGAGCTCGAGAATAGTGACGTGATCGAGGGCGAAGGTCACACCGTCGAGATCGACGTGGCCGAGCTCAAGACGCTGATCAGGGCGGCCGAAGCCAAGGAAGCGGCCAAGCACGATGACCCTGACGGCGGCGACGCCGCCTCGGGCTCCGAGCAGCGGCCCGCGGCCTAGATGCCGCTGGCGCCGGGTCGCGGCGCGCGTGGCCTAGTGCTTCTCGATCACGCGGTCGATCAGCCCGTACGCGACGGCCTCATCGGCCTTGAAGAAGCGGTCGCGCTCCATGTCAATGTGGACCTGGTCGACGGTCTGGCCGGTGTGGAAGGCATAGATCTCATCGGTGCGCCTGCGGATGTTGAGGATCTCGCGCGCTTGGATCTCGATGTCGGTCGACTGGCCCTCGAAGCCGGCTGACGGCTGGTGGATGAGGATCCGGCTGTTGGGCAGCGAGAACCGCTTGCCATGGGCTCCGCCGGCCAGTAGCAGGGAGCCCATCGACATCGCGAGCCCCACGCAGATCGTCGAGATGTCGGGCTTGATGAACTGCATGGTGTCGTAGATCGCCAGGCCCGAGTAGATCGAGCCGCCGGGCGAGTTGATGTAGATCGAGATGTCCTTGTC
>JADGPO010000021.1 GCA_017882405.1 Solirubrobacteraceae bacterium | reverse complement strand
GCCACTTCGGCTGCTTGCCGGGCGCCAGCAGCACCGCTTGGCGGATCGCCTCTCGGGCCGTCGAGCCCCGGCGCCAGTCGCGCTCGCGGGCGCGACGCGCCAGCCACTCCCAGTTCCACCGACTCCCCGGGCGCCGGGAGCGCCACTGCTGGCGCACGACCTCGACCGGTCCCCTCAGTGTCGGCACGATGACCGTCTCGGACGTTGCGACCGATCTATCGGCCATCACGCCGTCCAGAGCACGTGAACCTGTTGAAGATTCTGCACGCCTGGATCGTGCCACCCCCGCCTGATGGCTCCTGCGAACGCGCAACGCTACCCGCGCGTGCGGGACTCGCGCCTCGCCGTCCAATACCTCATCCCCGGAGAGGGATGACCACGAGCACCTCCGCCGCGACCGCCACATCCGTCCCCGACCTGGCCGGGTACGACGACGACGCACTCGACCGGCTGGCCGACCTTCTGGCCGAGCGACTCGCCGTGCGGTTGAACGGCCACGCGCCCGCGCGGACCGAGCCGCTCGTCGATGCCGCTGAGATCGCGCGGCTCCACGGCAAGACGCGCTCCTGGGTGTACGAGCACGCCGGCGAACTCGGCGCGGTACGCCTCGGCTCCGGCCCGCGGCCGAGGCTCGGGTTCTCCCCCGCCCGTGTCGCCGAGGCTCTCCAGAAGGTCGACGAGCCGGACCCCATGACGCTGCCCCAGATCGCAAAGCCCCGCCGGGGCCGGCGCCGGCGTACCGACCGCACTCAGTCCGGCGCTCAGCTACTCCGTGTTGGCGGGCCTGACAGCCGCTAGGCCGACGGGCACCGTCACCCCAACCCGGCGATCAGGGTCGGTCTCACGCTCCGCCTCGGTAGCACCGCCGAGTTCCCCGGCGCGGAGAAGCCGCCACATAGCGCGGTGCCCCCGTCCGCGTCGAGCTCCAGCCGCGCCGTGAGCACGAGGAACCTGCATACTGGACCCGATGGCGGCCCTCGACGAAGGCTGATGGCCCCCAAGGCCAACGGACAGGTGCTCAAGCCCAGCGGGCAGCGGCGCAGCTTCTCGCTGCGATTCCGTGCCTACGGCAAGCGCTGGGTGATCAAGCTCGGCCGGCCCGAGGACGGCTGGACGACCCAGATGGCGGAGCGAGAGCTGGCCGTCGTCCTGCGCGACGTCGACCTCGGCACCTGGCGACCTCCACGGCCCGAGCCGGCTCCGGAGAAGGAGGTCGACCCGACCTTCCACGAGTTCGCCTCCGACTGGTACGCGACCAAGGAGCTCGAGGTCGAGCCGAACACGGCCAACCACTACCGCAACGACCTCACCAACCACCTGCTGCCGTTCTTCAAGCAGCACCACCTCTCGCAGATCACGGTGGCCGAGGTCGACCGCTACCGGCAGCACAAGGTGCGTGAAGCTGCCGAGATCACAGCGGCTGCGGAGAGCGGCAATCCGATGATGTTCTCCTACGTCGACCGCCTCGGGCGCAGCTACCGCCGACGCGCATGTCCCCTGTCGGCACGCTCGATCAACATGCACATCGACCTGCTCACGCAGATCCTCGCCGTCGCGGTCGACCACGGCCACCTCCCGAGCAATCCGGCGGTCGGCAAGCGACGACGCATGAAGGTCTCCAAGCCTCGCCCGGTTCACCTGGACAGCGCCGAGCAGATCGCCATCCTGCTCGAGGCCGCCGGCCAGCTCGATCGCGGCGAAGCCGTGATCGACGTGACCGACCGCCGGGGCCGCAGCTGGACCCAGCGCCACCCGACCTACACGACGGGCCGGCGCGCCGCGCTCGCCACCCTGCTCCTCGGCGGCGGCCGGGCCTCGGCGACCGGAGCGATGCTCTGGCGTGACGTCGACCTCGCCAACGGGCGGTTCGAGGTCGGCCGCGATAAGACCGACGCGGGCATGCGCGAGGTCGACATGCTGCCGCTGCTGCGGGAGATCCTGACCGAGCACAAGGCCGCAAGCGAGCGCACCGGTCCAAACGACCCCGTGTTCGTCACCGCCGCCGGGACGGCACGCTCCCGCCACAACCTCCGCCAGGACGTCGTCGACGCCGAGGTCGCCCACGCGCACCGGCTGGTCGATGAGCGCGGAATGCAGCCGCTGCCACTCGGGATCACCCCGCACAAGCTGCGGCACACGTTCGCCTCGATCCTGGTCGCGATCGGCAAGGACCCGACCTACGTGATGCAGCAGCTCGGCCACACCGACCCTGCCTTCACGCTCCGCGTCTAACTCCCACGCGATGCGCCGCAGCGAGGAGGAGCGCGAGCAGCTCAAGGCGCTCGTCGATGGCCACGATTGGGCACAGATTGGGCACAAAACGGCCGAATCGACTTCCGCAGCGGCCGAGCGCGACTCCGGCTGATAAGCAGAAAGCCCCGCGTTAGCAGGGCTTTCTAGACATCGGGGCGCCCGGATTTGAACCGGGGACCTCACCGACCCGAACGGTGCGCGCTACCAGGCTGCGCCACGCCCCGATCCAGCCAGTATTCCACAGCGGGTGCCGCCGGGACGGTGCCGGCGATCCGGCCGCCCCGGACCTACAGCCCGGAGACGACCTTCTTGACGGTGCCGACCGGGTCCGGCGGTTCGCTGGAGCCGGCCGATCCGCCGGAGCCGCTCGCTCCGCTCGAAGGCGGGCCGGGGACGGGCGGGACGACCTTCGTCACGGGCGCGACGACCTTCGTCACGGGCGCGACGACCTTCTTGACGGGCGCGGTGACCGGATCGGTGGCCTTCTGGATCGGGGCGACGATCTTCTTGACAGGGTCGGTGACCTTGCCCACGGTCTGCCCGGTCCGGTTGATCGTGGTGTTCAGGAGGTTCTTGGCCTGACTTCCGGAGGACGAGATCGGGGTCTGCGTGCTCGGGCTCGAGGTGCTCGCGCCGGAGCCCCCGGTGGGGGTGGTGTGGCTCTGACCCGAGTTGGGCGATTTGGCGGTGGTGTCCCGCTTGGTGCCTGAGCCGAGCGTCTTCGGACCGGTGGCCGAGCGCTTGGCGGCCGCGCGCGCTCCGTGCGCGTGGCTCCGTGCTGCGCCGGCGCGGGCGCCCTGGGCACTGACCCCGTGGCCGGACGCGGGCACCACGGGGGGCGCGAGACGCGCGCCCGCTGCCGAGCCGGCGTGGGCGGTCGTGCTCACGTGATGCTTGACGGGGGGCGGCCGGTGACCGTGATCGCTGTGCTGGGCGATCGCGAACCCGCCGCCCGCGCCGGCGATCGCGAGCGCGGCTGCGGCTGCCGCGGCTTGGCCGAGGGTGATCGACGAGCCTGCGGTGCCCGCCGCCTGCGCGGCGCCGGAGGCCGCGTGACCCGAGGCGTGGGCCCCCGCTGCGCTCGACCCGCCGCCACGCCAGGGCCGCCAGCGCCAGAAACCGCCGAACGGCAGCATGGCGGCGATCTTGGCCGCGATGCTGCGCGGCTTGAGCAGGCTCGGATCGACGCCCGCCATCCGGGCCTGGTGGCGGCAGGGCTGGCAGTGCGAGAGGTGCTGGGTCAGGCGGCGGCGCTCCTTGATGCCCAATGCCTTGAGCTTGAGCGCGGCCCCCCTCTCGATCACTGTCTGAACCTGCTCGCACCGACGCCCGCTGGCCAGCTCGTCGTACGCCCCGCTGAGCTTGCGCCGAGCGCGAAACAGGCCGCTCTCCACCATCTGGCGGGTCATCCCGAGGCGATTGCCGATCTCGTCGTAGGAGCGTCCCTCGAGCTCGCGCATCACCAGCAGCCGATGATGGCTCTCCGAGAGACCACCGAAGGCGCCGCGCAGATCCTCGAGCCGCTGCTTGCTCTCGATCGCCGACGGGGGCGACGGCACGATCGACAGGGAGGCTCGCTGATCGGTGGGGAAGTCCTCACCGGCCTCGACCGGAACCTCGCGACCGCGTGCGGTGCGACGGAACTCGTCGATGCAGGCGTTCTTGGCGATCGCGAAGACCCAAGGCTTGAAGGCGATCTCCTGTTCGTTGCTGCGCAGCTGGCGCAGCGCCGACATGAACACCTCCTGCGAGATGTCCTCGGCGCGACCGTGATCGCGCACCTTGCTGAGGATGAACGCCCCCACGCGATCCCGATACATCGCGTAGAGCTGCTCGAACGCGCGGTCGTCGCCACGCCTAGCGGCCTCCACGAGAGCCCGCTCGTTGCGGAGGACCGCGGTTTCCGTACTGCTAAGCGCCAGTTCCATCTGACCTATTCCGCCGAGTGTGGAGTCTCCTACGTCCTTGTAGGTTCCACTGAACCGTACTGTTCAATCAAGTCTTCGCCAAAGTTAAATATTCATAAAGACCAAGCAAACCCGGGCAAAGTGCGTGGCCCGGGCACCGACTTTCGTCCGTTCGCGTTGTGCCCGTCCGGGGGACGCGGCATACTTGCGGCTATGTAGTGAACAGCCGCAAAAGGAGAGAGTCCCGTATGGCCAACCACCTGACGCCCACTGAGCTCGCCCGCGAAGCTGGTCTTGAGCGGCGTGACGTAATCGTCAAATGCGTCGAGCTGGGTGTCCCGATCTTCAACGGTCGGATTGACAAGACTCTGTTCCTCTCGACCCTGCGGGAGACGTCGGCAACGCAGACGGTTCCGGCTCGAGCAGCCGGCGCTTAGCGCGCCGGTTCCACAGAGCGCTCTCCCCGGGGGCCGCCCCGCGGGGTTCTCCGCCCGCTCGCCGGGTCAGCGCGAACGCGTGTTGCTGCCCAGCCGACTGGCGCAGCAACGTGGACGCGTGTTACTGCCCAGCCGACTGGCGCAGCAACGCGGACGTCGTCTGCTCCAGGATCTTGCGCCAGGCCCGCGTCGACTCCCGCTCGGCGCCGAAGTGCTTGACCACCTTGCGCACCCGCGTGGCCGAGATCTCGATTCCGTGTCGGGCCGTGATCTGCTTGAAGCGCTGGTAGTCCTGGGCCAGCTGGAGCGTGACCGACTCGAAGCCGTGGCGCGCGATGTCCACGCGTGAGGTGAAGCTCAGGATGCTGGTCTGGAACATCAGCTCGTCGGATGGATTCGGCTCGATCAGGATGATGTCGACGCCCGAATAGCGGTCCTCCCAGCGCCGGGCGAGCTCGTGCAGGCGCTGGTGGGCGATCAGCTTGAACGCCTGGTAGCCGATCTGCGGGAAGCCCATGTCCGACACGCGGCGCAGGCCGGAGGCGCTGGGCGTGGTTATCGGCTTGCGCATGTCGTTGACGTACGGCACCAGGGGGTTGACGACGACGATGAACTTCGCGCCGTGCTCGACGGCGATGTCGAGGTTGGTAGTCGAGACCAGACCGCCGTCGATGTACTCGCGGTCGCCGATCCGCACCGGCTTGTGGATCATCGGCAGCGCGCTGGAGGCGCTGACCGCCTTGGAGATCGGCACGTCGTCGGCGCCCTCGGCGCCGAACACGATCCGCTCGCAGGAGTCCAGGTCGGTGGCGGCGACGTACAGTTCGCGGCGCAGCTCGCGGAAGTCGTCGGTGCGAGCGGGGTCCGACAGGATCCGGCGGACGTAGCGCTCGATCCCCTCCGCCGAGTACAGGCCGGTGGGCAGCGCGTCGGCCAGCCCGAGCACGATGTCGACGGCCGAGATCTGACCCACGTCGCGGGCCAGGGTGCGCAGCAGGTGCGCCAGGCGCAGCGGGAACTTCGCCCCGCGGGTCAAGAACTCCCGGTAGTTGGGCTTGAGCAGCGAACTGATCCTGGCGTCCGGGAACGGGGTCGGGACCTGCTGGACGATCACCCGCATCATCTCCTCGGGGGTCACGCCGTTGGCGACCGCGGCCGCCACGAACGAGCCCGCACTAGTTCCCACGTAGACATCGAACTCGTTGACGGTGTGGCGGACCGACAAGAGGTCCAGGGCCCGTAGCGCGCCGATCTCGTAGACGCCGCCGGTGAATCCGCCGCCGCCCAGCACCAGTGCCGTCCTGGATTGACGCCCTCGGTGGCCGGCGGCGGTGCGCTGGGCGGCGGTCCGATTGGGTGCCGACCGATCCTTCGCAGACCCGTCGAGCTTGACGACCTTGCCCATGGCAACCGGGACTCTAGTGGGCCACCAGTGGGAGGTCCCCTCGGGCCACCGCAGCTTTCGACCGCCTGATGGGTTACACATAATCGATGCGCGTCGCAGCCGCCATGCTCGCCGTTGCGCTGGCGACCGCACCGGCAGCTGCCGCCGCGACGCACGCGGGCAGCGGCGGCGGGGGCGGCGGGGCTCTCAATCAGGGCGGCGACCCCTCCCCCGCTCCGGCCTCCAAGGCCCTGTCGTCGCTCAAGCGCTCGCTGAACGCCGGAATGCGCCAGGCGGGGAACTACAGCGGCGCCTACGTGGTCGACCTGACCGCCGCCACCGAGCTCTTCTCGCACAATGCCAACACGCCGCGGCTGCCCGCCTCGGTGGAGAAGCTGTACACGACGACCACCGCGCTCACGCGCTTCGGAGCCAACGCCAACCTGTCGACCACCGTGCTCGGCTCAGGACAGCAGCGCGGGTCGACGTTTGACGGCACCCTGTACCTACGCGGCGGCGGCGATCCCACGTTCGGCTCAGCCGGCTTTGACAGCAGCGCCTACGGCACCGGGGCCACCATGCAGCACCTCGTCTCCAACCTCGTATCGGTCACGGGGATGAAGCGGCTGGAGGGCAGCGTGGTCGCCGACGAGACGATCTTCGACGCCGACCGCGGGACGCCGGCCACCGGCAACCAGCCCTCGATCGATGTGGAGGGCGAGCTCAGCGGGCTGTCCTACAACCGCGGCTGGGCCAACTCGGACGGCTCGTCGTACAACACCCACCCGGCGCTGGAGGCGGGCCAACAGTTCGTGTCCGCCCTGCAGGCCGCCGGTGTCAAGGTGCCGCGCCGCATCCGCGTGAGCGCCGGGGAGACTCCGCAGGCCGCGCAGCCGCTCGCCAGCGCCGGCTCGCCCCGGATCGCCACCCTGATCGGACTCACCAACACCCCGTCGGACAACTTCTTCGCCGAGATGCTGGCCAAGGACCTGGGGGCGCGCTTTGGCAGCGGCGGGACGACGGCGGCCGGCGCGGCCGTGATCCGAGCCCAGGTGGCCAAGAGCTTCGGTATCCACCCAGCGCTCAACGACGGCTCCGGCCTGTCGCGCGCGGACCGCACCACGCCGGCGCAGGTGGTCACGCTGCTGCGCGACATGCGATCCAACTCGGCGTTCACGAGCTCCCTGGCGGTGGCCGGCAGGACGGGAACGCTCGAGCACGAACTGCGCGGCACCTATGCCCAGGACCGCTGCCGTGGCAAGACGGGCACCCTGCACGACGCCTCCAACGTGGTCGGCTACTGCCGGGCGCAGGACGGCCACACGCTCGCCTATGCCTTCCTGATGAACGGCATCTACCCCGACTACGCCCATCCGATCCAGAACCGGATGGAGGTCGCGGTCGCCCGCTACGGCGGCTAGGGCGCGGGCGCGGTGCCATCGAGCAGCGCCAACAGCCCGGCCTCGTCGATCACGCTCACGCCGAGCTTCTCGGCCTTGGCGAGCTTGGTGCCGGCGCTCTCGCCGGCCACCACGTAGTCGGTCTTGCGCGATACCGATCCGGTCACGCGGCCGCCGGCCGCCAGGATCCGCTCGGTGGCCGCCTCGCGGGCGAGGTCGGGCAGGGTGCCGGTCAGCACCAGCGTCTTGCCGGCGAGCGAACCCTCCCCGGGAGGCGGCCCCTCCTGCTCGAACTGCAGCCCGCGCTCGCGCAGATCGGCGATCAACTTCTCCATCACGGGATCGTGCAGCTGCTCGTGGATCACCGCGGCCATCTTGGGGCCCACGCCCGGCGTCTGCTCGATCGCCTCTGCGTCGGCAGCCAGGAGGGCGTCGATCGAGCGGAACTGCTGGGCGAGGTTGCGTCCGGTCACCCCGCCGACCTCCTCCAGTCCGAGGGCCACCAGCACGCGGCCGAAGGGCATCCGCTTGGACGCCTCGATCGAGGCCACGAGCTTCTCTGCAGACACCGAGCCGAAACCCGGCTGGCCGGCGATCTGCTCGTCCGTGAGGTCGTAGAAGTCCGCCGCCGTGTGCACCCATCCGAGGTCCATGAACAGGCTGACCTGCTTCTCCCCCAGGCCGTCGACGTCCAGCGCGTACACGAAGAACTTGAGCAGCTGCCAGCGGCGGCCCGCACAGTCGCGGTTGGGGCAGCGCGTGAACACCGATCCCTCGGGCTTGACCGTCGGCGTGTCGCACACCGGGCAGCGATCCGGCGGCATCGGCGGCGAGGGCCGGTCCTCTGCCTCGGCCACGTGGGGCGCCGGCGAGAGCACCTGCGGGATCACGTCTCCGGCGCGCAGCACGATCACGTCCTCGCCGGGGCGGATGTCCTTGCGGGCCAGGTCCTCCTCGTTGTGCAGCGTGGCCAGCTTGATCGTCACGCCGGCGACGTGCACCGGCTCGAGCATCGCGTACGGGTGCAGGTCGCCGAACTTGCCCGGGTTCCAGCCGATCCCCCGGAGCTTGGTCACGGCGGTGGTCGGCGGGAACTTCCAGGCGATCGCCCACCGGGGGTCGCGGCCGACCACGCCCAGGCGGCGCTGGAGCGCGAACTGGTTGACCTTGACCACCACCCCGTCGATTTCGAACTCCAGCGAGCCGCGGCGGCGCTCCCAGGACTCGCACTGGGTCACCACCGCCTGCTCGGTGTGGAGCTCCTTGACGTCCGGGTGCACGGGGAAGCGGTGCGCGCGCAGCCACTCCAGGGACTCCCAGTGGGTCTCGAGGTCGAGCCCCTCGGTGACGCCGATCGCATAGCACCACAACGACAGCGGGCGGTCGGCGGCCAGCTTGGGGTCCAGCTGGCGGATCGTGCCCGCCGCGGAGTTGCGCGGGTTCATGAACGTCGACAGGCCGTCCTGCGCCCGCCGTTCGTTGAGCGCCGCGAAGTCCGGCAGCGACATGTAGACCTCGCCGCGGACCTCCAGCAGCGCCGGCGGATCGTCGGTGTCCAGGCGCAGCGGGATCGAGCCGACCGTGCGCAGGTTGTGGGTGACGTCCTCACCGAAATTCCCATCGCCGCGGGTGGCACCGCGCTCGAACACCCCGTTGCGGTAGATCAGCGAGATCGCCAGACCGTCGATCTTCGGCTCGGCGACGAACTCGAAGTCCGGGTCCTCGATCCCCTCGCGAGCCAGGTGGTTTCGCATCCGCTGGATCCACGCCTGCAACTCCTCGGCCGAGCGCGCGTTGGCCAGCGAGAGCATCGGCTCGGGGTGTCGGACCTTGACCAGGTCCGAGACCGGCTCGCCGCCCACCCGCTGCGTGGGCGAGCCCGTCGTCACCAGCTCCGGGTGCTCGGCCTCGATCGCCCGCAGCTCGTCCAGCAGCGCGTCGTAGACGTCGTCGCCGACCTCCGGGTCGTCGAGCACGTAGTACCGGTAGCCGTGGTGCTCGAGCTCCTTGCGCAGTTCGTCGGCGCGCGCCGCAGGATCTGAGGAAGCGCTCACGGCTCGGTGACCTCGTCGGCGGCGGGCGCGATCAGGCGCGCGAGGTCATAGCGCTCCAGCGCGTCCAGTCCGTCGCGGTCGGTGAGGTCGAAGTGGATCGGCGTGACCGCGATCTGGCCGGCCGCCACCGCGGCCAGATCGGTCCCGGTCTCGTCGCGCTCGAAGCTGGCATCGCCGTAGATCCGGTACTGGCGCCGGCCCCCGGCCTCGTCGACGAGTGCGAGCTCGTCGCGGTAGACGCGCTTGCCCAGGCCGGCGACCGTGACCCCGTCGGGCTGGCCGCCGGGGACGTTGATGTTCAGCAGGGTTCCGGTCGGCAGCGGGACGCTCTGAAGCTCGGCCACCAGGCGCGCGGTGAACGATGCCGCCAGCTCGAAGTCGAACGCTGACCCGACACGGAAGTCCAGTTCGCGCGAGGCCGACTGCTGCGAGACGGCGATCCCCGGAATCCCGAGCACGATCGCCTCCAGCGCCGCGGCGACGGTGCCCGAGTACGTGATGTCGTCGCCCAGGTTGGAGCCGTGGTTGATCCCGCTGACCACCAGCTCGGCCGTGAAGCCCTCGACCAGGCCGAGGTTGGCCAGCCGCACGCAGTCCACGGGCGTGCCGTCAGTGGCAAAGCCGACGGTGCCGTCCTCGAAGTCCACCTCCTCCACCCACAGCGGACGACGGGTGGTGATCGAGCGGGCCATCGCCGAGCGGTTGCCGTCAGGAGCGATCACCGCCAGTTGCACGGAGGGCAGCGCGGCCAGCGCACGGCGCAGCGCCTGCAGGCCGTCGGCCTCTATCCCGTCGTCATTGGTGAGCAGCACACGCACCTGCCCAATGCTATTTCGCCCCCAGGCGTTCGGCCCGAGACCGCGCGCCGCGCGTCACCGCGGCCCAAGCGGTGAAGCCAACACCCCTCGGGCCGCGGCCGCCCCCGTGGCGCCTGCCCCCGTGGCGCCTGCCCCCAACTGGTAGAAATAGTACGGGTTTAGTAGGGAAAGCTGCATCATACATTCGTCCAGACGGCGAATATTCTGCCGTCAACCGGGTAGCAGGCGCCGTCCTTCGTAGCCCACGCCCATGAGGTGCAGGCCGTGCGGCGGCGCCGTGATCCCGGCCTCGCTGCGCGGGCGGCCCGCCAGCAGCTCCGTAAACTCGGCCACTGAGCGCCGCCCTCCGGCGACCTCCAGCATCGTCCCCACCAGCACCCGGTTCATGTTGCGCATGAATGAGTCGGCTTCGATCGTGAACTCCAGCAGCCCACCCTCGCGCTCGTGCCAGTCGGCCGCATACACGTCTCGCTCGAAGCGCACATGGTCGGTCTCGGTGGGGGTGAACGCGGTGAAATCGTGGGTCCCGACGAGCGCCCGGGCGCACTCACGGAGGGCCGCGCGATCCAGCCGCTTGGGCCAGTGCAGCGCGCGCCGGCGCTCGTGCGGGCTGCGCGCTCGCCGGGTCAGCATGCGGTAGCAGTACGCGCGGCTGGTGGCGTCCCGGCGCGCATCGAACCCCGGCGGAGCCGCGATGCACTCCACCACCGCAATGTCATAGGGCAGCAGCGCGTTGAGTCCGTCGCTGTGAGCCGGCTCGCCAGCGTAGCTGGCCACCTGGCCGGTGGCATGCACGCCGCTGTCGGTACGGCCGGCCACCGTCAGGACAACCGAATCACGGCGCAGCAGGACGCACAGCGCGCGCTCCAGCTCCTCCTGCACGGTACGTCGGCCGGGCTGGCGCGCCCAGCCGGAGAACTCGGTCCCGTCGTACTCGATCAGCAGCCGGGCGGTGGGCCCACCCGGACCACCCGACTCGGCGACCACGTCGGGCTTAGACGAGCTCCAAGAGGACCATCTCGGTCGAGTCGGACCGGCGCGGGCCGAGCTTCAGGATCCGGGTGTAGCCGCCGGGTCGCTCCGTGTAGCGCGGGGCGATCTCCTCGAACAGCTTGTAGACCGTGAACTTGTCCTGCCCGAGCGCCGACAGGGCCTGCCGGCGAGCGTGGAGGTCGCCGCGCTTGGCGAGCGTGATCAGCTTCTCCACCTCGGGCTTGACGGCCTTGGCCTTTGCCTGGGTGGTCTGGATCCGCTCATGCTCGATGACCTCTTTGCTCAGGTTCATCAGCAGCGCCTTGCGGTGCGAGGCGCTGCGGCTGAGCTGATATCGCTGACGCTGATGACGCATGGTGATGGGGGTGGGTGGTGGGAACCGGATCTAATCGTTGCGCAAAGCTAGCGCGCGGGCGTGCAGGGTCTCGATGACCTCGTCGATCGACTTCTTGCCGAAGTTGGGGATCGCGTTGAGCTC
>JADGPO010000135.1 GCA_017882405.1 Solirubrobacteraceae bacterium | reverse complement strand
GAACGCACCGGACTGCCACAGCATGGCGTCCACCAGCGTGGTCTTGCCGTGGTCCACGTGCGCCACGATGGCGACGTTGCGGATGTCATCTCTGGCGACGAGCACGGTTCGACAGGCTAGCGGCGTGCGGGCTCGACGCCGGAGCGGTGCATGAAATCCGGCCTGCCGGGGTATCGGCCGCTCAGCGGATGTTCGCGTGCTCCGCTCACCAAGTGTTCACGTGCTCCGGGGGCGATGCAGCCAGGCTAGCGGTGCGGATCCCGACCGGAGATTGATTGTCGCCCGTCCGTTGAGATCTGTGCTCGACCTTCGCCACCCACCCCACTCGATCGACGAGCCGCTCACGCGGCGCACGCTGCTGCGCTACGGCGGCTCGCTGGGGGCTGCCGTAGCCGGCGCATCGAGCGCCGGCGCGCTGTGGCGGACGGCGTCCGCCGCCGCCGGGACTGCTCGCCTGCCCGACAGCCTGCCCGACCCCAAGCGGGCGGCCGGCACGGCCACGGCCGCGCTTCCGTTCGACCACATAGTGGTCGTGATGATGGAGAACCACTCATTCGACAACCTGCTCGGCGGGCTGGGACGATCGGGTCAGCCAAAGGCGCAAGGCCTGCGCTTCAACAGCGCCGGGGTGGCGCTCAACAGCAATCCCGGTCCAGGCGGCGCGGTGCGCTCCCTCCCCTTCCCCTCCACCGCCCAGGGCCCCCACGTCTCGCAGAGCTGGAACGCCACCCACGAGCAGATCGACGGCGGCAAGATGGACGGGTTCGTGCGCTCGGTGGAAGCCGAGCAGCCGATGGGCTACTGGACCGAGGAGGTGCTGCCGTTTCCATACTCGCTGGCGCGCACCTTCACGGTCGCCAACCGCTGGTTCGGCTCGGCCCCCTGCCAGACCTATCCCAACCGCCGCTTCCTGATGGCGGGCACCGCCTACGGCAACATCGCCACCGACAGCGAAAGCCTGAAAGACCCGCCTCCGCCCAACGGCACCATCTTCGACCGCCTGCACGCCTACGGGGTCAGCTGGCGCAACTACTTCACCGATCTTCCCGCGACGGGGATCATCCCTTCGATCATCGAGAGATACCCGACGAGCCTGGCCCCGATCGCGCAGTTCTACGCCGACTGCGCGGCCGGCAACCTACCGTCGGTGAGCTTCGTCGACCCCGAGTTCGGCGTGCTCTCCGAAGTCGGCGCCGGCTTGGCGGGGCTCCCGGGGCTGGCCGCCCTGGGCGCCAAGCTGCAGGCCAGCGGCGGCGACGAGGAGCCGCCGCAGGACATGGCCTACGGCGAGTCGTGGGCCCACTCGGTGGTCAAGGCCGTGCTGGACTCCCCGGCCTGGCCGCGCACGCTGCTGATCTACACCTACGACGAGCACGGCGGCTACTACGACCACGTCGCGCCGCCGCCGGCAATCGCTCCGGACTCGATTGCGCCGCAGCTCGGACCCACCGACGCGCCGGGGGGCTATGACATCTATGGGCCACGCGTCCCCGCGGTAGTCGTCTCACCGTACGCCAAGCCGAACGCGGTCACCAACGTCGTGCACGACCACACATCCGTGCTGGCCACGATCGAGGCCAAGTGGAACCTGCCCGCGCTCACCTACCGCGACGCGAACGCGAAGACGGTCAAGGACTTCCTTGACGTCGGACAGGCGGCCTTCCTGGAGCCGCCCACGATCGCCGAGCCGCTGAGCCCACCAACCGCCGTCGCGGCGAGTTGAACACAGGAGAGTCCATGCGAGCAGCCTGCCCTCACGATCACCACGGCCGCGCGATCCCTGGACCCGCTCGGACGCTTGCCCTCGCCGCGGTCTCGATGGCGGCCGCGCTCGCCTGCTGGGCGGCGGCGCCGGCGTCGGGCGCGCCGGCCAAATACCACACCCCCCCGATCCGCCACGTGTTCGTGATCGTGATCGAGAACGAGGGCTATGCCAGCACGTTCGGCGAACCCGCCGCCGATCCCTACCTGGCCAAGACGCTTCCTTCCCAGGGAGCCCTGCTCGAGAGCTACTACGCGACCGGGCACCAGAGCAACGACAACTACATCTCACTGGTATCCGGACAGCCGCCGAACGTCGAGAACCAGGCCGACTGCCCCGTGTTCAGTGACTTCACCGGCGCGCTGACGCTGTCCGAAGGGGTGGAGAGCGGCGTCGGCTGCGTGTATCCCGCCTCGGTGCCCAACATCGGCACCCAGCTGTCGGGCGCGGGGCTGAAGTGGAAGGCCTACCAGGAGGACATGGGCAACGACCCCAACCGCGAGGCGGCCGCGTGTGGGCACCCAGCGCTCGACGGCGTGGACGAAACGCAGAAGGCGGAGGCGGGCGACGGCTACGCCTCCCGCCACGACCCCTTCGTGTACTTCCACTCGGTGATCGACGAACCGTCCTACTGCGCCGCCCACGTGGTCGCCATGGGGTCACCGAGCGGGACCATGCCGCCCGCCTCCCTGCGCGGCGAGACGGGGCTGGCCAACGACCTGACCTCAGCTGCCAGGACGCCCCGGTTCTCGTTCATCACGCCCAATCTCTGCAACGACGGCCACGACTACCTGTGCACCAACCAGCCGAGTGGTGCCTCGGCGCTGGCCGACATCGACAGCTTCCTGGAAGCGTGAGTCCCGAAGATCACCGGCTCGCCCGCGTTCCTCAAGAACGGGCTGCTCGAGATCGTCTTCGACGAGGCCGCCTCCTCCGACGCAACATCCTGCTGCGGTGAGGCGCCGGGCACAGGCTCCCCGCTCCCGGGGATCACAGGCCCCGGCGGCGGCAGGGTAGGCGCGGTGCTGATCTCGCCGTCCATCAGGCCCGGAACGGTGAGCAGCACTCCCTACGACCACTACTCCTCGCTGGCCACGTGGGAGTCGCTGTCCGGCCTGCAGCTGCTCGCCGAGGCAGCCTCCGTGCCGGGGATCTTCGGCGCCGACGTGTTCACCGCCGCCAGGTAGCTCCTCAGCCGCGTGCGAGCGCGGCCCGCACGCCGGTGCGCAGGCCGAAGCGCGCCAGCGCCCTGGGGTAGCGCTCGGCCGCGGCGATCGTCTCCTCCAGCGCCGAGGCGAAACGCCGGAGCTCGGACTCCTCGATGCTGAGCGCCGGTAGAGCCTTGATCACGTTCATGTGATGCCCGGCAACCTGGCAGAGGATGCGGTGCTGGTGAAACAGCGGCACTGTGATCAGCTGCGAGAACAGTCCCGGCTGGCGGCGCTCCACCCGCTCCCACAGCCTGCGAGCGCCGGCGCCCGTCGGCGCGCCGAACTCGATCGCCCACATCAAGCCCAGGCCGCGCACCTCCCTGACGACCTCATAGCGCTCGACCAGCGGGCTGGTCAGCTCGAGCAGCAGCGCGCCCATCCGCTCGGCGCGCGCCACCAGATCCTCGCGCTCGATCACCCGCAGCGTGGCCAGCGCGGCCGCCGCGGCAAGG
Source organism: Solirubrobacteraceae bacterium (assembly GCA_017882405.1). Next base: position 146 of record JADGPO010000135.1, on the reverse strand, counting down.
TCGTTGCCGCCGAACGTGGACCCGTGGCGCACGGCGCGCTCCATCCCGTCGAAGACGCGCTCGAATGCCCGTCGCGAGACGAGCACCGCGCCGATCGGGACGAGCCCGCCGGAGAGCGCCTTGGCGAGGCAGATCATGTCGGGCTG
>JADGPO010000134.1 GCA_017882405.1 Solirubrobacteraceae bacterium | reverse complement strand
TCAATTCCAGGCCGCTACCGGCCAGGTCCGCCGCCGGTGGCTGATCCCGCGACGCCCTTCCGGGGCCGTCTCAGCACCCCGTCGGCGAACAGGCACCATGCCACGCCAAGCAGCATGCCACCGACGACGTCGGTTGGGTAGTGAACGGCCAGGTACACGCGTGAGAGGGCGACGCCGCCAATCAGGACGGTGGCGGCTGTGATGGCCACCGCGCGCCTGCGCCGGTGTGCCGCCGAGAACACCAGCGCGAGCGCCAGATAGGAGGCGCTCGAGAGGGTGGCGTGACCGGACGGAAAGCTCCAGTTGCTGGCTGACTCAAGGTGATGAAGCGGCGGCCTCGGCCGTTCGACGAGGTCCTTGTCGACGTTGTAGAGGACCACTGCGCCGACGGCACTGACGACGAGCAGCGCCGCATCGCCGGTCCGTCCCGAGCGGTGAAGCCACGCGGCCGTCACCAGCGCCAACGGAACGATCACGACGCTGCGGCCGAGCACCGAGAGCGCATGCGCGACGAACGTCAGCGCACCGGTGCGCTGACGGGCGAGGTCCCGGACGGCGTCCAGGTCGACGGCGTTCATCTCATGGCGGCTGAGTTCGCCGAGGCCGTAGCCGATGAGGATGAGGACGAGAAGCCCGGTCGATAACGCCGTGACCTGGCCCGCTCGGCCGCCCGGGGACCGACGCGGTGTGCCTGATGGACGTTGGCCGATCACCGCGCGAGCGTATCCGGCCCTCGGATCTCCCAGGTCTGCTTGCGCTCCTCCTGACGAAACAGCTCCCGGATCGGGACTGTGACACGCGTGACGCCGTCATCATCGTCGTCGTCGAGCTGCTCGAGGGCGGTGCGCACCACGACCATGTCGAGGTGAGCGGCGGTCTCGACCAGCTCGCTCGCGGCCGGATAGCCGCGGAGCGACGAGCCCCTGGGTCCGCGTAGCTCGACGTCCTCTGAGACGAGCGCGCGGGTGGCTTCGAAGTCGCGAGCATTGAGCGTTCCCCGAGCCTTCGTCGGCCCAGAAGAGCGCGAGATCGTCAAGCTCGGCATGTTGGCGTGTGGCACAGCTGCCCAGGGCAAGCTACGATGACGATCTTGAGCACGCGCCGGCGCTGCTCCGAGCCGGGCGGGGTATGAGCGACCAATGACGGACCTCCAGACTGTTTCGGTGTTGTTCACCGACGTGGTCGGTTCGACGGCGTTGGCGTCCCGCGTCGGCCCTGATCGCGGCGAGGCGGCCCTGGCCGAGCACTTCGGCCTGCTGCACGAGGCAATTGCGGCGGCGGGCGGCAGGGAGGTCAAGAACCTCGGGGATGGATTGATGGCCGCGTTCCCGTCGGCCGTGGCGGCGGTCCGCTGTGCCGTCCAGATGCAGCAGCTGCTCGAGCGTCGTAACCGCAAGGCAGAGGATGCGATCCTGATCCGGGTGGGCGTGAGCCTCGGCGACGCCTTGCGCAAGGACGGCGACTACGGCGGCGAGCCGGTGGTCCAGGCGGCCCGCCTGTGCGCCAGGGCCAATGGCGGGAAGATCCTCTGCACCGAACTCGTGCGCCTGATGGTGGGCGCGCGCGAGGAGCTCTCCTTTTTGCCCGTCGGCGAGCTGGAGCTGAAGGGCCTGCCGGCGCCCGTGAACACCGTCGAGGTCGTGTGGCGACCGCTGGACGTCGAACACGACACTCTGGAGCTCCCCGCCGCGCTGCGGACGCTGGCCGATACGGAGTTCGTCGGGCGCGATCTGGAGTGTCAGCTGCTCGAGGCCTCCTGGCGTGCTGCTCTCGCGGGCGAGCCGCACGTGGCGCTGCTCTCGGGCGAGCCCGGGATCGGCAAGACGCGGTTGGCGGGGCACATCGCGCTGGCCGCTCACCGTGCCGGTGCGGTCGTCCTCCACGGCCGCTGCGAGGAGGACGTCGGGATCCCCTACGGACCCTGGGTGGCCGCACTCTCGCACTACGCCAGGGTGGGTCCGTCACGAGTCCTCGACGATCACGTCAAGCGCCACGGCGGCGAGCTGGCGAGGGTGGTGAACGCGCTGGCGCTGCGGCTCCCGGACCTACCGGTTGCGCCGGCCTACGACCAGGAAGCGGCACGGTTCTCATTCTTCGCCGCGGTTGCGGATCTGCTCGAGGCGGCCGGCGCCGAGCATCCGATCCTGATCCTGCTCGACGATCTGCACTGGGCCGACCGGGAGAGCCTCATTCTTCTGCATCACCTCGTGCTGGACCAGTCACCCCGACGCCGGCTGGTGGTCGGCACGTTTCGGGACTCCGACATCACCGACCGCCATCCGCTGAGCCGGCTGCTGGCCGATCTCCGTCGCGTCGACGGCGTCGAACGAATCTCGCTCAGCGGACTCGACGAGACCGAGGTCGTCGCCTTGATGCAGGCGGCGGCGGGCCATGACCTGGACGCCGAGGGCCTGGCGCTGGCCGGCGAGGTCCGGCGCGAGACGGACGGCAACCCGTTCTTCGCCGGCGAGGTTCTCCGTCACCTCGTCGAACAGGGGGCGCTGGCCCAAGACCCAGGCGGACGCTGGCGGGTGACGGGCCGGATCGTCGCGGTGGGTATTCCTCAGAGCGTGCGCGAGGTCGTGGGGCAGCGAGTGCATCGCCTCGGCGTCGAGGCGGCCCGCACCCTGTCCGCCGCGTCGGTCATCGGCCGTTCGTTCGAGCTCGAGTTGCTCGCGCACGTGCTCGACACCGCGGAGCAGGATGTGCTTGAGATCCTCGAGCAGGCCGTCGCGGCGTCGGTTCTGCGCGAGAGCGGCCAGGTTCCGGGCCAGTTCACCTTCGCGCACGCCCTGATCGAGCACACCCTGTACGAGGGCTTGAGCGCCACGCGGCGCGCCCGCCTGCACGCGCAGGTCGCCGAGGCGCTCGAGGAGCTTCATGGGGACGACATCACCGAACACCTCAGCGAGCTCGCGCATCACTACGGCGCAGCCCTCAAACCGTCGGCTCCCACTAAGGCGATCGAGTATGCGGGCCGGGCCGGGCGACGCGCGATCGAGCAGCTGGCACCCGACGAGGCGCGCCGCTGGTTTGAACGCGGGCTTGAGATGCTCGACCAGGCTCGCGTCTCCAATCAGGCGCTGCGCTGTGAGCTGATGATCGGCCTGGGCGAAGCCCAGCGCCAGAGCGGCGTGCCGGACTTCCGCCGCACGTTGCTCGACGCCGCGGCGCTCGCTGAGCGGCTCGGCGACGGCCAGCGGATCGCCCGCGCGGTGCTGGCGACCAGTCGCGGCCTGGGCTCGGTGAGCCAACCCGACCAGGAGCTGATCGGTCTCCTGCAGGCGGCTTCGAAGTCGCTGCCCGACAGCGATCCGCGGCGGGCGCGGGTGGTCGCTCTGCTGGCCTCCGAGCTGACCTTCACCACGGACGTGCCGACCCGCCGTGCGTTGGTGGAGGAGGCGCTCGCCCTGGCCCGCGAGGCCGGAGACCCGCACACACTGGCGTTCGTCCTGCTCTACTACATGTTCGCGCTGTGGTTCCCGGAGACGCTGTCCGAGCGCCTCGGGCCAAGCGCCGAGATGGTCGAGGCGGCGCAGTCGGCGGCCGATCCGCCGTTGCTGTTCCACGCCGCCGCGCGGCGTTGGAGCACCGTGATGGAGGCCGGAGACCTGGCCGCGGGAGAGGAGTGCCTCGCGCAGATGCGGGCGGTGATCGACACCACGCCGCAGCCGATCCTGCGCTGGCGCTGGCTATATCACTGCTGCGCCCGTGAGCTGCTCGCCGGGCGGATTGGAGACGCCGAGGCTCTGGCGGCGGAGTCGCTGCGAGTGGGGGCGCTGGCGGGTGAGGCGGACGCGCGGGCCTTCCATGCCGCCCTGCTCAGCTTCATCCGCTGGGAGCAGGGGCGACTGGGCGAGTCGGAGTCCTTCATCGCCGCCGCGATCACCAAGTACCCGGGGTTCACCCTCTTTCGTCCGCTGCATGCCCTCGCTCTGTGCGAGTCCGGACGTGAGCCGGAGGGGGCCGCGATGCTCGCCCAGCAGGCGTCGGAGAAGTTCGCCGCGATCCCGTCCAACGCCTTGTGGACCAAGTCGATGCTCTGCTGGTCGCACGTGGCCGCGCGCGTGGATGACCGTGACGCCGCCAGGATTCTCTACGGGCGCCTTGAGCCGTTCCCCGACCTGGTCGCCGTCAGCGCGATCGGGATCCCTGGCGCGATCGCTCATGCGCTGGGCCTCACCGCGCCGGCGGATCGCCCGGCACGGGTCGACGATCACTTCGCCCGCGCCCTCGCCATACACGAGCGGCTGAAGGCTCCGTTGCTCGTCGCCCGGGTGCGGGCCGACTGGGCCCGCAGACTGCGTGCTCGCGGGGCACCGGAGGACACGCACCGCGCCGACGAGCTGCTAGGGCCCCTCGTGGCAGCCGGGCGAGACAAATGAGCTCTTGGCGGCCCCGGGTGCGTCTCGCGGTAGGCGTGGAGGTCCGGTAGCGTGCGCCTCGCGGCGTCGGAACACCGAGGTGGGCTGGCGCGCCCTTGGGCGCGTCTCCCTCTCCGGGGTAACCCCGGAGATCACCGATTACCTGGGCCAGTGCATCGCGAGCCCTATGGTGCATCCGTTGGAGGCACTTCCGGGCACGCACGACACGGAGCAGTCGGAGCGCGACGCCGCGATCATTCCCAGCCGTGTACGACGCTCACGAACGCGCCGGGTGCCTGGATCGCTGGCCGAGTTGGATGGAGGCATGCGTACGTCGGCGAGCCACGCAAGTTGCCCGTCGCTCAGCTCAAGCCGCTCCGCCAGGCTCGCAACATGGGATCAGAAAACCGATTCCCGATCGCAGGCGTGACCGAGGAAGACGTCGCCCGCCTGGGCGGCCTCAAGCCGGGTCACTGACGCGGCTCGCGCAGACCCAGACGAGCGACCTCGAACCATTCGAGCGGACCGGTCGGCCAGTCGAACCGCGGCTCGGAGATCTCCGCCTCGGCGTCGTCGGACCGCAGCCCACCCCGCCTTGTGGCCGAGTTCGGCCACCACTGCGGCCGACTTGCGCCACAGCCGCTCGCAAATAGCGACATTCCTTCGTGCGAACGCTGCGAAGCTTCGCACCGCAAAACGCCTGCAGCGGGGCGAAGGTCCGGGACCTTCGCACCCGCTGCTGTCAGTGGAGACGGCGGGAATTGAACCCGCGTCCGCGGTCGCGTGAAAGATGGCGTCTACGAGCGTATCCGGCGCTCTGATCTCGTCCCCCACTCGCCACGCCGGCGGGGTTGTGGGGGACCAGCTCCAAAAGATTTCCCCGGATCGGCTGGAGCGAGCCTCACCAGGTAAGCCTGCTAATTGATCCTGGCGACTCCGCCGCAGGCGAGCCGGAGGCCAGGACGCTCACGGCTTAGTGCTAGTGACTAAGCGGCGAGCGCGTACTCGTGAGAGTCCGCACTTATTGTTTTCCCGGGAGTTTTACGAGGCCGCCCGGGAACCTCGACTCGCAACCATCCCCACGAGTCCGACCACGTCGAAGCCTGTCGTCCCCTGGGTATGTTGTTCTCCTTGAGTATAGGCCCCGGCGGCCGCGCCGATAAGACCTTCATAAGCCCGGGTTCACGCCTGCGAGAATCGATCAGAGCCGATGGCGCACAACCCACCCACGCTGCCCGAGCCCCCTCCGGAGCGACCGAAGGGCTTCGGGCCGATTCCCGGCCTCGAGCCGCCGCTCCACCGGCCGCGGCCTTCCGAGCCGACTCCCGAGCCCGACGCGTTCCGGCACCCATCCCAGAACGGCCACGGGCGCGAGCACGAGTCGTTCTTCAGGCGCCGGATCGTCCCGTTGGGCGCCGCGATCCTCGCGCTGCTGGCCAAGCTCAAGTCGGTCCTGCTGATCCTCGGCCAGGTCAAGCTGCTGGCCACGGCGGGCACGATGCTGGTCTCGATCGTCGCCTACGCGACGATCTGGGGAGTCTGGTTCGCGGTCGGATTCGTGATCCTGCTGCTGGTGCACGAGATGGGGCACGTGATCGCGCTCCGGCGCGAGGGGATCAAGGCCAGCGCGCCCATGTTCATCCCGTTCATGGGTGCCCTGATCACCGCCCGCTCGCTCGGCGACGATGCGCTCGCCGAGGCCCGCACCGGGCTGGCGGGCCCGATTCTGGGCAGCCTCGGCGCGGCCGTCTGCGTGGTGATCTGGCAGATCACGGGCCACGACTACTGGCGCGCGCTGGCCTTCACGGGGTTCTTTTTGAACCTCTTCAACCTGCTGCCCGTGGTGCCGCTGGACGGGGGCCGGGCGATGGCCGCGATGGCGCCCTGGATGTGGTTCGTCGGCTTCGCCGGGATGATCGCGCTGGCCGTGATCTTCCCCAACCCGATCATCCTCATCATCGTCGTGTTCGCGGGCTTCGAGACCTGGCGCCGCTGGAAGCAGCGCCGCGCCGCGGGGGCCGAGCAGGAGGCCTACTACCGCGTCAGCCCGCGCAACCGGGCGCTGGTGGCGCTGACCTATCTGACACTCATCGGTCTGCTCGTGATCGGGATGGACGCGACGCACCTGCCGCGCACGCTCGTGTGAGCGGGGAGGCGCGGCACTACTAGCGGAGGTAGCGCGTGTCCTGCTCGTCGGGGGGTACGCCGCCGCCGCGGCGTCCGAACGAGCCGCGGAACGTGTAGGCGATCGCCAGGACGAGGCCGAGGATGCCCAGCACGAACAGGATCGTCCCCACCGTCTGGAGATCGATCCCGCTGACATGCGCCGTCACGGCCCACTTCAGGATCGCGCCCACAGCGATCAACAGGATGGAGGTGCCGATGGTCATGAGTCAGGGGTTACCCGGTTGGCGCACCGCGCAAAAGATCCTCACCGACCGACCTCGCGCAGCTCACGCTGCACGTCGCGGGCGACGTCGCGGTTGCGGATCGTGTCGCGCTTGTCGAACAGGTCCTTGCCCTTGGCCAGCGCGATCTCGACCTTGGCCCGCGAGCGCGGGCCGGCGAAGTACAGGCGCGTCGGTATGAGCGTGAGGCCGCGCTCGTGCGTGCGTCCGACCAGTCGCTCGATCTCGCGCCTGTGCAGGAGCAGCTTGCGGGGCCGCTCCGGGTCGTGGTTCTCGCGCGAGGCGGGCCCGTAGGGCGGGATGTAGAGGCCGTAGAGCCAGACCTCGCCGTCGCGCACCATCGCATAGGCGTCCTTGATCTGGGCCTTGCCATCGCGCAGCGACTTGACCTCGGTGCCGGTGAGCACGATCCCGCACTCGAAGCGCTCGAGCAGGTTGTAGCGAAACGACGCCTGCCGGTTGGTGGCAACGTCGCCGGGCGCGGCCTTTCTCTTCTTTCCCTTAGCCATGAATGCTCATCTCCGAAGGCAGGAGATCCACCCTACCCCGCGGCGCGTCGATCCGCGCCACCCGGACCTCGATCTGGTCGCCCAGCCGCAGCGTGCCGCCATTGCGCGTGCCCACCAGCACCGTCCCCTGCTCGTTGAGCTCCCACCAGTCGCCGCGCAGCCGGCGCACCGGCAGCATCCCCTCGAACTGGCCCCGCTCGCCGAAGGCCACGAACGCGCCCGCGCCGATCAGGCCGACCACCTCGCCGGTGAACAGCCGGTCGCGGTCTCCGCCGCTGAACAGCTCGCGCTCCAGCAGAAAGCAGCTGGCGACGTCGTCGGCATCGCGCTCGATCGTCATCGCCTCGCGCTCGCGGGTGGAGCACCACGGACCCGCGTTCTGGACCCACGAGGCCTCCGGCGCGGGCTCGCCGGCGATCGCCGACAGCAGGGCTCGATGGCAGATCAGATCCGGATAGCGACGGATCGGGGAGGTGAAGTGGCAGTAGCGCGGTGACGCCAGGCCGGCGTGGCCGCGGTTGCGCGCGTCGTAATAGGCCTGCTTGAGAGACCGCAGGATGAGGCTGTTCAACGCTCGTGCCCCGTGCCCGGTCCTGGCCACCCAGTCGGTCACCGCGACCGATGCCTCGCCGATCACCTCGGCCGCCTGCTGGGGCGTCAACGGCCCGGGGGGCACAGGCGGCGTGGGCACGCCCAGCGAGGCCAGCTGGTCGATCAGCCGCTCCACCGCCATCGACTCCGGGCGCTCGTGGACGCGGTACAGGGCGGGGATTCGGTGCTCCTCCAGGAAGGTGGCGACCTGCTCGTTGGCGGCGATCATCAGGTGCTCGATCAGGCGGTGCGACTCGGTCTGCTGCTCGAGTTTGGCGCCCACCACATGACCCTCGCGGTCGAACACGAACGAAGGCTCGGCGGAATCGAGGACCACCGCCGAGCGACCGGCGCGCAGGGCCGCCAGCGCTGCGGCGGCCGCCCGGGCGGCTTCCAGCGGCGCGCCCCACGCGTCAGCCGCCGCCTCCTGGCCCGCGAACAGCCGATCGACTCGGTCGTAGTCAAGCCGCTCGTCAGACCGGATCAGCGCCCGGTACATCGAGGCGGCGCGCACCCCGCGCGCGGAGATCGTCATCTCCACCGTCACAGTAGGCCGGTCGGCTCCCGCCACCAGCGAGCAGGCATGGTTGGATAGCTCACCGGGGAGCATCGGCTCGACCGCTCCGGGGACGTAGACGCTGGTTGCGCGCCGGTAGGCCTCGCGGTCGATCGGCGAGCGCGGCGCCACATAGGCGGCGACGTCGGCGATGTGCACCCATACGCGCCAGGCCGCCTCGCCGGTGATCGCCTCCGCCGAGATCGCGTCGTCGAAGTCCTGGGCGCTGATCGGATCGATGGTGAGCGTGGGCAGATCACGCAGGTCGCGGCGGTCCTCGGTGTCCACCGGCCCGGCCGCCACCTCCCGCGCCGCGCGTTCCACGACCGGGTCAAAGCGCTGGCGCAGACCGCGATCGAGCATCAGCGCCTCGATCACGTCGCGGGCCACATCGGGGCGGCCCAGGCGGCGCTCGATCGTCCCTCGCCGGCCTCCCCCGCCGTTGCCGCGGCCGCCGCTTTTTGGAGGCCCGAGCAGCACCAAGTCGCCGATGCTGAAGCGCTTGTCGCGGCTGACGGCCACCCGCGGGCCGGGTCCGAAGAAGGGCTCGGCGACCAGGAACTTCCCCTGGCGGGCGAGGACGGCGACGCGCGAAATCGACGCCCGCCCACCCGGTCGGTCCCCGTCCACCCGACTCACCGCAGCTCGGCCGCGACCGTCTTCTCGGCCGCGGTCAGCGCGGAGTCGGTGTGCGAGCGCGGTCCGGTCAAGGCGTAGACGTTGGGCCCGATCCCCGCGCCGCGCCGGACCCCACCGCCGCCCAGGTTGTGGCCCGAGGGGGTGAAGTACTCGCCGATCGTGAAGTCGAGCGCGCCGCCGTTGGACAGCGGCTGGATCTCCTGGAAGACCCCCTTGCCGTAGGTGCGGGTGCCCACCACCTTGGCGCGGCCACGGTCCTGCAGCGCGCCGGTGACGATCTCCGCGGCGGAGGCGGTGTTGTGATCGACCAGCACGACCAGCGGGATGCTGGTGGGGATCGCGTGGCCCTTGGCCATGTAGACCTGGCGCGGCTGGCTGCGCCCGTCGGTGGAGACGATCGTCCCGTCAGGGATGAAGATGCTGGCCACGTTGACGCCCTCCTCCAGCAGACCGCCGCCGTTCTCGCGCAGGTCGAGGATCAGCGCCTTGGCACCCTGGCCGCGCACGCGGTTGACCTGGGCGCGCACCTCGTCTCCCGAGCCCTGGGTGAAGCTCGTCAGGCGCACGTATCCGAGCTTGGTGTGCCCGCGATTCAGGATCCGGCTGGAGGCGACCGGCTCACTGATGTTGGCGCGCACGATCGTGATCGTGCGCCGGTGTGTGCCGTGCTGCACGGTGAGCGTCACCAGCGTTCCGGCCCGGCCCCGGATCAACCGCGCCGAAAACTCGCGCGAGCGGTTGGCCAGTGACGTGGAGCCGACACGGATGATGATGTCGCCGGCGGCCAGCCCGGCCTTGGCGGCGGGAGACTGGCCGATCACGTCCTGCACGAGCAGGCCACGAGGCCTGGCGTTGATGTCGATCCCGATCCCGCTCAGGTGCGGATCGGTCTCGGCCTGGAAGGAGCGATAGAGCGACGGGTCGTAGTAGTGCGAGTACGGATCACCGAGCGAGGCCACCGCCGCCGTCAGCCCCTTGTTGACCAGGTCCTTGGTGTCGATCTTGCGGTAGTAGTCCTTCGAAAGCAGCCCGAGTACCCGGTTGACGAGCTTGTCGCTCGAGCTCTGCGACGTGAATGCGCTGCGCAGCGGCCCCGGCAGCCAGCTTGGATGCCCGCCGAACCACAGCCCGATCGCGAGCACGATCGCGGCTACGAGAACCAGCACCGCGACGCGCGGGCTGCGGGAACGGGGCGCGAACATTGGATTTCAGGGTAGCTCTGCCCACCGCCTGATCGTACCGGCCCAATAGCGGCCGGTCGCCTCTACACGCGCAGGAAGCGGCGTAGCGACAGCCCGGAGCCGAGCGCCGAGACGGCCACCCCGGCCACCAGCAGCACGCCGATCAGCGCCGTGAAGGGGATCGTCCGGGGTGCTGCGATCAGCGCCCAGTGGCCAGCGAGCGGATCCAGCAGCGCCACCTTGGTGATCCCCAGCACGGCGATCGCCAGCAGCGCCCCCGCGGCCCCGACCACCACGCCCTCGATCACGAACGGCCAGCGGATGAACCAGTCGGTGGCTCCCACCAGCTTCATCACCTCAACCTCCCGGCGGCGGGAGTACAGCGACAGGCGGATCGTGTTGGCGATCAGCAGCACCGAGGCGATCGTCAGCAGCACGGTCAGCGCCGCGGCGGTGATCGTCACCAGGTTGGTGACCTCGAGGATCTTCTTGGTGTCGTTGCGCTTGTTGGAGACGCTCTGGATCGCCGAGTCGATCCCGGGTTGGGTGGGTCCGTTTCCACCGCTCGAGGGCACCAGCGCGTTGTGCACGCTGAGCACATTGGCCGGGTTGTCGGGGACCACGTGAAAGGTGTCGGGCAGCGGGTTTGAGCCCAGCAGCTTGTAGGCCTGCGGGTCGGCCTTGGACTGCTGCGCGTAGGCGGTCTGCTTGGAGACGAACTGCACCGAGTGGACGTGCGCGACGGCCAGCAGCTCCCTGCGCACGCGCGCCTCGTCGGCGGCGGTCGCCTTGGTCTTCATGTAGACGTCGACCTCGACCCGGCTGCGCACGGTGTTGGCTGCGCCGTTGGTCGCCTGCACGATCGGGATGAACACGCCCAGCACGAGCATCGTGACCAGCACGGTGGCCACCGCGGCGAAGCTGGGCGCGGCGCTGCGGCGCACCGCGCGGATCGCCTCGCGCAGGAAGAAGCCGGGCTTCATCGCTACAGGCCGGGAGGCCGGGTCGACGGGGCGCGCAGCCGGCGGGCCAGGTCACGCGTGGTTTCATCGCGCGTGTACAGGCCGGCGGCCTCGTCGCGCACGACCCGTCCGCGGGACAGCTCCAGGACGCGGCGGCGCATCTTGTCGACCATCGTCTGGTCGTGGGTGGCGACCAGCACGGTGGTGCCAGTGCGGTTGATCCGGTACAGCAGGCGCATGATGTCGATGCTGGTCTCCGGGTCCAGGTTGCCCGTGGGCTCGTCGGCCAGCAGCAGCGGCGGGTGGTTGACGAACGCCCGGGCGATCGACACGCGCTGCTGCTCGCCGCCCGAGAGCTGGTGGGGCAGGTTATGCAGCTTCGTCGACAGCCCGGTGAGGCGCAGGATGTCGGGCACCTTGGCGCGGATCTCCTTGCGCGAGCCGCCGGTGACCTGCAGCGCATAGGCGACGTTGTCGTACACGGTGCGGTTGGACAGCAGCTTGAAGTCCTGGAAGACGACGCCGATGTTGCGCCGGAAGAACGGGACGCGCTTGCGGGAGATGTCGTCGAGGTCGTGTCCGGCCACGCGAATCGTGCCGCTGGTGGGCTCGAGCTCCTTGATCAGCAGGCGCATCAGCGTCGACTTGCCCGACCCGGTGGAGCCCACGAGGAACACGAATTCGCCGCGCTCCACCGAGAACGTCGCCTGGTCCAGGCCGACGTCGCCGGCATAGAGCTTGGAAACGCCGCGAAACTCGATCACCGAGCGCCGGGGGCTGTCGGAAATCGGAGCCCGCCCACCCGTCCGGGGGTGGTGGGCGGAAGCCTCGGCGGCCCGCTTTCGGGTGCGTCGGGAGATTCTTGATGAGGTAGGCATAGAGTGCGCGCAGCGTAGCGGCGACCCATGCGAAAGAGCCAATCTCGCGGGCCCTTGCAACGGGATTTGCAAGCCCGCGAAACGCTCGATCGGGCCGTTCGGCCTGCGCGCGGAGTACCGTTGTCACGGTCATGCCCGAGATCTCGGTTTCAACGCTTCCCGACGGGCTGCGCCTGCATCACATCCCGCTCGAGGGGACCCGGTCGGTGACGATTCTCGCGGCCTTCGACGCCGGCGCCCGCACCGAGCGTCCCGAGGAGAACGGGATGGCCCATTTCCTGGAGCATCTGGTGTTCAAGGGAGGCGAGAAGTACCCCACCTACCGGCACGTCAACGAGGCCGCCGAAAACATCGGCGCGGTGCTGAACGCCTACACCAGCCACGACCTGGTGGCGTTCCACATCACGGCCCGCGCCTCTCGCGGCCTGGAGGCCGCCGACCTGCTCACCGACTTCGTCGCCCGCCCGAAGATCGACGCCGAGGAGCTCGATCGCGAGCGCGGCGTCGTCGTGCAGGAGATCGCCCGCGCCGACGACCAGCCGGCGGCTCAGGCCGAGCACCTGATCGACGAGGCGGTGTTCGGTGAGCATCCGCTCGGTCGTCCGGTGCTGGGGACCACAGAGCACATCCGGGACACGTTCACGCGCGAGGGCATCGTGGCCTTCCGCGAGCGGCGCTGGTCGCCTTTGCGCGGCGCCGCGTTCGCGGTCGGAAACCTCGAGGCGCTGGGCGACGACGGCGAGCTCTCGGAGCTGTTCGGCCGCTTCGTCGAAGGTCCCGCGCCGGAACCGTACGATCCCGCGCCGGGCCAGCATCCCCGCACGATGGTGCGCGAGCGCGACTCCAACCAGTCGCACCTGCGCATGTCCTACCGGCCGTCGATCGACGTCTCCTCCCCTCGCGAGCGAGCCGCGATGGTGATCTACGGAACGCTGCTGGGCGGTTCGATGGGCTCGCGGCTGTTCGACGAGATCCGTGAGCAGCGCGGTCTGGCCTACTCGGTCAGCGCCTTCCCGCACGCCTATGCGGATGTGCCGATCCTCCAGCTGTCGGCCGGCCTGGAATCCGGCAAGACCCTCGAGGCCTACCGGCGGATGCGTGACATCGTCACCGAGCTACGCGATCAGGGACCCACCAAGGCCGAGGTCGCGCGTGCCCAGGCGTACGCCGCCGGGGCTCGCACGATCGCGTTCGAGAACACCGGCGCTGTCGCCCGCTTCGCCGCCCAGCAGACGATCGTCTACGGGGAGCCCGCCGATCCCGACGCCACCATCAAGCTGCTGGATCAGGTGACCTACGACGACGTCCGGGAGGTCGCGGCGGGCGTCGCCGACGAGCTCTCGGTGGCCGTGGTGGGGCCGCATACCCTCGCGGAGCTGGAGACGGCCTGAGACGCTGGGTCGCCGCGGGCGCCGTCGTCGTTGCGGTCGCGGCGATAACCCTCGCCCTCCTCGGCTCGCTGAGCCACACCAGCAGGCGCGACGTCGCCTTCGATGCGGGCGCACCGGTGGTCGCCTCCCCTCCCAGCCACTCGAGCAAGCCGCGCCGCGGCCACAAGTCCGCCCACCGCGGCGACACCGCGGATCCCAGCCTGACCAAATCCGGTCACCGCCCGGCCGTGTCAGGCGCCGTAGCGGGTCTGCAGACGGCGCTCACCAAGCAGATGCGCCAGGCCGGCCCGAGCAGCGGCGCGCTCGTCTATGACGTCGACCGGCGCACCGAGCTGTTCGGCCTGCGCGCGACGGTCAAGCGGCCGCCCGCCTCGGTGGAGAAGCTGTGGACGACGACCGCGCTGATGAACAAGCTCGGCCCGGAAGCGCGTCTTCACACCACGGTGCTCGGCACCGGCTCGCTGCGCCACGGGGTTTGGCACGGAGACCTGCATCTGCGCGGCGGCGGCGACCCGACGTTCGGCGACCCGACGTTCAACAAGGTGTGGGAGCAGGGCTACGGCCCGACCGCCAACCAGCTGGTCGATCAGCTGCGCGCCCGCGGGATCCGCCGTGTCACCGGCCGTGTGATCGGCGACGAGTCGCTGTTCGATCGCCGGCGCGGCGGCATGCTGACCAAGCTGATGGTCGACATCCCGGACTTCGGCGGCCAGCTAAGCGCCTTGACCTATGACCACGGCACGACCGCTCGGCATTACGACCCGGCGACGTTCGCCGCCCGCGAGCTGGCGCTGACGATGCGCGCCTCGCACGTCGCCGCCCGCGCCTCGGTTCACACCGGCAGGACGCCGCCGGGCGCGCACCTGCTGGCGATCGTCTCGTCGCCGCCGATGGCGACCATGACGCGGCTGATGGACGTCCCGTCCGATGACCTGTTCGCCGAGATGTTCACCAAGCAGCTGGGGGTGCTGTTCGGCCGCGGCGGGTCGATCGCCGACGGCGCGCGGGTGATCGCCGACACGATCGCCGACGCCTACGACCTCCATCCGAAGATCGTGGACGGCTCGGGGCTCTCACGCGATGATCGCTCCTCGCCGCTGGAGGTCGTCGACCTGCTGCGCGACGTCTGGCACACGCGCGGGGGCGATCAGCTGACGGCCTCCCTGCCGAGGGTGGGAGTGGAGGGAACGGTGAAGACGATCGCCGTCAAGACGGCGGCCCAGGGCCATTGCCTGGCCAAGACGGGCACGCTCAACTACGTCACCAACCTCGCGGGGTACTGCCACAGCCGCACCGGGGACACCATCGCCTTCGCGCTGCTCGTCGACGGCCCTGACAACGGCACCGGAATCCTTCTGGAGAGCAAGATGGTTGCAGCAATCGCGCATTATTGACGCGGGAGGCGCTGACGTCGACAATCGCCCCGTGCAGTTGAGCACGGCCCTGAACCTGCCAGAGCTGCAGCGCTACCTCGGCCGGGTGGGAGATCGCTGGCCGCTGGCGGTCGTGATGGTGGGAGGCGCCCGCGTCGAGGACCTCCGCGGCGCGCCCGCCCAGCGCGAGCGCGGGCCCGAGTTCGTGGTCGTGCTGGTCTCGCACGCCTTCGACGGGATGCCGTGGCTGGAGCGCGTCTACCAGGCCGGCTCGCTGTGGGATGCCCTGGAGATGGGCGATCCCGCCGACGTGCATTGCTACACGACCCCGGAGTTCCTGCGCCGCCGGACGAGCACCCCGGCGATCAAGGCGGTGGTCGAGCGGGGGCTGCTGCTGTTCGAGGACACGTCGCCGGTGCCGCTGAAACCACCGGCCGGCAGCGACGGCCACTAACTGATCGCGACCATCCGCTCGATCGGCACGCGGGCGCGCTCGGCGATCTCCGCTGCCACCTTGACCTCGGGGCCGCCCCGCAGCAGGACGTCGCGCAGCTTGGGCAGCGTGATCATCTTCATGAAGCGACACGACGCAGCCTCGTTGGCGGCGATGAAGTCGACGTCGGGCGCCGCCTCGCGCAGCGGGTGCAGCATCCCGGTCTCGGTGGCGACGATCGCCGTCCGCGAGCCGCCCGTCTGGGGTGGGCGGGACGCGAGCTCCCGCGCATAGTCCAACATGCCCCCGGTGGAGAGCATCTTGACCCCGTCGGCGGCCACGTCGCCGGCCGCCACGTACTCCATCACGCTCGTCGAGCAGCCGCACTCGGGGTGGATCAGGAAGTCGGCTTCGGGATGCTCGGCGCGCACGGCCTCGATGTCTCCCGGCTTGATCCCGGCGTGCACGTGGCATTCGCCGTCCCACACGTGCATCGGTCTGCCCAGCGTGCGCTCCACGTAGGCACCCAGGAACATGTCGGGGCCGAACAGGATCTCGGCGTCGTCGCCGTGCTCGCGGTAGATGTGCTCCACCACCTGCACGGCGTTGGCCGAGGTGCAGCAGTAATCGGTCTCCGCCTTGACCTCGGCCGTGGTGTTGACGTACATCACGACGATCGCACTCGGATGCGCGGCCTTCCAGGCGCGCAGCTGCGGGGCGGTGATCGCGTCGGCCAGCGAGCAGCCGGCGTCGGCGTCGGGGATCAGGATCCGCTTGTCCGGGCACAGCACCGAGGCCGTCTCGGCCATGAAGTGCACGCCGCAGAACACGATCGTGTCGGCCTGGGCAGCCGCCGCCTGCTGCGAGAGCCCGAGCGAGTCGCCGACATAGTCGGCCACGTCCTGGATCTCGGGCAGCTGGTAGTTGTGGGCGAGGATCACCGCCCTCTGCTCGGCCGCCAGCTCGCGCACCTCCCGCGCCAGCGCGGGAATGCTCTCCAGCATCAGCGGTCCGTCGGTGGCGCCCAGCATCGGAAGGTTCATGGCAGCGGCCGGAGGATGAGAGAAAGGTCGAGGGCGGGGGCGCTGTGGGTGATCGCGCCCACCGAGACAAAGTCTACGCCGGTGCTGGCGATCTTTCGGAGCGTCTGCAGAGTGACGCCGCCGCTGGCCTCCAGCTGGGCGCGGCCGGCAACCTGCCTGACCGCGTTGCGCAGCTGCTCGGGGTCCATGTTGTCCAGCAGGATCATCGGTGCGCCGGCCGCCAGCGCCTCGTCGACCTCTTCCGGCGTACGGCACTCGACCTCCACCAGCATCTCCGGAGCGGCGGCCCGCGCGCTGGCGACTGCCGGGCCCACCCCGCCCGCCAGGACCGCGTGGTTCTCCTTGATCAGCACCTGGTCATAGAGCCCGGCTCGGTGATTGGTGGCGCCTCCGGCGGCGACCGCCGCCTTCTCCAGCTCGCGCAGGCCCGGAGTGGTCTTGCGGGTGTCCAGGATGCGGGCGCCCGTGCCCTCGATGGCCTGCACGCAGCGTGCGGCCAGGGTGGCCACGCCGGACAGCCGCTGCAGGAAGTTCAGCGCGGTCCGCTCGGCCGACAGCAGCGCCCGGGCGCGACCCCGCACGGTCAGGACCTCTCCCCCTTCGCGCCACACGCCCTCCTGCACCAGTCGCTGCACCTCCACCTCGAAGTCCAGCGCCCGGAAGGCGGTCTCGGCCAACTCCAGCCCGAACACGATGCCGGGCGCCTTCTGCGTGATCAGCGCGTCGGCTCGCGCCTCCGCGGGCACCGTGGCCGCGGTCGTCACGTCGCCGTCGCCGAGATCCTCGGCCAGCGCCCGCGTGACGATCTCGGCGGTCGCAGCATCCATCGCCACCAGCATAGGAGGCATGGGACGCAATTCTTTTCACATTTCGCGCGGACCGCGGGTTATGCTCGCCTCCGCTTTGCACCGAAAGGGGAACTATGCATCGTCCAGCCGTCGTGGGGACAGTCGCCGGAGTGATGGCGCTCATCTCCGCTCCCGCCGCTATGGCTGCGAGCGCCAAGACCGTGTTCGCCGGGCCGCCGCCGTCGGCCGGCAAGATCGCGAGCAAGTACCTGCCGAAGTCGTTCGCCAAGACCTACAACCCCGACATCAACGCGTTCTTCCGCACCCGGACGACCGTCCGGGTCGGCGGCGCCGTGACGTTCCAGCTGAGCGGGTTCCACACGATCGACCTGCCCGGTAAGGCGGGCACCGCCCTGCCGGTCATCACCCCGACGAGCTCGCTCGTCTCCGGCGCCAATGACGCCGCCGGCAACCCGTTCTGGTTCAACGGGAAGGTCCCGAACCTCAGCTTCAACCCGGCGCTGGCGGCCCGCAGCAAGGCGACCGCGTACAACGGCACGACTCGGATCGACAGCGGCCTGCAGTTCGGCAAGCCCAAGCCGTTGACGGTCAAGTTCACCAAGGCCGGGACCTACAAGTACTACTGCGACGTCCATCCGGGCATGATCGGCTACGTCGTCGTCAAGCCCAAGACGGCCAGCGTGCCGACGGCCAAGCAGGACACCGCCGCGGTCACCAAGCAGGTGATCGCCGACGTCAAGGCCGCCAAGAAGCTCGCCGCGACCAAGCCGCCGGCCAACACGGTCGACCTGGGCGAGTCGGCGAGCGGAGGGCTTGAGCTGTTCGGGATGTTCCCCGCCACGCTCCAGGTGAACGCGGGAACGGTCGTGACGTTCACGATGTCGAAGCGGTCGTTCGAGACGCACACCGCGACGTTCGGCCCGGCGTCCTATCTCCTGCCGTTGGCCAAAGCGTTCGCGAGTGCTCCGACGATCCCGCCCAACGCGGCCTATCCGAGCGATCCCGTTCAACCGCTGACGCTCACCCCGACCTCACACGGCAACGGGTTCGCCAACACCGGCGTACTCGACAATGACCCGGCGACAGCACCGATCCCGTCGTCCGCAAAGATCGACTTCACCACGCCGGGGACGTATCACTTCGTGTGCCTGATCCATCCCTTCATGCACGGGACGATCGTCGTCAAGTGAGTCAGGTGGGCGGCACCCGGATCCTCTGAGACGCCGGGGGCCGCCCACTTGAGGGCGGGTGACGATCTGGTCGAACATGCGCGGCGGGCATAGCCCGTGGTTATCATGCGCCCCTGTTCGTGGACGGGGAACCCCAGGGCCTACCTCGATGCCGCTCAAGGGCGGTCCGGTCAAGCCGTAGTCGTGGCGGAGGCCGCGGGGCGCTCGGTGCGCTCCGCGGCCCTCCCGCGCTCACCCTGCACCAGCACGCGGACCTTCTCGAACGTCGGGTCGGCGGCGCCGTGCAACCGAGCGCCCGCCGCGGTCAGCGAACGCAGGTAGCCGACGACCTCCGCGGTGACCCGCTCGCCGGGCAGGAGCGAGGGCACGCCGGGCGGATAGCCCGCGATCGACTCGCAGGAGATCCGCCCGATCGCGTCGTCGACGGCCACCGCCTCGCCGTGGCCGAGGAACGCATCGCGTACCGGCACCACCGTCTGGTGCTCCAGCGACGCGGGCGGGGTGGCGATCGGCTGGCCATCGCCGGGACGAGCGAGCAATCGAACGGTCTCGGCGAAGTCCTGGGCGAAGCGCTCCAGCGGCTCCACCGGCTGCCCCAACCCGAGCACGAGCACCAGCGTGGCCTGGGTGGCCAGCTCGACGTAGATGTCGTTGGCGGCGCGCAGCTCGGCGGCCAGCTCGTAGCCGGTGCAGCCGGTGCCGCGCACGTCGATCACGATCCGCAGCGGGTCCCAGCCGGCGATTCCGGGGCGACCGACCATCGCCTCGCCGACGACCGCGCAGCCGGGTATCCGCTCGATCGCCGCGCGAGCCCCTGCCGCCGCCTCGATCGTGCGGTCCAGCAGCGCCTCGCCGTGAGCCGACAGCTGGCGCCGGGCCGCGTCCAGCGAGGCGAGCAGCAGCGAGTTGGGGCTGGTGGAGCGCACCAGGCGCAAGCATCGCGATACCTCGTGGGCGTCGATCCGGGGTGGGTGGGGCTGATTCGCGACGTGCAGCATCGCCGATTGGGTGAGGCTGCCGACGATCTTGTGCGTCGAGGCCAGCACCGCGTCGGCTCCCTGGCGCAGCGGCGACTCGGGCAGCGAGGGGTGAAAGCCGAAATGCGAGCCCCACGCGCAGTCGACGAGCAGCGCGACGTCGTGGCCGTGAGCGACCTCGACGCAGCCGGCGATGTCCGCCGCCATCCCGTAATAGGTCGGTGAGACGATGAACGCGGCCCTGATGTCAGGGGCGCGCCGCAGCGCCTCGTCCAGCGCTTCAGGGGTGACGCCGTGGGCCATGCCCAGCTCGGCGTCGTACTCCGGCGCCACGAAGCTCGCCATCCCGCCGCTGAGCACCAGCCCGTCGACGACCGAGGCGTGGGAGTTGCGCTGCACCAGCACGTGATCCGATGGCTTGGCCAGGGCCAGGCACAGGGCGTGATTGCCCTGGGTGGCCCCGTTGGTCAGAAACCACGTCTGCCCAGCGCCGTAGGCGGCGGCGGCCAGCTCCTCGGCACGCTCGTAGGGGGTCGGGCTGGGGCCGACGTCGATGCCCTCGATGTCCTGGCAGATGTCGAGCGCCAGCGCCCGCTCGCCGATCGCCGAGCGCAGTCCCGGATCGGCTCCCGGTCCGCCCTTGTGGCCGGGCACGTGGAAGCGCACCGAACCACGGAACCCGTAGGAGACGATCGCGTCCAGGTACGGCGCGGTCGGCCGCTCGCGGGTGCGGCGGGGCGGCTCGGGCAGGACGTCGCGGGGCTCATCGGGCTCGCGCGGGTTGCGCGGCTCATAGGGCGAACTCACTTCGCGGCCTCCAGGAGGTAGGCGCGCACGAAGCCGTCAAGATCGCCGTCGAGGACGCGGTTGGCGTCACCCATCTCGAAGTCCGTGCGGTGGTCCTTGACCATCGTGTAGGGGTGCAGGACGTAGGAGCGGATCTGCGAGCCGAAGTTGACGTCCTGGGCCTCGCCCCGCTCGCGGGCGATCTCCTCGCGGCGCTTGCGCTCCTCCAGCTCCGCCAGCTTGGAGCGAAGCATCGCCATCGCCTCGGCCTTGTTGGAGGACTGCGAGCGCTCGTTCTGGCACTGCACCACGATCCCGGTCGGCTTGTGGGTGATCCGCACCGCGGAGTCGGTCTTGTTGACGTGCTGGCCGCCGGCGCCCGAGGCCCGATAGGTATCGACCCGCAGGTCGGCCTCGTCGATCTCGACCTCGACTCCCGAGTCGACCAGCGGCGCGACATCGACCTGGGCGAAGCTGGTGTGGCGGCGCGAGGACGAATCGAACGGGGAGATCCGGACCAGCCGGTGGACGCCACGCTCGGCGGCGAAGAGACCGTAGGCGTTCTCG
>JADGPO010000133.1 GCA_017882405.1 Solirubrobacteraceae bacterium | reverse complement strand
CGGCGCGGCCGAGGGCGCCGCCGGTGGTGCCGGTCGCGGTGGCGACGGGGCGCGCTCCACCCGAGGCCGCGGCCGCTCGGGTGCCGCCGGAGGGGGGCGATGCATCGCCGGTCGCTCGCGGGGCGCCATGCGGGCCGGCGTGCGAACCTCGGCGGTCGTCGGGGCTACCTCGGTGGGGGGCGACGGCGGATCGGCCGGCGTTGAGCGAGCCGCCGGTCGGGAAGGCCCCAGGGGGACGACGTGGGTAACCGGAGGCGCCGGTGCGGTGGGCTCGTCGGGGGTGGCCCGTTCGACGGGAGCGCGGGCGGGATCTGGAGCGGGGGTAGGCACAGGCTCGGGGCTCGCCGCCTCGGCGACGGGTTCCGGTGCCGGTGGCTCCACGGGGGCGGTTCGCGGCTCGGCGCGCGCCGGTGGGTCTGCGGGGGCGGTCCGCGGTTCGGCGGGAGCGGGGGGCTCCACCGGGGCGGTCCGCGGCTCGGCGGATGCCGGCGCCTCTGCGGGCCTTGCCGTAGGGGCCGGCGTGGATGTCGGCGTCGTCGGCGGCGTTGACGGCGGCGTTGATGCTGGCTGCGGTGGCTCGGCCGCCCGAGTCGGCCGCTCGGTCGTGGACCGCTCCGGTGGCGGTTGCTCGGCCTTCGGCCGTTCGGGCGCCGGTCGCTCCGGAGCGGGCCGCTCCGAGGCAGGCCGCGACGCCAGCCGCTTGGGACGCCGGTCGCTCGCAACCCCGTCCCCCCTCGGCCTAGGGGGAGCGGGCGGCGCGGTGGGCTCGGCCGGGCCCTCCAGGATCCGCGCGCCCCGCCCCGGCGGGCGCCGGGACACTGGCGGTTCAGTCCGCGACTGCGAGGGGCCCTCGCCGGCCGGCGGCGGTGCGGCGCCGGGCTCGCTGGCCACGGGAGGCGGCGCAGGCGGAGGCATGACCGCTTCGACGACGATGCTCGGATCGGCCAGCGCCTCCTCGAAGTCCCCGAACATCCACTCGTATGCGAGGTCGCTGAGGCCGTAGAGCTCCTTCATCTTCGCGCGGTGAGCCGCTGTGGGATCCTCGGCCAGCGGCGGCGCCGGAGCGATTTCGAGCTCCGCGAAAGCGTCTACGTCAACCAGCGAGGACGTTTCCGCGGAAACGCGCGGGTGCGGCGCAGTCACCATCATCACCCGCTCGAACGACACCGGGGGGGCGCCGGCCTGGGGCGTCGAGTGAAGCAACGGGGCCGCGCGCGCGTCGGAGGAGCCACTTGCCAGCCGTGTCGCCGAGGCCAGCAGCTTCGGCATGCGCCGCTGCAGCACCGCGTCGGCCAGCCGGTTGCGCCGCTGTGCCCTGTGCTGCACCCGCTCGGCCGTGCGCAGCATCCTCCGAACGGGGGTCAGAACCTGGGCCTGCTCTGGGAGTGCTTCGTCCACCGCTCAATCTCCGTGCTCGCGCCCTTGGGTCAGAGCATCGGCGGCGGCCAGAAAGCGCCTGCGGTCGCCGTGCTCCAGGTCCAGGATCGTGTCCAGCTGCCAGTGGAAGTGATGGGCGAGGCGGGCCGTCTCCGCGAGCAGCTGCTCGGAAGACGGCCTCGTCATTCCCCCAATCGACCGTCCTCTACATCGGTCAGGTCGACCTCGAAGCGGTTCGAGCACTCGGGACAGGTCACGACTCCGACCGACTCCGCATCGCTGTTGATCCGCTCGTAGAGGCGCTGCAGATGATCGAAGTCGGCCGCGTAGAGGCTCTCCACCACGCCGGGAGTGACCTCCGGGATCGTCCCCAGGCGGGTCACCGTGCGCGCCAGCAGCAGCACCGTCAGATAGGCGGTGTTCTGGCGCACGGCGACTTCGCGCAGCGGCTCGATCTCGTCGCGAGCGGTCGCCAGGCGCATCGTCCCGGTGCGGTGCACCCCGCCACTGGTGTCCATGTAGCCACGGGGCAGCGTGAACTCGATCTCGGTCTGCATCGAACCCCAAGCGGGCTAGGTAGGCCGCGTCAGGCGCCTGTGATCGGGCTGCCGCTGCTGTCCAGCTGCTCCCACGTGTCGGCGTCGATCGTTGCCGAGACGGTGAGCACCGCATTGGAGCTGGCGTCCGAGGCGGCGTGCGAATAGCTGGTCAGCAGGGCCTTCTCGGCGTGCCAGGAGAACAGGATCGTCGTGCCGTCGGATTCGAGGAAGTCCACTTTGACTTCCTTCTTCTTATCGTCGATCGTCTTCTTGGGATCCTCGATGGTGGCCTTCCACTTGGCCAGGCAGAAGTCCTTGTCCCACCCCTGGCTGAGCGTCATCGTCCCGTAGGTCGGCTTCTGGATCGTGGAGATGATCGACTCGGGCCCCGTGTCGCCGTGGAACAGGTGCTTGGGGGCATCGATCGACCACTCGGGCGCCTTGCAGGAGCTGAACAGCAGCGCTCCCATTCCGCCGGCGGCGTCGGTGATGCCGGTGATCTTGACGGCGACGTTGGTGACCGTATAGACGGGCGGTGTATCTGCCATTTTCTAACCGTTTCTTCGTTCGTAGGGGGGAGGGATGCCTGCTACTCGCTGACTTCGGCGCCGCCGCCGCCGGTGAACTGGCTCAGGCGGAAGATCACGAACTCCGCCGGCTTCACCGGGCAGATCCCGATCTCGCAGACCACCTGACCCGCCTCGATGACGTCAGGTGGGTTGGTCTCGGCGTCGCACTTCACGTAGAACGCCTCCGAGGGATTGCCTCCGAACAGCGCGCCCGTGCGGTACACGCGGTTGAGGAAGCTCCAGACGTTGATCGTCAGGTTGGACCACAGGCGCGGGTCGTTGGGCTCGAACACGCTCCATTGCGTACCGGCCATGATCGACTCCGAGACGAAGTTGAACAGCCGGCGCACGTTGATGTAGCGCCACTCGGGATCGCTGGAGAGCGTCCGCGCCCCCCAGATCCGGATCCCGCGGCCCGGGAACGCCCGGATGCAGTTGATCCCGTTGCGGTTGAGCTCGCCTTGCTCAGCGTGGGTGATCTGGAAGCCCAGCCCGTTGGCGCCGCGGATCACCTCGTTGGCCGGCGCCTTGTGCACGCCGCGGGTGCTGTCCACCCGTGACCAAACCCCGGCGATGTGGCCCGACGGGGGCATCATCATCGGCCGCCGCGTGAGCGGATCCATGACCTCGATCCACGGGTAGTAGAGCGTGGCCATCTTGGAGTCGTAGCCGGCGGTGTTCATCCGCCACTCCAGGATCTCCTGGGGTAGCAGGCCGTCGGGCGCGTCGAGGATCGCCATGCGATCGCCCATCAGCTCGGCGTGGGCGATCATCTTGCCCTGTAGGTCGCGCATCTCCGCGCCGTCGCCGTTGAGGTTGACGATGTCAGGCATGACGATCATCGTCACCTCGTCCAGCGCCGAGGCGCCCCCCATGCCCTTGCGAGTGGCGACGTCGCCCTCGAAGTCGCCGGCGTCGAGCTTGTCGACCGCCACCGACGGCGCCGACAGGGTGTATGACCCGGCGGCCACGCGCGTCTCGGGCAGCGAGGCGCCTGTCTCCTCGATCTTGATCAGCTTTGACGCCGCGTTGACCTTGGTGGCGATGAAGTTGCGCCCCTTCTTGAGCGTCACGCCCGGGTACTCCTCGCGGTCGGGGCCCGCGGTGACGATGACGTTGTACGTGGTCTCCGCGCCGTCCTTGCCCTCCTGCGACGGCTCCTCGGCGACCTCGACCTGGATCTGGTCCGAGACGCCGTCGAGCGCGACCAACCGGAGCGCCTCGACCTCCTTGTCGTTGGCGGCCGGCAGCGCGGCTCGGGGTGCCACCGGGCGCTTCTCGGAGCCGACACGGATGATCCAGGCCAGCTGCCCGCCGTTCTGGAAGAAGCCGAACACCGAGTGGGCGAGGAACGCGCCCTCCGTGAACGGCCCGTTGTCGGGGTTCTCGGGGTCGCCATAGAGGTTCGCGAACTGCGTCCAGTTCGAGATCCGCATCGGCTTGTTGACCGGTCCGCCCGGCGTCAGACCGATGAACGCGGCGACCGCCGTGCCGACCCCCTCGATCGGCTTACTTCCAGACGAGACTTCCTCTACGTACACACCCGGCGTCAGGTACGTGGGCATATCACTCCTTCAGGCAGTTGGATGCATCAGCAGGTCTGGCCCGATGGCAACCGCCCGGCATGCGCCCACGTATGACACGGAGGCGCTGTTTCCCCGGTGCGACGGTGTTAGCCCGTTTTGCCCTAAACGCCAAGCCAGGGAAATCGTAATCCCGCAGGGCACCTGTCCTGGGGCAGCAATAGGGGCAGCGATGGCCTTCTGGCTGCCCGTTTGGACCGCCCGAAAGGGCAACAGCAGGTCAGGAGGTCGTCGCGCCGGTTCCAGCGCAGCGGTTCGGTGGGGCGCGGCCGTTCACGGGTCAGCGTCGCGAGCGACGGCGCGGGGTGCTGCTGCCCAGCACGAGGTCGGCCGCCGTGCCGGGAAGCGTGACGGTGGTCTCCGCCTCGGTGCCGTCGCCCGAGCGTGCCACCACGCGGTGATCGCCGGAGCGCAGGCGCGCGAAGTAGAAACGGCCGCGCGCGTCGGACACGGTCCACAGGCCCAGGTCGGGCAGTGCCACCCAGGCGTCGCCGACCGGCGAGCCGTCGGGATCGCAGACGGTCCCACCGAGCCGGTGGAGCTCCTCGAGCGTCGAGGCCGGGCCGTCGGCCTGACGCACGCGCACCGACTGTGTGCGGACCTCCGGGCCCCGCTCGAAACTGGCCCCGGACTCGATCACGACGTGGACCACGTAGTCGATCGAGGTCTTGTACTGGCCACCCACCGAGGTCCAGAAGTCGGCTTTCTCCTCGCGCGGGCGCCCAACCGAGGCCTCGGCACGGGTGAGGGTTGAGCCCGCAGCCTCGGCGAGCACATCCGCCGGAACCTCGCCGTAGGAGAACAGCACCGCCAGCACCTGGGAGAGCAGCCGGTGCTCGTCCTCGACCGTCTGGGTCCAGGCGGTCACCGCATAGGTCAGCTCCAGATGCAGCGGCGGCTTGGTGACGACCGTGTGGCCGTTGGTACGGGTCTCCGTCGACGTGCCCGTCGCGCGGTCGAGGGCCTCGCGCAGGTCGTACAGGAACAGGTCGACCGTCGGGCCGGTCAGCTTTCCCGACCACTCCTTGGAGGGGGCGTCGAACGCGACCTCGACTCCCTCGAAGCCGTGACGGGTCAGCTCACGTCGCAGCAGGATCCGCAGCGCCTCGTCGAGATCGGCGATCGCCGTGTTCAGAGCGACATCTACGACCTGCGCCATCGCGGGGCACTGTACCGCCTGCCGGGCAGCCGATTCGAATTGTTTTCCGCCCATCGGCGAGTAGGATGGCCGCGATGGAGCAGCGTCTCCGGCCAACGTCCGCAAAGCCCGCGCCCGACGCTCGCGCCGCGCGACCGGCGCCGGCCCGCTTGCCCGTCGCCCCGATGCGCTCGGCCGGTCCCACGCCGGCTCAGGCGATCGCGCTGCAACGCATGGCCGGCAACCGGGCCGCGACCCGGACACTGTCTCGCTGGGCCGCCCATCCCGATAAGGACAAGAAGGGCGTGCTGATGACCGACGCCGCCGCCGGCGACTACCAGCGCTTCAACCCGCCGCTCAGCAAGTAACGAGCCCGCCCGCCCCGTCGTCTAGGGAGACGCGCAGGCGGTCGGCTTGCGCGCCCCGGGGACCAGGCAGCTCACGGCCAGCTTCGGCACGTCGTTGGAGACGATCGTGAAGGTCAGCACCTTGCCGACCGCGTTGGCCGCGGTGATCTCGATCTGCAGCCTCGCCTTGGGCCTCAGGTGAGCCTGTTTGAGCTTGGGAGCGAGCTGCAGCTTCCTGGTCTTCGATTTCGCCTTGAGCGAGAACGTCTTCTTGGCGAACGGGCAGCCCCCGCCGCGACAGCTGACCAGCACCTTGGGCTTGGCGGGCAGCGAGCTGATCGTGAGCTGCTCGGCCACGGTGTAGCGGTTGTTGAACTTCCAGGTGAAGCTGACCGGCGAGCGCACCCGGCCGTAGCTGAAGGTGATCTGACGGCTGATCGTGTTGTTGCCGCTCAACTTCAGTGTGGCGGGGACCTTGTAGCGCGCGTTGAGCAGGCTCCGCCCACGCTTGTCGAGTGTCAGCGTGATCGTCTTGCGATTTCCGGTGACGATCGAATAGGTCGCGCTGCCCAGTTGCACGAGCTTGGCACGCTGCTTCTTGCTCGGCTGCTTGGCGCTCGTGATCGCCACCGGCTTGCCCTTCGAAGAGGTCACGTGCGCCGATACCGTGATCCGGCCGGCGCATCGGTCGCCGCGATTGCCGTGATCGCACACGATGGTCACCGAGAGCCGGCGGGCGCGAGTGGTGGCCGAGGCCAGCGTGGCCGAGGCGGTGTTCGTGGTGGTGAAGCGCAGGTCGCCGCTGGTGGTGGTGCCGTCGTCGTTGGCGGCCACCACCTGAGCGTGGTAGGTCGTCTGCGGCTTCAGGTTGACGAGCCGCGCGCTGAAGCTCGTTGGCGAGTTGGCGGAGCCGATGTCCTGTGCGGCCGTCGTCGTGCCACCGGCGGCCGTCGGCCCGTAGCGGACGAGGACCTTGGTGTCCTTGAAGTTGGGATTGATGGTGGCGGTCACGGAGGCTGTGGTGGTGGAGGTCGCGCCTGCGCTCACGGCGCTCACGGCGGGGCTTGCCAGCTCGTAGGCGCCCGCGTCACAGGCCACGCCGCGCGGCCTGGCCACCCCGCGCTGGTCGGTGGAAAGGCAATCGTTGGTGGCCACCACGTCGACGGCCGAGCTGCCCGGAGCCAGCGCCAGCGTCTGCGTTGGTCCGCCGTTGTCGGCCAGCGGCTGGAGCTTGGGATCGCCGCCCTGCGTACCGCACGTGTTATCGCCGAAGAAGATGTTGGTTCCTCGCTTGGTGTACATCGTTCCGCCGCAGTTGGAGTTCGCCGAGCCGCTGTGATTCGAGGCGATGATGGAATTCTCGATGTCGATCGAGCCGCCCGCGTTCAGCCCGCCCGCGGCGCCCGCGGCAGTGTTGCCGGACACCGTGCTCTGCGTGATCGTGGCGCCGGTCGAGGATTGGTTGAGCGCTCCGCCGGTGCCGCTCGTCCCGCCGAGAGCGGGAGCGCCGGCGGGGGCTCCGGCCGTTCCCGGGTTCCCGCCGCGGCCGGTCGCGTTGCCCGTAAGGGTCGAGTCCTGTATCGCCACCTGGGGAGCGCTGTCGATCCCGCCTCCCGAGCCACCGTTGCCGCCTGCACCCGCTGGGCCGCCGTTGCTGCCGCCGGCGCCCGCCCCGCCGTTGCCGCCGTCGCCGCCGGCTCCGGTCGTGTTGGCGTTGACCGCCGACCCCGAGATCGTCAGGCTGCCGGTCCCCGTGCTCTCGATGCCGCCGCCCGAGCCCGCGGCGCCGCCGGTGCCGCCGGTGCCGCCCGTGCCCGTCGTGGTGGCGCCACTGCCGTTGCCGCCTGCGCCCCCGGGTCCGGTGGAGTTGTTCCTGATCGTGGAGTTGGTGATCGTGACGATCCCGTTGACGTTGTAGATCCCGCCCCCGGAGCCACTGGCGCCGCCGGTGCCGCCCGGGCCGCCGTTGCTGGTGTTGGTTGCGGATGACGCGTCACCGCCGGCGGCACCGGCGGTCTTGTTCCCGCTGATCGTGGAGCTCGAGATCGTGAGCCGGCCGCCGTTGTTGTAGATCCCGCCGCCGTTGCCTCCGGCGGCCGGACTGCGACCCGGGCACGCGCTGCCGATGAAGCAGAGCAACACCCCGGATGAGCCCGCCGACGCCAAGTTGTTGCTCACCGTGGAGCCTGAAAGGGTCAGCGAGCCGGCGTTGCTGATCCCGCCGCCGGGCGCCCCGGCACGAGCCATCTGGAAGCAGAACATCCCCGTGCACGGCACCAGGCCGCTGGCCCCGCCGGTCACCGTCACTCCACGGAGCATGAGGTTCGCGGCCGCCCCGACGTTGAGCACCTGCGTGGTCCCGTTGGCGTCGATGGTCGTGTTCGACGCACCTGAGCCCTTGATCACGGTGGCCCCGGTGATCGACAGCGTGCCGTTGGCGATCACATAGTGTCCGGCGGGCAGGTTGATCGTGGTCGTTCCCGTGGCCGTGCCGGCGGCGCAATCGGCCTCGGCGGTGCCGTCTGCGTAGGTGATCGCCTCGCGTAAGGAGCACGTGCCATTGCCGGCGGTCGTGTCGTCGGTGGTCGTGTTGACGTTGATCGTTACGTCGGCGCGCGCCGACGTCGTGCCCAGCGTCGCGGCGAACGCGAGTAGCGCCGCCAGCAATGCGAGAGCGCTCGCCCAGCTCTTGATCGTCCCAGTTCCCATAACCCCGCAGGTGATCCTACCCCTACTGGGATCCGATCTCCACTCCCTGCGGTGACGGGCCAGTGCCCCGCAATCCGGCATGGAAGCGGTCGAAATCCGACTCCAGGGTGAGGCGGCCCTGCTTGGCGTACTCCTGGGCGACCGCTCCCACCAGATGGCGCATCTCGATCTGCGAGCCCTCGTCGGCGGCTCGGAAGGCGGCCGCCAGCGAGCAGTTGCGGATCGCTCCGCCGGAGAGCTTGAAGCGGGTGGCGAGGAAGTCGAAGTCGACGTCGTCGGCGACCGGCGCCTGGCGGGGCAGGACCAGCCGCCAGATCCGCCGGCGGTCGTCGGGCTCGGGGAAGGGGAAGTCGATCACGAAGTCCAGGCGCCGCACGAACGCGTCGTCGATGTTGCGGCGGAAGTTGGTGGCCAGGATGACCGCCCCGGGATAGCCCTCCATCCGCTGCAGCAGATAGGCGACCTCGATATTGGCGTAGCGATCGTGGGAGTCAGACACCTCCGAGCGCTTGCCGAACAGAGCATCGGCCTCGTCGAAGAACAGGATCGCGTTGGAGCCGTGCGCGGCGGTGAAGATCCGCTCCAGGTTCTTCTCGGTCTCCCCGATGTACTTGGAGACGATCGTCGCCAGGTCCACGCGGAACAGGTCGAGGCCCAGCTGGGCGCCCAGCACCTGCGCCGCCATCGTCTTGCCGGTCCCCGACTCCCCCGCGAACAGCACCTTCAGTCCTTGGGTACGCGAGACCGTCGCCTCATAGCCCCACTCCGACAGCACCCGGTCGCGATGACGGAGGTAGGCGGAGATCGAGCGCAGCAGGTCCAGCGGGCGCTCGGGCAGGACGAGGTCGTCCCAGGCGTAGCCGGGGCCGAGGTGGGAGGCCAGGTCGCCCAGGCGCGAGGAGGAGGCCTGCCGTGCGCCGAGGTCCAGGTCGGCGGACTCGGGTCGGTCGGTGCCGCGCGAGCGGGCCGCGATCCGGCTCACCTCCGCTGCCGCCCGGATCTGCTCCACCGAGAGCCTGAACTTGGCGGCGACCTCGTGCGTGTCGTCGGCGCCGCTGAACTCCCCCCAGGCCAGGTGGCGCTCGGCGAAGCTCGGGTACGGGACCTCCACGACCAGCGCCGCCCGGTCGGCGAGCGCCGTAGCGTGCCGCGCCGAGCCGGCGATCAGCACCAGCCGCTCGGGGCTCTCGTCGATCACCGCCAGCAGCTGGGCGCGCTCGGCCGGCGTCAGGTCCTCCAGCCCGTCGATCGTCAGCCGCGCGCCCGCGAGCGCCGACGACAGCCACGCGTCGGCGACCGCGTCGGGCGAGTCCAGCTCGCGGGCGCCGAGCAGCACCAGCGGGGCCTCGGCGGCCGCGGCCACGATCGCGCCGGCATCGGGTCCGCACACCACCAGCGGCAGGCGCGTGCGCGCGGCCAGCAGGAGCGCGATCCGCTGCACCGCGTCGTCGCGGCCGGTGGCCGGCTGAGGCTCGAGGTGGCGCAGCCGCACCCCGCCGTGGATCGCGCCCAGCGCGCCCGCGCCGAGCAGGAAGGCGGCCAGCCGGTCGGCGACCTTGGCCGGGCGATCGGCGAGCGTCGAGGTGGCGTCGGCGGCCGGCATCCGGATCGCGCCGGTGCGCTGCAGGGGCGCGCCGGGGGAGAAGCAGGCCAGCACGTCGCTGGGCGCCACCCCCTCGCCGCTGAGCAGGTCGGCGGCCAGCCGGGGACTGGCCAGCCGGCGGGTCACGTCGTCCTGCAGGTAGGCGTACAGCCGGCCGAAGCGAGGATGCAGCTCAGGGGCGGCGCACAGCGCCAGCACCGAGGTGTCGAGCTCGTCGAGGCCGAGCCGCTCGGCGGCCTGGCGCAGGGCGGTGGCGGGCGGGGGCGCGCTGCCGTCGGCCGCCAACGCCAGCGCCTGCTCGTCGGAGATGTAGAGGCCGCGCAGCGAGTCGTCGGGATCGTTGCCGGCGGCCACCGCGTCCTGGACGGCGACCTGCAGGCGATCCTGGAGATACGCGAACCAGTCGAGCGGCGCTCCCGTGGCGCTGCTCACGCGCTACTCCAGGCCACGGGCGGCGGCGTCGGCCTCGAGCTCGAGCGGCTCACCGGGTTGCGAGACGCGCAGCGGCCCGCTCTCGGCGACGCCGCGCTGCTGGACGACATGGGCGAGCTCGTGGGTGAGCAGCTCACGACCGCCCGGCGTTCCCGGTCGGTACTCGCCGGCGCCGAAGAAGACGTCGCGGCCCACGGTGAACGCGCGCGCGGACACGGCCCGCGACAGCGCCGCGGCGTGGTCGTCGTGGTGAACCCGCACGTCGCTCAGCGAGTCGCCGAGCGTGTCGCCGACGTGATGGGCCACGCCGCTGTCCAGCGGTCGCCCGCCACCGCTGGCGGCGGCGATCGCCGACTCGATGTCGGGATGCACCAGTCCCCCCGGGAGGATTCCCTCGCCGTCGCGCATCCGAGCCACCGCGCGACCAAAGCCGCGGTTGCCCACGGTCGAGGCCAGCTGCGTCAGCGCGGCGAATGGCTCCAGCGCGCGGGCAGAGCCCTCGGGGCCGGCGATCGCCGGGCGTTGTTGATGGCGCTCCTCCGGTCCCGACCGGAGCTCATCCGAGTCCACGGGCGCGAGCATACGCCTCGCTGCCGTGCCCTCGCAAGGTCTGGCGTCCTTTACCGATCCCCCGTGATCCATTAACCTCGGGGGTCTGGACAGCGTCAACGTCCGGGGGACGCGGGCGACCGGGATCATTCGCCGACGGGGCGGCCATCCCGCCGGTACGGCTCGTGCGTCAGTTGACCTCGACGGTGCCCTTGTTTCCGGGACTGGAGATCGTGATCACGCCACCCCAAGCGCACATCGTCGTGCACCCCGAATGCAGCGCCGGTTGACCGTCGACCATGACCTTGGTCGCCCCGGGGGTCCATGGTGCGGTCGTCACGGGGATGCACGGGGCCGGCGTGAACGCGCCCAGCTTGGCGGCGGTCGCGGCGGCCACGGTGGGATTGGACATCGTCCCGCAGGCGCCGAAGGTGGGGATGTTCACCATCGGGGCGAACGCCTGGATGTTGGCCGCCGGCGTGTCGCAGGTGACCGGAGTCCCCATCGGTACCACGGACAGTGGTACAGGCACCGGCGGCATCGCGAACGAGCAGGTAATCATCGCGCCGGTGCTGACCAGAGGCGGCATCGCGGGCGACTCTACGCCCGCCGCTGCACAGTTTCAATCACACCGTTCCGCGGGCGCCGCGGGACGAGGATGATGTAGGGCGACCGTGCTACCGCAGATCCTGCTCGACGATGTTCGCTTCCAGGAGCTGGTCAGCGAGGCACGTACCCGGATCGTCCGCCACTCGCCCGACTGGACCGAGCACAACGTCTCCGATCCGGGGATCACGCTGATCGAGCTGTTCGCGTGGTTCACGGAGATCCTCGTCTACCGCATCAACCGGATCCCCGAGCGCCTCCAGTTCGGCCTGCTCGAGCTGGTCGGCGTCCGCCCGGCAGCACCGCAGCGTGCCGAGGCCCGAGTGCGTTTCCTGCTCGCCGAGCCCGGCGGGGGCGGCACCGTCCCGCTCGGCACCGAGGTCGCCTCCGCCCGTACTGCGGGCTCGGACGCAGTCGTCTTTGAGACGATCGCCGAGCTGGTGATCGACGCCGGCGATCTGCCCGTGACGGGGGGGACGGCGCCCGATGACGCGGTGCTGATGCTCGGCTTCGAGCGCTCGATCGGTGGCCTGTCACTGCGCCTGGAGATCGAGAGCTCACGCGCCGAGGGGCCCGATGTCGACTCCGAAGCCCCGCCCCTTATCTGGGAGACCTCGGGCTCCGATGGCCGCTGGCTGGCCACCGACGTGATCTCCGACGACACCGGCGGCTTCACCATGGGCGGCGGCGCGATCACGGTGGACGTGCCCGACGGCGCGGCGCCCGCTCGGCTTGACGGCCGCGAGCTGCACTGGCTGCGCTGCCGGATCACCGAGCGCGACCCTCACGGCAAGCGCGTTATCTACTCCACACCGCCGCGCGCCGGCAGGGTTGCGGTCACCATCGCCGGCGCGTCGGTCGCCGCCAGCCACGGCGCGAGCGTGCGCGGCGAGCTGATCGGCACCTGCGAGGGCGTCCCAGGGATCGCCTACCGGCTTCAGTTGGCGCCCGTGCTGGCGCTGGTGGAGGGTGAGACGGTCGAGGTCCGCGAGCCCGGGAGCGGCAGCTGGGTCGGCTGGCAGGTGGTCGAGTCCTTCGCCCGCTCCGGTCCGACCGATCGTCACTTCGTGCTCGACGCCGTGCGGGGAGAGGTTCGCTTCGGTCCCGCGATCCGCCAGCCCGATGGAGGCTGGCGGCGCTACGGCGCGATCCCGGTGGCCGGCTCGGCGATCCGGCTGAGCGCCTATCGCCACGGCGGCGGCAGCGCCGGCAACGTGGCCCCGCGGGCGCTGCGGATCCTCACCTCGCCCGTGCCGGGCATCGCCAACGTCACCAATCCGACCGCCGCCACCGGCGGGGTCGATGGGGAGTCGTTGCAGGGGGCCCGGGAGCGGGGCCGGCTGGAGATCCGCGCTCGCTCGCGCGCCGTCACCGCCGAGGACTTCGAGGCGCTCACGATGGCCGCCTCGCCCCGGGTGGCGCGCGCGGTGTGTGTTGCGCCCGCCGAGTCGGGTCCGATCCGCGTGCATGTGCTGCCGCGCCTGCAGCCGGCCGATCGCCAGCTGGAGTACGACGAGCTGGTACCCGACGAGGAGCTGATGACCGACATCGCCGCGGCCCTGGACGAGCATCGCCTGCTCGGCTGCAGCGTGCGCCTGGCGCCGGTGCGGCTCCGGGGGGTGAGCGTCGTCGCCGATGTGCGGGCCTCGCCGCTGGCCGATCTCGAGCGCGTCCAGCACGACGTCGAGCACGCGCTCTACGTGTACCTGAATCCGCTGATCGGTGGCTCACCTGAGGGTCCGGGAGACGGCTGGCCGCTGGCGCGGGCACTGAACCAGGGAGAGCTGTTCGGGATCGTCTACGGGATCCCGGGCGTGGAGTTCGTGAACATCCTTCGCATGTACGAGACCGATATCCGCACCGGGGAGCAGGCGCCGCAGCCCACGGAAAGCCATTTGGTCCTCGGGCCGGATGAGCTGATCGCCTCCGGCAAGCACATCGTCAAGGCGATCCACCGCTGAGGAACCGGGTGAGCGATCTGGCAAATCACGAGGACAACGAGAACTCCCCGTTCGTGACGTTCAAGGGCGCGGGCTTCGGCACCGTGCAGATCGAACGCGCGATCGGGGCCGAGCCGGCCCCGCCCGCGGCCTCCGCCCGGCGGTCGCTGCGCGACAACCTCCCCGGCATCTACGGCGAGGGCGATTTCGGGATGCGCTTCGTGTCCGCGTTCGAGGTGCTGCTCGACCCGCTGGTGGCCGCGCTGGACAACCTGCCCGAGCACTTCGATCCCGTCTACGCGCCTCGCGACGTCCTGGACCTGCTGACCAGCTGGCTGGGCCTGGAGCACGACGAGGCCCGCTCCGGGGAGGAGCGGCGGATGATCGTGCGCATGGCTCCCGAGCTGATGCGCCGGCGCGGTACGCGTGAGGGCCTGGAGCTGGCCCTGGGGCTGGCCTTCCCCGGCGTTCCGTTCCGCGTGCAGGACAGCGGCTCGGTCACCTGGTCGCTGGATGCCGACGAGGAGGCGGAGCCGGCGAACGAACCGGGGTTCGTCGTGTATTGCGACGTGCCGCTGTCGGAGTCGCGCTTGGCGGCCGTGGCGCGGTTGATCGACCAGGCCAAGCCGGCGCACGTCACCTACCGGCTGCGCGTCAAGGCCGCTCGAAAGAGTGACTCGTGAGGGTCTGTCGCAGCTGCGGGCGCGAGAACCCCGACGAATCGGACTTCTGCAGCTGCGGCGAGTACCTGCGCTGGGAGCCGACCAGTCACGTCCAGGCGGTGGCCGCCCCCTCGAAGGCCGCCCCGCCGGCCAACGGCACGGCGCCCGCGGCCGGAGGCGAGCCGGCCGCCGCGCCGCCCACCGAGCCGCTCGATCCCAACGTGACGCTCGAGGCCGGGGCGGTCGGGGCCGGGGGGGTCGCCACGCCCAACGGCCACGCCCCCGCGGCACGCGCCTCCGGTCCCGCCCAGCCGGCTGAGCCCCCGCCCGGGGCGGCCGCGCTGACGCTGCGCCTACCCGGCGACGAGGGAGCTGAGGCCGCGGTCGTCTCCGTGAGCGTCGAGCCCGGCGCGCGGGCGACGATCCTGGGGTTGATCCGCAACCAGTCAGACGTGGTGGACAACTTCGACCTGAGCGTGCGCGGGATCCCCGAGGACTGGTGGACGATCGCCCCCTCCACCGCCTACCTGGTCCCCTACGGGACGTCCGGGACCTACGAGCAGGAGGTCCAGATCCACATCCACCCCCCGCGCACGCCGCAGGCGCAGGCGCGGGCGTGGTCGCTGGAGGTCGTTGCCGTCTCGCGCAGCTACGGCGGCGAGGTGGCGGCGGCTCCCGCCAGCGTGACGATCGGGCCGTACTTCGACATCGCCACCGAACTGCATCCCGAGCGCGCCTCGGGTCGGCTGAAGGCGCGCTATCGGCTGACGATCCGCAACCGCGCCAACGCGCGCGCGACGATGGCGATCGCCGCCGAGGACACGGATGCCGAGTGCGAGTTTCGCTTCGCCGAGCCCAGTGTCTCGATCGAGCCCGGCAACGCGATCGAGTGCCCGTTCACGGTGTTCCCGCCCAAGCAGATCTGGCTGGGGCGAGCCGCGGACCGGCGCTTTCAGGTGACCGCCACACCTGTCGGCTCGGACGTTGCCCAGCCGCCGCGGGTGGCTACCTACCGGCAGAGGGCGTGGCTGCCGTGGTGGCTGGCGATCGTGCTCCCGATCCTGATCGTGGCCGCCATCTTCGTGATCAAGTCGCTGCCCAAGCAGACGGTCGTGCCCAACCTCAAGGGCCAGACGACGGCGTTCGCCGCGCAGAAGCTGCTCAACAAGATGGGCCTGCAGCTGTCGCCCAAGACCACCTCGGTCGTCGACGCCACAAAGCCCACCGGAAGCATCGCCGACCAGAGCCCGGCGGCCGGCACCAAGGCCAAGAAGGGCGCGATCGTCACCGTCGCCGTCTACACCGGCACCGGCCAGGTCAGCGTGCCCGCGATCGTCGGGGCGACACCGGGCGTCGCCCAGCAGAAGCTGTTGGCCTCCCACCTGGCGCTGGGCGCGGTCTCGCCCCAGCCACTCGATCCCAACGGCAAGATCTCCTCACAGCTGCCGCTGGCCGGCACCAAGGTCGCCAGCGGCACCGCGGTGGCGGTGTTCCTGGCCGGAGCCCCGGGTACCGGGGCCGCCAAGGGATCGGCGGCCGGCAAGGCGGGAGCGGCCGCGACCGCCGCCACCGGCGCCGCGGCCGCCGCGGCGGGCGCCTCGAGCGCGGCCTCCAAGGCGGCCGTCGCCGCCCAGGCCGGCAAGGGCTCGATCGCGATCCCGGCGCTCAACGGGGATCCGGTGGCCGCGGCGACCAAGCTGTCCGGGCTGGGCCTCGTGCCGACGCCGGTCAAGCAGCTGGCCAACGTGCCCATCGGCCAGGTCGCCGGCACGATCCCGGCCGCGGGGGCGAAGGTCGCGACCGGGGCCCGCGTCGACCTTTTGATCTCCAGCGGCTCGCCCGAGCTCTCCTATGACGACGGCACGGCGGTGCATGTGATCAACCCCTCGACGCTCAAGCCCGTGGCGCCGGTCCCCGCTGGCCAGGGCGCGCAAGTGGAGGCCTCCTGGAGTCCCGACGGCACCCATATCATCTACTCGCAGGACGGCCAGCTGGTCCTCTTCCAGCCCAACACCAAGGGCGCCAAGCCGTTTCAACTGACCCAGCCCCAGGCCGGCCTCGCGGACCTCAACCCGTCGTTCGCGCCGTCGGTCAAGAATCGGGGGATGATCGCCTTCGTCCAGCGCACCGGCACGCACACCAAGCTCTGCTTTGCGACGGTTGGACTGTTCGCGCTCAACCCCGACTGCACCTCGACGGGCGGGTGGGACATAGGCGGACAGGTCGACTGGTCGCCGGACGGCACGGCGATTCTCGTGTTCGGCACGCGCAACGGCGGCAAGAACTTCGGCATCCTGGCGTTCACCAGCAACGTGCCGTTCTCCACGCAGGCGTCCAATTGGGGTCACGGCGCGCTGCAGACCAACGCCTCGGTTCCTGGTCAAGGCGTGTTCGCCGCGGCGTTCTCTCCCAACGGCAAGCAGATGGCGCTCGTCTCCAACGCCGGTCAGCAGGACTTCTTCCTGTACATCGTCCCGCGAGGCAACTTCAACCCCACCCCGGCCCAGCAGCTGCCGGTCCGCGCGTGCGAGGTCGCCTGGCGGCCCGATGGCAAGCAGCTGGCGGTGATGCAACCGGCCGGCCTGTGCTCACCGACCGCGAGCGGTGCGATCGTGGCCGTCGATCCGAAAGACGCGCGCGCCTCTCAGACCCTTGTGACGATCGGGGCGCATCCGGCCTGGCAGGCGGTGGCCGGCAGTGGCTGAGATAGCCTCCACGCCGACGGCCGCGCGTCTGCTGCTCGTGCTCCCCGACGGGGTGAGGCTGCCGCTGCAGGACGCGATCACGATCGGCCGCGGGGACGGCGTGACGGTCAAGCTCGACGATCGGACCGTGTCGCGGCTGCATGCCCGCATCACCACCGGGCCCGAGGGGGCGATGATCGAGGACGCGGGCTCGAGATTCGGGGTGATCGTCTCCGGCCAGCCGGTCTCGGCGCCACGGCCGCTCGCTCCAGGCTCGGAGATCAAGTTGGGCAACGTTGTGCTGCGGGTGGAGAGCGAGACGGCTGCGTCCCCCACGGCGTCGACCCCGTCACAGGACGGTCCCAACGCGACCATCGTCGTCCCCGTGGGCGCGACGGCGCTGGGGTTGCGCGCGGCCGCCTCGAGCGCGACCGACGGAGCGCTGCGGCCGCGACTGCGCTCCGGATGGGCGCTCAAGCGCGTGGAGGCCGAGGCCGGCGACAAGCCGTACGTGCTGCGCGACCTCAAGGAGGGCGGCGCTTTCCTGCGCATGGACGAGGCCGACGCGCAGCTGCTGGAGCTGCTCGACGGGCAGCGCACGATCGCCGAGCTGCTGACTGAGGCCACCGGCCGCCTGGGTCCGGCCGGCTCCGGGCGGTTGGCCCGCCTGCTCGCCGACTTCGGCGAGCGCGGCCTGCTGGAGGGGATCGCCCCGACACCGCAGGTGGAGCCCGAGCCCGGCGTGTTCGCCCGCGCCTTCAAGCCACGGGAGAAGACGTTCGACGGTCTCGGCGACTACTTCGAGAACGCCTACCGGCGCTGGGGGCGCTTCTTCTTCTCGCCGCTGACGGTGACCGGGCTGGCGCTGCTGTCGCTGTCCGGCATCGTGGTGTTCGCCTACCTGGTGGGCGCCCGCTACGGGACGCCGCTGGTCGTGGCCCACCGCCTGGTGATCGGCGGCGCGGTGTTCATCGCCGGGCGCTTTCTGATCGTCGCCGTGCACGAGCTCGCCCATGGCCTGGCATTGGCGCACTACGGTCGGCACACCAATCGCGCCGGGATACGGCTGTTGTTCATCTTCCCGTACGCGTTCGTGGACACCAGCGAGGCGTACTTCGAGACCCGCATGCGACGCATCGTGGTCAGCCTCGCGGGGCCGGTGACCGACTTCTCGCTGG
>JADGPO010000132.1 GCA_017882405.1 Solirubrobacteraceae bacterium | reverse complement strand
GCCGGTCATCTCGTGAGGCTGCTCGATCCCCAGCAGATCGAGCACAGTCGGTGCCACGTCGGCCAGGATGCCGCTCTGGCCTCTCAGCGACAGGCCCGCGACGGTCACGATCAACGGCACCGGGTTCAACGAGTGCGCGGTGTTGGGGCTGCCGTCGGGCTCGAGCATGTGATCTGCGTTGCCGTGGTCGGCGGTCACGACGCATGCCCCGCCCGCCTCGTGCACGGCGGCCACCACCTCACCCAAGCAGCGGTCCACGGTCTCGATCGCCTCGACGGCGGCCTCGATCACGCCTGTATGCCCGACCATGTCGGCGTTGGCGAAGTTGATGATCGCGAAGGCCGGTCGGTCTGCTCGCCAGGCGTCCGTGAACGCGGCGGCGGCCTCGCGCGCGCTCATCTGCGGCTTGTGGTCATACGTGGGCACGTCGCGCGGTGAATCCACCATCTCGCGCCGCTCGCCGGCCAGCGGGGCCTCGTCCCCGCCGTTGAAGAAGTAGGTGACGTGCGGGTACTTCTCGGTCTCGGCGACATGCAGCTGGGAGGCCCCCGCGCGCGAGAGCACCACCGAAAGCGTGGTGGCGGGATGCTCGGGCGCGAACACCACGGGGTAGGGCCAACCCTGCTCGTACTCGGTGAGCGTCGCAAAACGCGCGATCGGCCCCGTCGGCGAAGGCTCGCCGCCCGACTGCGCCCGGCCCGCCGAGCCGCGACCCCGCCAGCCCGGGAGCTCCTCCTGCGCGTCCTGCCCGAACCCCGGCTCGGCCAGCGCCCGCGTGAGCTGGCGCATGCGGTCGGGCCTGAAGTTGAAGCACACCACGCTGTCGCTGCTCCTGATGGTCGCCTCATCACCGACGAGCGTGGGCTCGATGAACTCGTCGGTCTCCCCCCGCTCGTAGGCGTCCCGCACCGCCTCCTGACCGCTGTCGGCGTGGTGTGGCGCGTCGCCGTGGACCAGCATGTCGTAGGCGCGCTGGGTCCTGTCCCAGCGCCGATCGCGGTCCATCGCCCAGTAGCGTCCAACGACCGACCCGACCCTTACGCCGGGAATCCCTTCGAGCTCCGCCAGGAACCCGCGCCCCGCGTGCGGCAGGGTGTCGCGACCGTCGGTGAACGCGTGCACCACCAGGTCCTTGACCCCCTGCGCACTCGCCAGCCCGATGAGCGCGCGGAGGTGGTCCAGGGAGGAGTGAACCCCGCCGTCGGACACCAGCCCGAGCAGATGAACGCGCTCGGAGCCGGCGAACGCCGCCCGCAGGACCTCGTTTCGGGCCAGCGACCCGTCGGCGATCGCGTCGTCGATCCGCACCAGGTCCTGCCGCACGACCGCTCCGGCGCCCAGATTCAGGTGCCCGACCTCGCTGTTTCCCATCTGGCCGTCGGGCAGCCCCACGGCGCGACCACTGGCCTTGAGCGTCGTGTGGGGGAAGCTCTTCCACAGCTCGTCGAACACCGGAGTGTGGGCCAGCGAGATCGCGTTGCCCGGTCCCGGCTCGGCCAGCCCCCAGCCGTCGAGCACCACAAGGCAGGCGCAGCGGACGGGCAGCGTCGCGGGGCCGGCCGGCAGCGTCATGGCGTGGCGGCCGCCACGATCTGCGCGAACGACTCGGCCAGCAGCGAGGCGCCGCCGACCAGCGCCCCGTCCACGTCGTCCAGTGCGAGCAGCTCGGCCGCGTTCTCGGGCTTCACCGACCCGCCGTAGAGGATCCTCACGCGCTCGGCGGCGGCCAGGTCGCGATCGCCCACCAGAGCCCTGATGAAGGCGATCGCCTCCTGCACCTGCGCGGTGGTGGCCACCCTGCCGGTGCCGATCGCCCAGATCGGCTCATAGGCGATCACCACCTCGCCGAGCCGCTCGTCCGGAACGCCTGCCAGGTCGTCCTGGATCTGCTGGCGGAGCTTTCGATCGGTCTCCTCGTCGTCGCGCTCGCCCTCCGTCTCCCCGACGCACAGGATCGGGGTCAGGCCGGCGTCGAGCGCAGCCGGCACCTTCAGCGAGAGCGCCCGGTCGGTCTCGCCGAAATGCTCGCGCCGCTCGGAGTGGCCGAGCACGACTCCCTGAACTCCCGCCTCGAGGAGCATCGCCGCCGAGACCTCACCCGTGAACGCGCCCTCGGGCTCCTGGTGCATGTTCTGCGCATACACGTCCACCGGCGATCCCCGCGCGCTGTCCACCATCGCCTTCAGGTCGGTGAACGGAACGCAGATCGCCACGTCCACGCCATCGACCCCCGAGACGGCCGGCAGCAGCGCCTGGATGTACTCCTCGGCCTGCGCCTCGGTCTTGTACATCTTCCAGTTCCCCGCGATCAGCGGAAGGCGATCCATCACGACGGCGCGCCCGCTCCGTCGAGTGCCTGCACGCCGGGCAGCACGTGACCCTCCACGAGCTCAAGCGTCGCTCCCCCGCCGGTGGAGAGGTGATCGACCGCATCCTCCAGGCCGAAGTGCGCGAGCGCCGCCGCCGAGTCCCCCCCGCCGACCACCGTCAGGCCCTTCGCCCTGGCCACCGCCTGCGCCACGGTGCGCGTCCCCGCTGCGAACGGCTCGAGCTCGAACGCTCCCATCGGGCCGTTCCAGAACACCGTGCCGGCCGCCTCGATCTCGCCTGCGTAGCGCTCGGCGGTCTCCGGGCCGATGTCGAGGCCCATCCACCCCTTCGGCACCTCCACGCCGTGAAGCACGCGGTGCTGTGCGTCCTCCGCCAGCCGATCGCCGATCACGAGATCGCTGGGCAGCTCGAGCCGCACCCGCGCGGCTGCCGGTCCGGGCTCGGCCGCATCGGCGAGCACTCGACGCGCGTGCTCGCAGTCATCCTCGCTGCACAGGGAGTCACCGACCGCATGCCCCTGCGCGCTGAGAAACGGGAAGCACATCGCCCCGCCGATGATCACCGTGTCCGCGAGCACGAGAAAGCGATCGATCACGGCGATCTTGTCCGTCACCTTGGCGCCGCCGATCACCGCCACGAGCGGGCGGCTCGGATCGTCGAGGATCCCGGTGAGCGTCCTGACCTCGCTCTCCAACAGCTGCCCGGCGGCACTCGGGAGCAGATGCGCCACGCCCTCGGTGCTGGCATGTGCGCGATGCGCCGTGCCGAACGCGTCGTTCACGTAGACGTCGGCGAGGTCGGCCAGCGCGCGGGCCAGCTCCGGGTCGTTGCCGGTCTCCCCCGGCTCGAACCGCACGTTCTCCAGCAGCAGCACCTCCCCGTCACCCAGCGCTTCGGTGAGCGCTCTTACGTCCTCCCCCACGACGCCGGGCGCCAGCGTCACCTTGGCGTCGGTCAGCTCCCGCAGGCGATCCGCCACGGGGGCAAGCGAGAGACTCTCATCGCGCCGGCCGTGCGGCCTGCCGAGATGCGAGACGAGCACCAGCCTGGCCCCTCGCCGGCG
>JADGPO010000131.1 GCA_017882405.1 Solirubrobacteraceae bacterium | reverse complement strand
CGCCGCCTCGGCCTCGATTCCGCCCACGCCCCAGCCGAGCACGCCCAGGCCGTTGATCATCGTGGTGTGCGAGTCGGTCCCCACCAGGGTGTCCGGATACGCGAGGTTGCGCTCGTCGTCGACGAACACCACGCGGGCGAGATACTCGAGGTTGACCTGGTGCACGATCCCGGTGTCGGGCGGGACCACGCTGAAGTTGTCAAACGCTCCCTGGCCCCAGCGCAGGAAGGCGTAGCGCTCCTGGTTTCGCTCGAACTCCCGGTCGGCGTTGTGCTGGAAGGCCTGCGCGGTGCCGTAGGCGTCGACCTGCACCGAGTGGTCGATCACCAGCTCGGCCGGAACCAGCGGGTTGATCTTGGACTCCTCGCCGCCGAGGTCGCGCATCGCGTCGCGCATCGCCGCCAGGTCGACGATCGCCGGCACGCCGGTGAAGTCCTGCATGACCACGCGGGCGGGGGTGAACGAGATCTCCTTGGCGGGCTCGTCGTTGGCGTTCCAGCTGGCCAGCGCCTCGATGTCCTGCGCGCGGATCGATTCGCCGTCCTCGTTGCGCAGCAGGTTCTCGAGCAGGATCTTCAGCGAGAACGGCAGTCGCGCGACGTCGAATTTCGCCTGCAGGGCGTCGAGCCGGTAGATCTCGAACTCGGCCGCGCCCACGCTGAGGGTGGCGCGGGCGTCAAAGCTGTTGTCGGTGGGGGGCAAAGGTCTCAGCTCTCAGTGCTCCTGGTCTCTAGAGACGGGATACTCGTACTCTAGGGCTGCGGAACTCCTGGTCCTACGTTGGTCTTAGGGACGTCTTCGACCGGGCTTCGGGCGCACCTGGATGCTGATGAGCGTCCACCCC
The DNA here is from genome assembly GCA_017882405.1 of Solirubrobacteraceae bacterium. Next base: position 1,780 of record JADGPO010000131.1, on the reverse strand, counting down.
TGTTTCAAGGAGCCGATATGTCGATCCTCATCCGCTCGGTAGCGGGCCTGGCCGTCACGGCCGGCGGCCTGCTGGTCGTCGCCGGCGTCTACACCGAGAGCCACCACGCCCCGGATCAGCCGTGAGCATCTCTCTTAGGCTTCTTTCACGTCGGCCTCGCATGCTCGTCCGATGAGCTCGGGCTCGTCCTCGTATCGCCTACCGCTGCGCTCGCTGCGCCTGGGCCAGCGTGCCGTTCCGCGGCTGGTCTCCCGTGCCCGCACGCGGCCCGAGCTGGCGGGTGTGCTGGCGATCGCGGCGCTGCTGAACCTCTGGGGCCTCTCGATCAACGGCTGGGCCAACACCTTCTACTCGGGCGCCGTGCGCTCGATGGCCGGCAGCTGGCACGACTTCCTGTTCGCCTCGCTGGACAAGACGGGGCTGATGACCGTCGACAAGCCGCCGCTCGCCCTGTGGGTGCAGGCGCTGTCGGCCCGGATCTTCGGCGTCAACTCGCTGAGCATTCTGATTCCCGAGGCTCTGATGGGGATCGTCGCCGCCGGGTTGACCTATGACCTGGTGCGCCGTCGGTTTGGCCGTCCCGCGGGCTTCGCCGCCGGGATCGCGCTGGCGCTGACCCCGATCACGGTCGCCATCTCGCGCCACAACAACCCCGACCAGCTGCTGGTCCTGTGCTGCGTGGCCGCGCTCTGGTTCGCGGTCCGCGCGCTCGAGGACGGCCGCACCCGCTGGCTGGTGTGGAGCGGGATCTGCGTCGGCCTGGGCTTTGAGACCAAGATGGCGGTGGCGCTGTTCGTGGTCCCCGGGATCGCGCTCGCCTACCTGTGGGTCGCTCCTCGCGGGCGCTTGACGGCGCTGCGCCAGCTGACGCTGGGGGGCGTGGCGATGGCGGTCGTCGGCCTGGCCTGGCCGCTGCTGGTGACGCTCACCCCGGCGGCCGACCGCCCGTGGATCTCCGGCACGTCTGACAACAGCATCTGGTCGCTGATCTTCAGCTACAACGGCGTCGGCCGGGTGACCGGGCAGACCGGCGCACCGGGAGCGATCGGCGGCGGCGGTGGTGTTGGCGGCGCCTTCGGCGGCAACACCGGCGTCTTGCGCCTGCTGCAATCCGGGTTGGGCGACCAGGCGGGGTGGCTGATCGGCTTTGCCATCGTCGCCGGCGTGGGCCTGCTGGTGGCCTCGCGGCTGCGGCGCTCGGATCCGCGCAGCGGCTGGCTGATCGCGGTCGGCGGCGCGTTCGCCGTGAGCGCCGTGGTGTTCAGCGACGCCTCGGGCATCTTTCATCCTTACTACGTGTCCTTCCTGGCGCCGTGGACGGCGATGCTCGTCGGCGCGGGCGTCGGTCAGGCATTGTCGGGCGAGCGACTGGGGCGGATTGTCGGGCCACTGGCGATCGTGGGCGGCGCGGTCACCGAGCTGGTGGTGCTCGGCAACCTGAGCGGGTCCCTGTCGTGGGCGAAGCCGCTCGTGATCGTCGTCGGCATCGCCGGGGCGGTCGCGCTGGCGCTCAGGCTCTCGCCGCGGCTGCGGATGATCGCCCTCGCGGTCACCGGCGCAGCGCTGCTGGCGGCTCCGGCCACCTGGGCGACCGAGACGCTCGGCCACGCCACCAGCAGCACGTTCCCCGCCGGCGGGCCGGCCAGCGCCTCGATGGGCGGCCCGGGCGGCCCGGGCGGCCATGGCGGCCCGGGCGGCCATGGCGGCCGCGGATTTCCGGGCGGCGGCTTCGGCGGGCCGCCCTCCGGTGGCTTCGGCGGCGGCGGGATGTTCGGCGGCG
>JADGPO010000130.1 GCA_017882405.1 Solirubrobacteraceae bacterium | reverse complement strand
GGCGACGAGCATCCCGAAGGACTGGGCCAGTCCTCCGAGCGCCGAGGCCACCGAGAAGCCGATCAGCCCGGCGATGAAAGTCCACTTGCGTCCGAACAGGTCGCCCAGCTTGCCGCCCAGCAGCAACAGGCTGCCGAAGGCCAGCGCATAGGCGGTGACGACCCACTGCCGGCTGTCAGTGGAGAAGTGCAGCGCCTTCTGCGCCGAGGGCAGGGCGATTGTTGACGATCGGCGCGTCGAGCACGACCATCAGCTGCGCCACGCCCAACAGGGCGAGCACTGACCAGCGATTCGGTTCGGGACGGCTCTGAGCGTCGGACAAGGGCTGGTCCGACGTTAGAGGATCGGCGAGACCGGCTTTTCGCGCTGGTAGCGGCCGCCCAAACCGACTAGCATCCGAGACGGACCGTGCTAGGCGGGGTGCTAGCGGTACCCTGTACCCGCAATCCGCTCTAGCGGGGCTGAATTCCCTCCCGAGGGGCTTTAGGCCCGGGGTCAGCGCCCCGTTTCGAGGTGGTGATGGTCAGGTCCCGTCGCGATGGAGAGCTGTGAACCAGGTCAGGTCCGGAAGGAAGCAGCCTTAAGCGGTCACCTCCAGGCGCGTCGGGAGTGCCTAACCGGAGCTTTGAAGCGGCGGCCGCGCCTTGGGAACGGCCTCGACGGAGGGTGCACGGTCCATGATTTTGAGAGACGGAGCCCACCCACCCGGTCACTAGACTCGAGAGTCCGTGTCGACCGGCCCCTCGCTCTATCGCCGCCACCGCCCGCGCACGTTCTCCGACTTCGTCGGCCAGGAGCAGGTGGTGCGCACCCTCTCCAATGCCATCACCCGCGGCAAGGTTCATCACGCCTACCTGTTCGTGGGCTCGCGGGGCACCGGCAAGACGAGCACCGCCAAGACGTTCGCCGCCTGCCTGAACTGCGACCGCGGGCCGACCCCGGATCCGTGCGGCGTGTGCGAATCTTGCGTGTCGATCGCCAACGCCACCTCGCTGGATGTGATCGAGATGGACGCCGCTTCCAACAACTCGGTCGACGACATCCGTGACCTGCGCGAGCGAGTCGCCTACGCGCCGGTCTCGGGCCGCCACAAGGTCTACATCCTCGACGAGGCGCACATGCTCTCCCCCCAGGCGTGGAACGCGTTCCTCAAGACGCTGGAGGAGCCACCACCGCGGACGATCTTCGTACTTGCCACCACCGAGGCCCAGAAGATTCTGCCCACGGTCGTCGATCGCTGCCACCGCTTCGACTTCGGCCGCCCCACGGTGGAGCAGGTCGCCAAGGTTGTCGGCCGGGTCGCCGTCGAGGAGCAGATCGCGATCGAGCCGGCGGCCGTCGCCCTGATCGCCCGGCACGCGACCGGCAGCTTCCGCGATGCGCTGGGCACGCTCGAGCAGCTCTCGACCTACGCCGGCGACGAGACGATCGCCGCTCACGACGTGCTGGCCGTGCTGGGCGTGGCCGACGCCGAGCAGCTGTTCGAGGCGCTCGACGCCGTCGTCGCCCACGACCCCGCCGCCGCGTTGCGCATCGCCGCTCGCCTCACCGGCTCGGGCCGCGACCCCGGACAGATCCTGCGCGACCTGGAGATCCACGGTCGGGAGCTGCTGGCCGTCCAGGTGCTGGGCGAGGTGCCCGAGGAGCTGCGCATCACCCCCGAGCGCGACGAGCGCCTGCAGGCCCAGGCGCAGGCGCTGGCCGAGACCGACGCCGTCCGCCTGCTTGACCTGGTCGCCGCCGCGCTGGACGCCACCGCCAACGGCGCCCAGGCCCGGATTCAGCTTGAGCTGGTGCTGATCAAGGCGGCCGCGCCCGAGGTCGATCCCTCGACGGCCGCGCTGCTGGCGCGGATCGAACGGCTGGAGTCGGCGCTGGCCGGTGGACCGGGCGCCGCGCCCCGGGTCGCCCTGGCCCCGCCGGCCCAGCCCGCCCCGGCGCCCCAGCCCGCCCCGGCGCCCGTCGCCGATCAGACCGCGGCCGCCCCGCCCACCGGCGCCCCCGAGACCGCGGCCGCCCCGCCACACGACGGCCCGCCGGAGCTCAAGACGGTGGCTGCCTGCTGGCCCGCGGTGATCGACGTCGTGCGCCAGGAGAACCAGATGCTGGCCGCGCTGCTGGCCGACGCCCGGCCGGTGTCGCTCACCGGCCACGACGTGACGATCGCCTTCCCCGCCGGCAAGGCGTTTCTCAAGCGCAAGGCCGAGCAGGACGACTACCGCCGGGCCACCGCCGAGGCGCTGCGCTCGGTCGTCGGCACGATGTTGAAGTTGCGCTACGAGTTGCGCGACGAGACCGAGCTGCCGGCAGACGACGGGCTCAGCCACGAGGACCTGGTGAAACGCCTGGTGGAGGAATTCGACGCCCAGGAAGTGCTCGACGACCCCGATCAGGAGGACACCGACTAATGCCCCAGCCGCCGAACATGAACCAGCTCCTCAAGCAGGCCCAGAAGATGCAGGAGGACATGCTCGCCGCGCAGGAGTCGCTCAAGGACGAGGTCGTCGAGTCGGCGGCCGGCGGCGGGATGGTCACGGTCCAGGCGACCGGAGACCTGACGATCAAGTCGATCACGATCGACCCCGAGGCCGTCGACCCCGAGGACGTCGAGCTGCTCCAGGACATGGTCCTGGCGGCGGTCAACGGCGCGCTGAACTCCGCCCAGGAGCTTGCCGCCTCAAAGATGGGCGGGATCGCGGGCGGCCTCGGTGGGCTGGGCCTGCCCGGCATGTAGGCCACAGCTTCGTTGTTTTAGTTTCCACTCCGTGTACGCGCCTCCCGTCCAGCGGCTGATCACCGAGCTGTCCAAGCTGCCCGGGGTCGGCGGTCGCACCGCGCAGCGCCTGGCCTTCCACGTGCTGCGTCAGTCAGACGAGGAGGCGATGGCGCTGGCGGACGCGATCATGGATGTAAAGAGGCGGATCGGGCTGTGCGAGGTGTGCTTCAACCTCGCCGACGGCCCGCGCTGTCGCATCTGCGAGGACACACGCCGCGACCCGGCGCTGATCTGCGTGGTCGAGGAGCCCTCGGACGTGATCTCGATCGAGCGCACGCACGAGTTCGCCGGCCGCTATCACGTGCTCGGCGGGGCACTGTCGCCGATCGACGGGATCGACCCCGAGGACCTCAAGATCGCCGAGCTCTACGAGCGCGCCGTAGCCGACTCGGTGCGCGAGGTGGTCATCGCCACCAACCCGACGACCACCGGCGAGGCCACGGCGCTGCACCTCGCCGGCGGCCTGCGCGAGCGCCTACCGGAGCTGTCGGTGACCCGTCTGGCGTCAGGCCTCCCGGTCGGCGCCGACCTGGAGTACGCCGATGAGCTGACGCTCGGCCGCGCTTTCTCCGGCCGGCGCGCCGTCTGACCGCGGCGAGCCGCGCGTTGCAGTCAGCCATTAGCCTTGCCGACCGTGCCTGAGACAGTGGTGATGAAGTTCGGCGGGACGTCCGTTGCCGACGCCGACCGGATCAAGGCGGCGGCGCGGCGGATCGTCGCCCAGCGCGAGTCCGGCAAGCGCGTGGTCGCCGTCCTGTCGGCGCGCGGCAAGACGACCGACGAGCTGATCCTGATGGCCGAGGAGGTCTCGCCTGATCCCGATCCGCGCGAGATGGACATGCTGCTGTCCACGGGCGAGCGGATCTCCTGCGCGCTGTGCGCGATGGCGATCAACGACCTCGGCCACCGCGCGATCTCGCTCACCGGCTCGCAGGCGGGGATCGTGACCGACACCATGCACACCAAGGCGCGGATCGTCGACGTACGCGCGATGCGTATCACGGAGGCATTGGCCGAAGGGTTGATCGTGCTCGTCGCCGGCTTTCAGGGCGTCTCCACCAGCTATGACGTGACCACCCTGGGCCGGGGCGGCTCGGACACCACCGCGGTGGCGGTGGCGGCGGCGATCGGTGCCGAGGTGTGCGAGATCTACACCGATGTAGCCGGCGTGTTCAGTGCCGATCCGCGGATCGTGCCCGACGCCCGCAAGCTGCCCCAGGTGAGCTTCGAGGAGATGCTGGAGATGTCGGCCTCGGGCGCGGGCGTGCTGCAGCTGCGCTCGGTGGAGTACGCGCGGACCCACGGCGTGCGGATCCACTGCCGATCGAGCTTCGATCCCGGTCCCGGTACCGTTGTGCTCGGAGAAGACGAGACCATGGAACACCCGCTCATCACCGCCGTCACCCACTCCACCGACGAGGCGCGGATCACGCTGATCGGCGTGCCTGATCGCCCTGGTGCGGCCGCCGCCATCTTCATGGCGTTGGCTGACGCCAACTGCAACGTGGACACGATCATCCAAAACGAGCCGCGGACCGAGGGCCGCGCCGCCGAGGTGTCGTTCACGATCGGCCTGGAGGATCTGCGTGCCGCCGAGCACGTGCTCGAGGCCGTGCAGCTCGACCTGGGGCTCTCCAACGTGGAAGCCGACCGCGGGATCGGCAAGGTGTCGATCGTCGGGGCCGGGATGCGCTCGCATCCCGGCGTGGCCGCCAAGGTGTTTCACACCCTGGCCACCGAGGGCATCAACATCGAGATGATCTCGACCTCGCCGATCAAGATCTCCTGCATCATCCGCGCCGGCGACGTGCCCCAGGCGGTGCGCGCGCTGCACTCCGCCTTCGAGCTGGGCGAGGGCGGCATCGAGCCCGAGCAGGGGCCCCGATGACCCGCGTTGCCGTGGTCGGCGCCACCGGTGCGGTGGGGCGCACGATGCTCGCGCTGCTGCAGGAGCGCTCGTTCCCCGCTGACGAGATCGTGCTGTTCGCCTCGGAGCGCTCCGCGGGGACGGAGATCGACGGCCGCGTGGTGCAGGCGCTCGACGACGCCGCCGACCTGCGCGGCTTCGACATCGCGCTGTTCTCGGCCGGCGCCGGGACCTCGCGCCACTGGGCGACGCGGTTCGTCGATCACGGCGCCGTGGTGATCGACAACTCATCCGCGTTTCGGCGTGACCCGTCGGTCCCGCTGGTCGTCTCCGAGGTCAACCCGCACGCTCTCGCGCACCATCGAGGCGTGATCGCCAACCCCAACTGCTCGACGATGCAGCTAATGGTGGCGCTGGCGCCGATCCACCGGGCGGTCGGAATCGAGCGGCTGGTGGTGGCCACCTACCAGTCGGTGTCGGGCACCGGGGTCAAGGCCGTCGCCGAGCTCGACGCGCAGGCCCACGCCTCGCTGCACGGCATGGAGATGCCCGCGCCCGAGGTGTATCCCGAGCCGATCGCCTTCAACGTGATCGGGGCGGCCGGCAACTTCGCCGAGGGCGACGACCACACCGACGAAGAGCGGAAGATGATGTTCGAGACGCACAAGATCCTCGAGGACGAGTCGATCGGGGTGGCCGTGACCTGCGTCCGCGTCCCCGTCCGGGTGTCCCACTCCGAGGCGGTGAACGTGCAGACGCGCGAGCCGCTGAGCGCCGAGCACGCGCGCGAGCTGCTGGCGCAAGCCCCCGGCGTGGTCCTGGAGAACGTGGCCACCCCTCTGCAGGCCGAGGGGCGCGATGAGGTGTTCGTGGGGCGGATCCGCCGCGACGAATCCCATCCGCGCGCGCTCGGCATGTGGGTCGTCTCCGACAACCTGCGCAAGGGCGCCGCCACCAACGCGGTACAGATCGCGGAGCTGCTGGTGGCCGACCGCGCCAGCCCGTCCGTTGCCTGAGGACTTCTACGAGCTGATGCGGTGCGTCCCCTCGACGCGCCACTTCACCGACGATCCGGTTCCCCGCGAGCTGCTGGAGCGGGTGTTCGAGAGCGCGCGCTTTGCTCCCAGCGGCGGCAACCGCCAGCCCTGGCGGTTGATCGTGGTCACGGACCTCCAGCTGCGAAGGCGGATGCGCGAGCTCTACGAGCAGCCCTGGGACGATTACATGGTCAAGACCGGCGGCCGCGCGGCCCTGGACGCCGGGGAGGCCGGCGGGCTGCCGGCCGGGCGACTCCGGATGCTGCGCGGGGCCGACGAGTTCGCGCACCGCTTCGACGAGGTCCCGGTGCACCTGGTGGTGTGCGCCCAGCTCGAGTTGCTGGCGATCACCGATGCCGAGCTGGACCGTCCCAGCATCGTGGGCGGCGCGTCGGTCTACCCGTTCGTGCACAACGTGCTGCTGGGGCTGCGCCACGAGGGCCTGGGCGCGGCCTTCACCACGCTGCTGGTTCCGGCCGAGCCGCAGCTGCGCGAGCTGCTGGCGATCCCCGAGGGGTTCGCGGTCGCCGGTCACATCTCGGTCGGCTATCGCGATGGCGACTGGCCGCGCAAGCTGACGCGCAACCCGGTGTCGGAGTTCGTCTTTGGCGAGCGCTTCGGCGAGCCGTGGACCGAGTGACTCGGCCCGTTTAGCCTTTCCGGCGGGCGGACGCGAGCCCGGAGCGCCGCCGCCGGCGCCTACACCGGAGGGCGCAGTTCCCGCCGGGTACTGACGCCGAGCTTTCGATAGATGTGACGTGCATGGGTGCGCACCGTCTCGACCCCGACGTGCAGCGCGCCGGCGATCTCGGCGTTGGAGTGACCGGCCTGCAGGAGCTCCAGCACGTCGGCCTCGCGGGGGGTCAGCGGTGCGGGGCCGGAGGGCTCGTAGGCCAGCATCCCCGCCGGCGGTGCCACGTGCAGGCCCCGCGACGCCAGGTAGATCGCATGCAGCACATCGCGCGCCTCGGCGCTCTTGGCCAGGCAGGCCGTGGCCCCGAAGCCGATCATCTGGCGGCACTCGGCCGCCGACGGGTTGTTGGCCAGCACCAGCAGGCGCGTGTCAGGGAAATCGGCGTGCAGGTCGCGCAGCTCGCCTGGGCTGGTCAGCGTGCCGAAGTTGAGGATCGCCACATCGGGCCGGTGATCTGAGAGCGTCGACGGAAGTTGGTCCTGCTCGACGTCGGCAGCGACCAGGCGGAGGTTGGGCTCCTCGTCGATCAACGCCTGCAGGCCCCGGCTGACGATGTCCTCGAACTGCGCCACCGCAAGCGTGATCGGCTGGCGGTTGGCGATCGTCATCGGCGCCCGAACACTATCGGACAGGGGTGACACGGCTCTCACCCGTCAGTCTCACCCCCGTCACCCGAAGATCACCCCCCCAAGGGGACGAAATTCCGTGTGATGCCCGCCACACTACGTGAACGAACTTTGGGCCTGGACGGCTCGAGGGACGGGCAATGGGAATAAAGCGCGAGGTCTTTCTGGAGGCCTCGCGCTTTTGCTTTCCGGGGCGCCTTAGACGGTGGCGCCGGCCACCACTGACGCCGACCAGTCGATCACCGACGTCGGCTTGACCACGTGCTTGCCCAGCCCCAGCTCCTTGGGCTGGAGGCCCAGGGCGAGGCCCACCAGCTGCGGCAGGTGCAGCACGGGCAGGCTCAGCTCGCGTCCGACCTGCTTGGCCGCCAGCGGCTGCTGTAGATCGAGGTTGAGGTGGCACAGGGGGCAGGGGACGACCAGGCAGTCGGCGTCCGCGTCGATCGCGTCGCCGAGGTGGCGTCCGGCCATCGCCAGCGAGGCCTGCTTGTTCATCGTGATGATCGGAAAGCCGCAGCACTTGTACACGCCCGCGTAATCGATCACGGTGCCGCCCAGCGCCTCGATCACCATGTGCATGTAGCGGTCACGCGGGTGGTCCTCGTCGACCCCCAGGCGCTCGACCGGGCGGACGATGTAACAGCCGTAGAAGGGCCCGACCTTGAGGTCGGTCAGCGGTCGCCGGACCTTGGCCTTGAGGTTGTCCAAGCCGATCTCCTCGACCAGGAGCCACAGCAGGTTCTTGTTCGTCAGCGGGCGGGCGGGATCCTTTTCGTAGGTGAGGCCCTCTTCCTGCAGGTTGCCGTTGATCTGCTGGCGGTAGTCGGTGTTGGCGTCCAGGCGCTCCTGGCACTCGGACTGCGCGCCCTGGCAGGTGGAGCAGATGTTCATCATCAGCTCGCCGTCGGTCTGCTGGGCGAGCGCGAACGTGCGCGCGTTGAGCGTGTCGGCCAGCTCCTGGCTGTGCTCGGCGATCACGCCCGCGCCGCAGCAGGCAGCACGGTCGAGCTCGATCAGCTCCAGGTCCAGCAGCGGCGCGATCTTGGCCATCGAGCCGTGCAGCTCCGGCGTGAACCCGCGGCTCACGCAGCCCGGCCAGTAGGCGACCTTCATGACGTCTCGCTTTCGCTCGAGGCGGACTGGGCTGTCTCTCCTGCCTCTGGCGCTGCGACGGCCACAGGCTCCGGATCGTCCTCGTAGCCG
>JADGPO010000129.1 GCA_017882405.1 Solirubrobacteraceae bacterium | reverse complement strand
GGGTCGACTACCTGCGCTATTTGTCCCCTCCGCGCCCGTGGAGCTATGCCAGCTGGGGCGCATGGGCGGCGCCGCTGCTGCGCCGCGCGCTCACGCAGATCCGGGCGCAGTTTGCCTTCGACCTCATTCACGCCCACTACGCGGTGCCTGCCGGGGACGCGGTCCGGCGGGCAGCGCCCGGCACACCACTGCTGGTCTCGGTCCATGGCGGCGACGTCCTGGGGTCCCATGCCGGCGCCCCCAACGTGCGGGCGACCTTCGAACACGCGCGACGGGTGCTCGCCAACAGCACCGGTACCGCCGCCCGCTGCCGGGTGCTGGGCGCGGCGCACACCCAGGTCGTGCACCTCGGCACCGACCCTCCGGCGGCGGCCGCCGAGCCGCCGGCCGAGCCGACCCTGGTGTCGGTCGGGAACCTGATCTCGCGCAAGCGCCACGCCGACGTGATCGAGGCGTTGGCGCTGCTGGCGCCGGCTTGGCCGGCCCTGCGCTATGTGATCGTCGGCGACGGTCCCGAGCGCGAGGCGTTGCGAGCGCTCGCCGCCGCGCGGGGCGTGGCCGACCGGGTGGCGCTGCGGGGCCGCGTGGCTCCTGCCCAGGCCGTGGCCGAGGCCCGCGCGGGCTCGCTGTTCGTGCTGCCCAGCGTGGCCGAGGCCTTCGGCGTCGCCTACATCGAGGCGATGGCCGCGGGCGTGCCGGCGATCGGCTGCGCCGGTGAGGACGGTCCCGAGGAGATCGCGGCCGCCGGCGGCGGGATCGAGCTCGTCGCGCCGCGCGACCCCCGCGGGCTGGCCGCGATGATCGACGCCCTGCTGCGCGACCCGGCCCGGCGCGCCGCGCTGGGAGCCCGGGCACGCGAGACGGTGACGCGCGAGTTCACCTGGGAGCGGTGCGGGCGCGAGACCGTCGCCGCCTATGAGGAGGTCCTCCGTGGCTGAGCCGGCGGCCTCCGAGCCCTACGAGCCCGACAACCTCCTGGACCGCCGCAGCCGGCGAGCCACGCTGCAGCTGCACTATCGCCACGCGGAGGCACGTGAGCAGGCCCTGGTGGACCGTCGTCTGGGGCTGCGCGGCGGTGACGTGCTCTCTGTCGGCAGCGGCTGGCATCCGGGCCGGCACCTGTTTCCCGCGCCGGCGTTTCGCCTGGTCGCGGTCGACGCCGACCCGGCGCGCGTGGCCGGCGTGCTGGAGGCCGGACGAGCCGACGAAGCGCACGTGGGCCACGCGGGGGCCTTGGACCTCCCGTCGCACTCGTTCGACGTGGTCCTGTACCGGCTGGTGCTGCACCACATCGCCTTCCAGGGTCCGCTGTCGCCTTGCTTTGCCGAAGCCGCGCGGCTGCTGCGCCCCGGGGGCGCGATGATCGCGATCGAGCCCGGCGCCTGGCATCCGGTCGGCGCGGCATTGGCGCTCGCCAACCACCTGGGTCTCGGCACCTGGGTGCACGGGACCCCCGACGACGTTCCGCTGTCGCCGCGCCGGCTCGCCGACGAGGCCCGGGACGCCGGATTGCGTCCGGAGCTGCACGCGGTGACCTTCAGCTGGCGACGGCTGGCTCCGGCCCTCCAGCGAGCCGTCACCCGGCTCGACGCCTTCGGCTCGCGCCCCCGCGCAGCCGGGTTCGGACACACGCTGATGCTGATTGCCTGGGCCGGTTAAGACATGGTTTCGGGACACCTACTCCGGCTGAAGCCGTTGCTAGCCTCGCGCAGCGTGTCGACCCTCGCCGCGGCGCAGGAGAGCGCCGAGCCCGACGACCCGTTGCCATACCGATCCCCGGCGGGCGGGCCCACACCAGTCTTCGCCGACGGGCTCCTCGTCCTCTGCCTGAGCGCGGGCCTGGTGGCGGTCGCGTTCGTGACCTCGGGCGGTGTCGACCAGACGACCGCCACCACCGGCAACACCTGGACGGAGATCGTGCTCACGCTGCTCGGAGCGGGAGCCGTGGCGACCGCTGTTCTGGTCGGCGGGGTCAGCCGCGGCCGGGCCTGGGGGGCGGGCACGGTCGGGCTGATGGCGGCGCTGACCGCGCTCACGGGCCTCTCGATCCTCTGGTCAGTCGTGCCCGACACCTCCTGGTCGGCTGCCAACCAGATGCTCAGCTACCTGGCCGCGTTCGCCGGGGCAGCGGCGCTGGCGCGGCTGGCGCCCGGACGGTGGCCGGTCCTACTGGGCGCGATCGCGCTCGTCACCGTCGCCCTCAGCGGATGGGCGCTGCTCGCCAAGGTCTTCCCCGCGACGCTCGCTCCCGACAACACCTACGGCCGGTTGCAAGCACCGTTCGGCTATTACAACGCGGTCGGCATCATCGGCGCGCTTGGCCTCCCCGCCTGCCTATGGGTCGCCACCCGCCGTGACCGCGGGCGGCGCGTCGCCGGGCTGGCGGCGCCCGCCATCGCGCTGACGCTCAGCGCGGTTCTGCTCTCCTCCTCACGATCGGCCGACGTGGCCGCGGTCGTCGCCCTGGCTGCCTGGCTGGTGTTCGTGCCCCTGCGGCTGCGCTCGGCCGCGATGCTGGCCGTGGGCGGCGCCGGCGCGGCCGCGATCTCCGCCTGGCCGCTGTCGCACTCCGTGCTCACCGCCGACGGGGCACTCACGCCGGCGATGGACTCTGCCGGACACATGTTCGGCGTGGTCGTGGCGGTCGTGCTGGTGCTCGTCACCGCCGCCGGAGTGGCATGCGCCTGGGCGATGGATCACAGAGCGCTCTCGGCCGGCATGCGCCACCGCGTGGGGACCGGGCTGGTGATGCTGGCCTGCCTGGTCCCGGTGGCGGCAGTGGGCGCGGTGGCCACCTCCTCGCGCGGCCTGACCGGAGAGATCTCCCACGCCTGGACGACGCTCACCAGCACCCAGGGCGGCGCCACAAACGCCCCGACGCGCGTGCTCGAGTTCGGCTCCAGTCGTCCGCTGTATTGGCATGAGGGACTCAATGTCGGCAGCCATGCGCTGTTGAAGGGCGTGGGTGCCTCGGGCTATGGCACGGCCCGCCTACGCTACACCACCAACCCGGCCAAGTCCGATCAGGCGCACAGCTACATCATCGAGACGTTCGCCGACCTGGGTCTGATCGGCATCGCCGTCACCTTGGCGCTGCTCGTGGCCTGGGCAATGGCGGCAGCACGCCCGTTGGCGATTCGCAGCGGCTGGAGCTCCCTGCCGGCCGACCAGCACGCCGAGCGTGTGGGCATGGTCGCGCTGGCAGTGGTCGTGGTCGGCTTCGGGATCCAGTCAGCGTTGGACTGGACGTGGTACTTCCCGGGAGTGAGCGTGCCCGTCCTCCTGTGCGCCGGTTGGCTCGCCGGCCGCGGACCCCTGGCGGCGCCGATGGGGTGGCTGCGCTCACCGCGATCGCTGCTCGAGCGACCGGGAGCCGTCGCCATCGCGGCCACCGTCGCCGGGGTCGCGCTCGCCGGCGCGTGGATGCAGTGGCAACCGCAGCGATCCGCAAACGAAGTCGTTGACTCAGTGGAGTCCAACGGCAACGCCGCGGCGTTCGCCCATGCCCGCACCTCCGTCGCCAGTGACCCGCTCGCGGTGGAGCCGCGCTTCCTCCTCGCCTCGCTTTACCAGTCCATCGACGAGGTGCGCGCAGCACGCGCCCAGCTCCGCCATGCGGTCCGCTCCCAACCCGAGAACCCGGCGACGTGGGCGCAACTGGGCGGCATGGAGCTGCAGGCCGGAGAGCTGCAGCAGGCGCTCGCCGCCCTGCAGCACGTCGTCGCGCTGGATCACACCTCCGACCCCACGACGCGCACCGCAGCGGCGCAGATCGTCCAGGCGCAGACGAAGCTCGCGCAGGCCCGGTCAGCGGCAGCCCGGCGCCGCCGCTCCTCTGTCAACTCGCGCCGACGGTCTCAAAGTCGAGGTCAAGCAGCGAAGTAGGAAGCGACGACTCGGGGCGCTCCGGGAGTACGTGGTGTGGATCAGGACCCGCAGCGCGTCAGCGCACCGCGCGAGCCGTCAGCAAGCGGCGCAGCAACGGCGGCCCGACGATGGTCGTCACGTCAACCTTCGTGAAGTCGAACTCCTCCAGGAGCTCGCGCAGCGAGCGCGCGCTGTACAGGTGCAGGTGATCGCCCAGCGGCGCTGAGTAGTGCTCCACTCCGCGCAGCGCGAGGGCCAGGCGGCCGTGGTTGGGCGTCGTCACCAGCAGCCGCCCGCGCGGCGCGAGCACGCGGCGCACCTCCGACAGCCAACGCGCGGTGTCGGCCACGTGCTCGATCACCTCGCTCGCCCACACCACGTCGAACGCACCGTCCGCGAGCGGGAGCGGATCGTCGATCGGCACGCGCTCAAAGCTCAGCTCCGGGTGGCGCCGCCGGGCCCTGGCCAGCGCCGCCTCGGCCACGTCGATGCCGAGCGTGCGCGCGCCGGCCCGGGCGAGCACGGCGGTCAGGTCTCCCTCCCCGCAGCCGAGGTCCAGGACCCGCTCGCCCGCTTGCACGTTGGCCTGGGCGAAGGCAGCTCGCAGTAACAGATCCGGCGGCTCCAACCTGTCCGGCAGGCGCTCCCACAACTCCTCGTAGTAGTCGCGCATCGCCGCAACGTACCGCTACAGTGACCGCGGCATGAGGGTCGCCTTCGACAGCCGCCCGGCGGGCAACCCCCGCGGCACCGGCCGGTATGCGCGCTGCCTGCTGACGGCGCTGCGCGCCACCCCGCGGGGCGAGGTGATCGAAAGCCGTGACCCGCGCGGCTGTGACCTGTTCCACGCCCCTTGGATCGAAGGCGCGCTGCTGCGCTCGACGGTGCCGACGGTCGTCACGCTGCACGATCTGGTCCCGCTCAAACGACCGGGCCAGTACCTGCGCTCGGGTCTGCGCGTCAAGCTGCGCTACCTGGCCGTCCAGCGCGCCACCCGCCTGATCGTTCCCACGCAGGCGGTCGCGCAGGACGCGATCCGCGAGCTGCGGATCGAGCCCGGACGGATCTCGACGATTCCCGAGGCGGCGGCGCCCGTATTCTGGCCGCGGTCGCCGGACGAGGTGGCCACCGTCCGCGCCCGCTACGGGCTTCCCGAGCGCTATCTCCTGTGGGTCGGCGGGATGCTGGTGCCCGATCCCCGCAAGCGCGTGGCGGCGCTGGCCAAGGCGCGCCGCTCACTGCCCCTGGTGCTGGCCGGACCGGCCGGGCGGTGGGCCCGCGAGCTGGCCGATGTTCACCTCACCGGCGTCGTCTCAGACGACGAGCTGGCGACGATCTACACGGGAGCCCACGCCCTGGTGTTCCCCTCCGACGACGAGGGCTTCGGCCTGCCCCCGTTGGAGGCGCTGGCCTGCGGGACCCCCGTGGCCGCCTGCGACGTCCCGGCGCTGCGCGAGGTGCTCGACGGTCGGGTGTCGCTCACTGACGTCGGCGACCTCGACGGGCTGGTCCGCACCGCCGAAGCCCTCTCGCGTCCCGCCGTCGCCCCGCCTGACTGGTCGTGGGACGATGCCGCCGCGGCGACCTGGGACGTGTACGCGCAGGCGATGGCCGCGCCGGCTCACTCCGGCGCCCGCAGGCCGAACCGGGGAGTCGCGCGCCGCCGAGCGGGCGCGGCCAGCCGCCGTCGCCGCTCCTGAATCTCCGCCCGCCGGCGCGCAAACGCCCGCCGACGCTTCCGCAGAGACGCCCGCGCGATGCGTGGACGCCCCGCTGAGCAGCACCCCGGCTACCGCCTGTACCGTGAGAACCCGGGTCCAGCGCCTGCTCCCGACGGCTGGACCGGATCTACACCGGGATCGGCTTGCGCCCGCAATGACCTCCACCGCCGCGCCAACTCCCCGCTCCCTGCGCGTCGCGCACAGCATCGTCAAGGCCGGCCACAGCCTCGACGACCTGCCGGCGCGGCTTGCCGACGCCAGCTGGGACATGGTCGAGCTCGACGTGCTGGCCCGCGGTGGCGAACTCGTCGTCGCCCACGACTCCGCCGACCTCTCGCATCCCCAGCCGATTGCGTTCACCGACGCGCTGCGCGCCCTACGTGACCAGCTGCCCCCGCAGACGAGGTTCGACGTCGACATCAAGGCCACCGGCTACGAGCTCTCGGTGATCGAGGCGGTGCGCTCCGCTGGGCTGATCGAGCGCACGCTCGTCTCGACGATGGAGCTCGCCAGCCTCAGGGTGATCCGGGCGGCGGCGCCCGGGCTGGCGCTCGGACTCTCGGTCCCGAAGGCGCGGCGCGACTATCTGGCGTCGCGGCTGACCCGCCCCGCGGCCTACGCGATGCTCGCCTATCTGCGACAGGTGCTACCGCGTCAGACTGCGCAGGTGCTGCGCGCCGGTCATGCCGACGCGATCATGGCTCACTGGGGGGTGGTGACGCCACGGCTTGTCGAGACCGTCCAAAGCCTCGGCAAGGAGTTGTACGTGTGGACGGTGGACGATCCCGTCCACCTGGCCAAGCTCGAAGCGCTCGGCGTCACCGGCGTGATCACCAACGACCGGGACCTGTTCAGCCATCACTGACCATGATTGCGGCGGCCGCCGGACGGCGAGGGAGCAGGAGCCCCGTCAGGTGCAGGACGGCCGCCATTATCGGCTCTCCAGCAGCAGCGTCACCGGCCCATCGTTGACCAGCTCGACTTGCATGCGCGCGCCGAAGCGCCCGCGCCGGGCGCCCAGCAGCTCGCAGAAGTGCTCGTACAGCGGCTCGGCGTGCTCGGGCGGAGCGGCGTCCACGTAGCTGGGACGGTTGCCCCGCCGCACGTCTGCGTAGAGGGTGAACTGGCTAACGCACAGCACCTCGCGATCGCCCAGCGGCTCGTTCATACGCCCGTCGGCGTCGGCGAATACGCGCAGCGCGCGCACCTTGGCGGCCAGCCACTCCGCCTCGGCCTCGGTGTCTGAGTGCGTGACTCCGAGCAGGACCAGCAGCCCCGGACCGATCTCGGCCAGGCGGCGCTGGTCGGCGTCCACCGAGGCGCGGCTGACGCGCTGCACCAGAGCCCGCAGGGTCAGCTTTCTCGGAGTTCGGCGGCCGCCCGCTCGGGCCCGACGACGTTGCACCCCAGCCCGGTCCCGAGCTCCAGGCCGGCGAGGCTGGCCACGTGAGGCAGGATGTCGATCCGCCAGCAGAAGTACTCGGAGCCCTGCGGAGCGGTGCGCACCCACAGGTTCAGCGGCGGGGTGGCTCCCAGCAGTCGCTTGAGACGGTTCAACGCAGCGTGCAGCATCGCCGCCCCGGTCGGGCCGTCGTCCTCGAAGCGCATTCGGGGCGCCCGCGGCGCGATCATCAGCTGGTAGGCCACCTGCGATCCGTAGGGCGCCATCAGCACCGCCTCATCGTCGATGGCGACGATCCGCTCGCGCTGACGTACCTCGTGCTGCACGAGGTCCCCCAGCAGGTTGGCCCCCATCGTGCGCGTGGCGTACGCCCCGAACCGCTCCCGCTCGCGCGCGATCGCCGCCGGCACGAAGTCCAGCGCGTACAGCTGCGCGTGGGTGTGCGCGACCGACGCGCCGGCCTCGTAACGCTCGTTGACGCTCACGTGGACGCAGGCGGAATCTGAGTGGCCGCGCATCCGCTCACGCCAGACCCCGACGGCCATCACCACCTGCTCGACGTCCAGGTCCGCCAGCGAGGAGACCGGATCCGGGGCGTTGATGATGACCTCGTGGGCGCCGCGCGCCGGCCCGGCCCAGAACAGGTCGCGGTTGGCGTGAGGCTCGGGCTCTGCCGAGTCCGGGGTGAGCACCGGGTAGCGGTTGGGCACGACCCGCACGCTCCAGCCCGGCGTGTTCTCGTCCGCGCCATCGGGACGCAGCGCGTACAGCTCGGGCGGCGTGCGGTCCTCGTTGCCCGGCGCGAACGGGTCGTCAGCCGGGGCGAGTGGCAGAGCCGCTGTCACGGGCAGGCCGTTGCCGGGGCGGCTCGCGCGCTGCTCGGCGATGATCACGCGCTGGCCGGTCAGCGGATCGATTCGCACTTCTGGCATCGGCGAGACGCTACCGGCGACGCCGCGGTTCAGCGTTCAACTGGACCTTCTGAGTGGTCCCTGCGGCTCAAGCAGGAGCTTCTCCATCGCGATGTGCTCGATCCCCGCCTCCATGAACACCCGTCCCCGCGGCTCGTAGCCGGCCGCGTCGTACAGCGCCCGGGCGTAGGTCTGGGCGTGCAGGACCAGACGGCGCGCTCCGCCGGCGCGGGTCTCGGTGTCGGCCAGGTCCAGGAGCGCGGTCGCGATTCCGTGGCGCCGTGCGGTCGGGCGCACCGCCAGGCGGCTGAATTGGACCGTGGGCCCGACGAACAGCAGGCGGCAGGTGGCCAGCACCTCGCCGTTGCAGACCCCCACCAGGTGCACGCCTTCGCCGTCGCGACCGTCGAGCTCCTCGCGCTCGGGCACTCCCTGCTCCACGCAGAACACGCCGTGGCGCAGCTCCAGCACGGCGGCCATCTCCGTCTCGCCGCGCACGCGCCGGACCTCATATGGCATGCCGGTGCTCATCGCAGCAGGTAGAAGCGGATGTCGCGCTCCAGCGCAGCCGCGGTCTCGTAGGGGCCGGCGTGGTCGTACTGCTGCCTGCCGGCGCTGTCGATGTAGATCGTCTGCGGGATGCCACCGACGGCCTCCAGCGCGCCGGCTATGCGCTGGTGCGGATCGACATAGCTGGGATAGGTCACCGGAAAGCGGCGCAGGAACTTGGCGGCCGCGGCGCTGACGTCGCGACTGTCGAGGCCCAGGAAGGCCACGCGTCGGCCGTACCTGACGGCCACGCGCTGGAACACCGGGAACTCGCTCTGGCATGGCTCACACCACGAGGCCCACTCGTTGATCACCACCGGGTGACCGCGCAGGGCGGTCAAGCGAGCCTTGAACGCGCTCGTGCCGCCGGGCAGCAGCCGGCCGGCCTGATCGTGCAGCGAGGCGAGCGGGGCGGGCGAGCCCCGAAAGGCCGCGCTGACCGTCGACTGAGAGGGCGCGGCGTTGCGTGGTTGGCCGCCGCCGCAGGCGGCCAATGCCGGGCACGCAAGCGCCACGATCGCCGTCAACCACCTGAGATCGCGCACGATCGACAGCTTGACAGAAGGTCGTGCAAGCACATCTGCTTAAATAGGGGCTATCCTTCCGGTGTGGAGGCCGGGGGACGCTTCTGAGGAATTCTCGCTGCGCTCGGTTTGTCCATGCCGAGACCGCCACGAGCCGCTTCGATGTTATGCCGCGGCTCCTTGACGTTGACGCAAACCTGCCAACACTGATGGGTGTCATCACCCCCTTTCCAAGTCCTGACGCAATCGCGCGCGCCGAGCTGCTGACGCGCGAGCGCTTTGTCTATGAGGGCGAATCGCTCGAGGAAGCCCTCGCTCCCGGCTCGGCGCGCCGCCGCGCGCTCGATGCTGCCGTGGCCGAGGTCGACGCCGGCAACAAGACGCCGTCGATCGAGTGGCGCCGCGAGTTCTCGCTGCTGCTCGGGCTCGAGCGGCTGCTGTCCGAGGACGAGCCGCGCCTGGTCGACGGGACGGTGCTCTCGGCCCACCAGGTCGACGCGCTGTCCGGAACGCTGACCGCCCTCCTGGCCGAGGTCCAGCGCAGCGCCAACAGCAATGGCAATGGCAATGGCAGGGCTCCAGCGCCTGAGCCTGAGCCTGAGCCCGAGCCCGAGCCCGAGGCGCAGGCCGATGAGGACGCGGACGACGACGAGCCCTACGACGACTCCGACGACGACGACGACGACGAGCCCGAGGAGGACGAGCCCGAGGACGAGGAGCCGCAGGACTGGCAGGACGAGGGCGACGAGGAGGAGAGCCAGCGCGAGGAGCAGCCCGAGGATCCCAACGCCGCCAAGCGCTTCTGGTTCGAGCATGCCACCGGAGCCGGAAAGACGGTTGCCGCCCTGGGGTTCGTGGAGGCGTCCCGTACCGGCGGGGTGCTGATCCTCACTCACCGTCGCAACCTGGTCGACCAGTTCCACGGCGAGTTGCGCGACCGCGGCTATCGCGACCGGATCAGCGCTGCCCTGCTCGACGATCACGACGCCGCCAACGGCCCGGTGACCGTCGAGACGTATCAGTGGTTCGTGCGCAACGCCGGCCGCATCTCGGACGCGTACACGATCGTCATCTGCGACGAGGCCCACACCGCGCTGGGCGAGAAGACCTCGGCGGCGATCCGCTCGTGGGCCGGCCCGGTGTTCGTCGGCATGACGGCCACCGGCGCCCTGATCGCGCGCCATGTCACCGACCTGTTCCCCACCCAGACGAGCCGCTTCGACCTTGCTCAGGCAGCCCGGCGCGGCGTCATCTCCCCGCTGCGGTGCATCCGCATCCCACCGGGGCCGGGGGTGCGCACGATCGCCAAGGTGCCGCTGCGCCGGGGCGAGGTCGACACCGAGTTCGACCAGGAGATGCTGGCCCAGCTGCTGGATCAGACGCCGTTCAACGTCGCGATCGCCGACCTGTACAAGACCCGGTTCAACGGCGTTCCCGGAGTGGTCTACGCCGCCGGGGTCAAGCACGCGTACAACGTCGCGCAGGCGTTCCGTGACCTCGGAATCAAGGCCAAGGCGGTGTCCGGCGAGACCCCCAAGCGCGAGCTGGCGGGGGTGCTGGCCGACTACGAATCGGGCAAGGTCGACGTGCTCGTCAACGCCCAGTTGCTGGCCGAGGGCTGGAACAGCCCGCGGGCCACGATCTGCATGCATCTGGCGCCCACCGCCTCCAAGCGCATCTACCAGCAGCGCGTCGGGCGCGTGACCCGCCGCCATCCCGGCAAGGAGGCGGGGATCGTCATCGACTTCGTGCATCCCGCGACCAAGCACGACGACCCCGTCGTCACGTTGCATTCGCTGCTGGACCGCGACGTGTACCGCGGCGGCGCGATCGTCGTCGGCCCGGTGCGCCGCGGCCGCGGCCGCCGGGTGCGGGTGGAGCGCCGGGTCCTGCCGGTGACGCCCGATCCCGAGCGGCGGGCAGAGGTATTCGAGCGCGAGCTGTGGCGGATCGCGGTCGAGCACCTGGACTACGGCGAGCAGCACGTGTGGGCCGCGCTGGCCGGAGCGCGCGTGGCCCCCAACGGCTGGCGCCGAGCCAAGGCGATGCTGCACTTCGACCGCCAGGGCGAGCTCAAGCGCCGCTTCCTGCTCACCGCCGTGCAGCGCAATCGCAACGCCCAGCTGCGGCTCCGGGCGCTCCAGGAGATTGCCGCCAGTCGCGACGCTGAGGCGTTCGACACGGCAATCGACATCATGGGCGGCTGGCCGCGCGACGAGCGACGCGAGGGCGTCAAGATCATGCTGCAGGCGCTGGCCGAGCGGCGGATCGGTCGCCGCGACCAGGCCAACGCGTGGATCTGGCGGATGGCCGAATACACCCGCGAGGTGCACGAGGAGTACGCAGTCCAGCGCTGGCCGGAGACCAAGCGCCTGCTCGGCCTGCTGGTCAACTCCTCCGGCTCGGCGCACGCCCGCAACGCTCGCCGCCTGGTACACGCCTCGCGCAAGGAGGACCGGCGCCTGTCGGCAGCGCTGCTGGCCGCCGCGCTGGCGCACACACCCGAGGCCGAGGAGGCCCTGCGTGGGGCCCGTACCCGGATGGCTCGCAAGCCGGCTGCGCTGGCGCGCGAGCTGCTGCGCAACTTCCCCAAGGGCCGGCGCGGGAACAAGCGCCGGCGGCGCAAGTCCGGTTCGGGCGCCGAGAGCGACGCCGCGGCCGGGTCCGATACGCGGAAGACGACCACCGCGCTGGAGGAGCAGTCCGGCGAGGCCGAGGAGGCCGCGGCCAACGAGGATGAGCGCAGCGAGCCCAGCAGCGAGCCAGGAGACGAGCGGGACAACGCGGACGAGCCGGAGGCCAAGCCCAAGCCGGCGACCCGCCGTCGCTCACGGAGCACGGCCAAGCGCAAGCCCGCGGCCGAGCCCGTCTCGCCGGAGGCCATCGCGCGGGTTGCCGACGCCAGGCCAGTGGACGACGAGCCGCGCGCCGACGAGCCTTCACAGGACGACGACGGCGCCGGCGACAAGGTCGGCCAGATCAAGCGCCCGCGCCGCGGCCGGACGCGAACCGACGCTGAAGAAGCGGCCTGAGGCCCGAGGAGGGTGAAAAAGGTGAAACGACTTGCAGCTGCCGCGACGACCATCGCGGCGATCACCTGCACCGCGCCGGCCGCGCTCGCGGCCCCGATCTCGAAGACGATCCGCTTTGAGAGCTACACCGGCAGGGTCACGTGCGGGATCGAGATCCACGCTCCGGGCAAGCCCGCGACTGACGTCCTGTGCGCGGCCAAGGGGATCCCGGCGCCCAAGCATCCCGGCGTCGGCGACCCCGGCTTCGTCCAGCTCGGTCTGCTCGGAAAGCCCCAGGTCCTGCGACTCAGCCAGGACTCGTTCGTCGCCGGCACGACTGCCAAGCTCGGCCGTGGGCGGCTGTGGAACCAGCTGGGTGTCACCTGCCACGTGGCGCTGACCACCGTCATGTGCTTCAACGGCGACAACCACGGGTTCGTGATCGGCAACGGCCGCTACCTGTCGTTCTAGCGTCTGGAGGCTGGCGTTCAGCCACCGGCCGCCGGCCGGAGATGGACCTCTCCGGCGTCCAGCGCGACCCGCCTGCCGTCGCTGCTGTGGACCACCAGGCGTCCGTCCTGATCGATCCCATCGGCGGTCCCCTCGCCCGCCGACCAGCTGATCAGGCGCCCATGCAGTGCGTCTCGCCGGCGCACGGCGGCGAGCACCGCCTCGGGAGGCTGCGCCAGCCACCTCGCCAGGACCTCCAGGAGCACGGCCAGCGTCGGCTGCACCGCCTCCGGCTCGAGGCCCAGGGTGGCAGCGGTGTCGCGCAGCTCCGGCGGGAAGTCCTCGGCGCGCAGTGCCACGTTGAGGCCGATCCCCAGAACCGCCCAGCGCTCCTGCGGGCGGCCCTCGACGAGGATTCCCGCCACCTTGCGCCCTTCGATCAGCACGTCGTTGGGCCATTTGACCTGTGCCGGCGCGCCGGCCAGATCGGCTACCTCGGCCACGGCAACTCCCGCCAGCAGGGGCAGCAGCCGTGGTGGATCGCGCAGGACCAGCGAGCACAGCAGCGCCCGCCCCCGCGGCGCGCTCCACGTCCGGCCCTGACGCCCGCGCCCGGCGCCCTGCTCGCCCGCGGTGACCAGCGTGCCGTGGGGAGCGCCGGCCGCCGCCAGCTCGCGCGCGCGGCTGTTGGTGGAGCCGGTGACCGCCAGATGCAGCCGGGGGGACCCGAGCGCGCTCACTGCGGTGCCAGCACCAGTTCGTCGCCCACGCCCACGCCCAGGCGACGCGCCGCATCGCCATGGCTCACCGCCACCGCCAGTCGTCGCGAGGCGTCCTCGTAGACCAGCAGCTCGTCGGGTCCGGCGTCGGCGAAGGTGCGCACGTACTGGGCTGTGTGGATGCTCCCGTCGGGCAGCCGGAGCGCCGCCCCGCGCCCGAGCCAAAGCCCGCTGCCGGCCAGGTCGGCGTGGGCGGCGTTCAGCTGCAGGTTGCCAAAGCGGTCCACATAACGAACGTGGGCCACGAGCGCGTCCCCGTCGCGACGAGCGGGCGGCAGCGTGAGCGCCACCAGCTCGGCCGGGTCCAGCGGGTCGCCCGTCTCGGCGAGCGGCTCCCCGGCCGCTAGGTGGGCGGCGACCGGAGCGAAGATGTCGCGCCCGTGAAACGTCGCCGACACGGGGGTCAGGCGAAACCGCGAGCCCGCTATGTCGGCCGCCTGGACCACTCCTCCGGCGGCCTCCGCGGCCAGCCACAGCAGTCCGTTGTCGGGTCCGACGAGCTGTCGGCCGTCCTCGCACTCCAGCGCGACGGCGCGACGGGCGGCCCCCACGTCGGGATCGACGACCGCCAGGTGCACTCCGGCGGGCACGTAGGGCAGCGCTTCGGCCAGCAGCACCGCCCCCGCCCGGACGTCGTGACGGGGCACGCCGTGGGTCAGGTCGATCACCCGCGCCTCCGGGCAGATGCGCGCTATCACGCCGTGGCAGATCCCGACGAAGTCGTCGGTCAGGCCGTAGTCGGAGAGGAAGGTGATGACCGCAGCGGCGCTCACCGGCTACGCGCCGCGTCCGCGGCCACCGCCTCGACCAACCCGTCGATGTCGTGGCGCGTGGCCTCGACGTCGGGCTCGTGACCGTGCTCGCGCAGCGTGTCGCTGGTCACCGGCCCGATGCTCGCCAGTCGGGTCCCCTCTCCCAGCTTGGCGCCGTCGAGCGCCGCAAAGAAGAACTTCACGGTGGAGGATGAGGTGAACGTGACGTAGTCGGCGCCCGCCACGGCGGCGCGCTGGCCGTCGTCGAACGGCTCGGCCAGCGTCTCGTAGAGGGCGACGACGTCGACCTGAGCCCCGCGCTCGCGCAGGGCATCGGGCAGCACGTCGCGTGCCTCGGCGGCCCGCGCCACCAGCGCCCGGCTAACCGGCGCGCCGGCCAGCGCCTCCACCAGGCCCTCGGCGACGAATCGCTCGGGCACGATGTCGGCGATCACGCCGTGGGCTCGCAGGGCCGCCGCGGTGCCCGGCCCGATCGCCGCCACGCGCGCCCCCGCCAGGGAGCGGGCGTCGCAGCCCTCGGCCGCCAGGCGCTCGAACAGCAGCCGCACCCCGTTGGGGCTCGTCAGGCAGATCAGGTCATAGGTGTCGACCGCCGGCGCGGGCCCGGCGATCGCCTGGATCCGGATCACCGGCGCCTCCACCGCGTCGGCGCCCAGCGCGCGCAGCCGTGCCGCCAGCCCGCTGGCCTGCGCGCGGGCTCGCGTCACGGCGATCGTGACGCCCGCCAACGGCCGGGACTCGAACCAGGCGAGCTCGGTTCTCAGGGCGACCACCCGACCGAACAGCGCGATCGCCGGGGCGCGCACCCGCTCCGCGGCCGCGACCGACGCGATCGTGCCCAGCGTGCCGAGCACGGTCCGCTGGTCGGGCAACGTGCCGCGCTGGATCACCGCGGCCGGCTCGGACTCGGGGCGCCCGCCGTCGATCAGCCGCCGGGCGATCGCGTCCAGCTGGCGGACTCCCATGTAGACGCACAGGGTCCCGGGGAAGCGGGCGAGCGCCCCCCAGTCGAGCGCGGATCCAGTCCCGCCCACCCCAAGCTTGTCGGGGTCCTCGTGCCCGGTGACGAAGGCGACCGCACTGGCGGCGTCACGGTGCGTCACCGGGATCCCGGCATAGGCCGGCGCGGCCACCCCCGCGGTGATCCCGGGGACCACCTCGAACGCCACTCCGGCCTCGCGCAGCTGTTCGGCCTCCTCGCCGCCCCGGCCGAACACGAACGGGTCGCCGCCCTTGAGCCGCACCACCTCGCGTCCGGCCGCGCCGTGCTCCAGCAGCATCCGGCCGATCTCCTCCTGCGAGACGGAGGAACCGCCGCCCTCCTTGCCGGCGTAGACCCGCAGCGCATCGGGCCGGGCGCCGTCCAGCGCCGCCGCCGGAATCAACCGGTCATAGACGATCACGTCCGCGGCGGCGATCAGCTCCAGCGCCCTCGCAGTCAGCAGTCCGGGATCGCCGGGCCCCGCGCCCACCAGATAGACCGTCATACGGCCAGCTCCGCCTCGGCTCGCGCCAGCAGCTCGGCGGCGCCGGCGGCCAGCATCCGCTCCGCGCATTCCAGGCCGATCCCCGCCGGGTCGCCGGACACGGAGTCGCGCAGCCAGGCCGAGCCGTCGGGCAGTCCCACCCAGGCGGCGATCTGCATGCGTCCGTCGGCATTGAGCCGGGCATGCGCTCCGACCGGCGTGTTGCACGATGCGCCCAGCGCATGCACCAGCTGGCGCTCGGCGGTCACGCATGCCTGGGATGACGGGTGGTTGACGGCCGCCAGCCGCTCGGGGTCCAGCGCTCCGGCGCGGGCCTGCAGCGCCAGCGCCCCCTGGCCGGCCGCCGGGACGAGCTCGTCGATCACCCCGCCTACGTCATCTTCCCGACCCAGCCTCTGCAGGCCGGCGAGCGCGAGCACCAACGCGTCCGCCTGGCCCTCGGCGAGCTTGCGCAGCCGCGTGTCCACGTTCCCGCGCAGGTTCACGACCTCCACGTCGTCGCGCAGCGCCCTGATCTGGGCGGCCCGGCGCAGGCTGGAGGTGCCGATGCGTGCGCCCGGAGCCACCGCGGCCAGGCCGGGGGCGCCGCAGATCGCGTCGCGGGCGTCGGCGCGCTCGGGGATGGCGACCAGCTCCAGTCCCTCATCCAGCTCGGTGGGGACGTCCTTGGCCGAATGCACGGCCAAGTCGATGCGATGCTCGAGCAGGGCACGCTCCAGTTCGGAGACCCAGCGCGACTTGTCCTGCGCCCCCGCACCACGATCCCCGAGCGTGGTGATCTCGACAATTTGGGCCTCGGCTCCCGCCTGTCTCAGCCGTTGCACCACCCAGCGGGCCTGGGCCAGCGCCAGCGCGCTGGCACGCGTGCCGACCCGCATCAGGCGCGGCGGCGGCGCGGTTCCGCCGGAAGCGCGCGCACCTCGGCGAGCCGCTCGGGCTCCTCTGCGGGCTCGGCGCCATCGCCGTCAAGCGCGCCCAGGTCCCCCTCGTCCGCCGTCAACCCGAACAGGTCGCGAACCAGCGCCATCCGGGCGTGGACCCGGTCGTCGCGCATCTCCTTCATCCGCACGGTGGGCTCGTGCAGCAGGCGGTTGACGACCGCGCGGGCGAGCGCGTCGATCCGCTCGCGGTCGCGCGGCGAGGCCGACTCCCACTTGCCGTCGTTCTCGTGCACCACCAACTGCGCGATCTCGGTGGCGTGGGTGCGCAGCGCGGCCAGCGTGGGCAGCACCTCGAGCGAGCCCAGCCAGGCGGCGAACTGCTGGATCTCCTCCTCGATGATGCCCTCGGCCTCGCGCGCCTCTGCCTGACGGACCTTGCGATTGCGGGTGGCCACCGCCTGCAGGTCGTCGATGTCGTACAGCGAGACGCCCTCCAGGCCGGCGCACGCCGCGTCGATGTCGCGTGGGACAGCCAGGTCGATCAGTAGCAGCGGCCGGCCTTCTCGCGAGGCCATCACGGTGGCCAGCTCGCGGACCTCCAGCAGCAGGTGCGGCGAGGCGGTGGCGGCCACGACCATGTCAGCGGCCAGCAGCGCCTCGGGCAGCTCGTCGAAGCTGACGCTCGACCCGTGGTAGCGACGGGCCAGGCTGAGCGCGCGGTCCCGCCGACGGGTGGCCACGAAGGCCGTGTGGGCGCCGCTGTCAGCCAGCGCGCGGGCGGCCAGCTCGCTGGTCTCGCCGGTGCCGATGATCACCACGCGCCGGCCGTCGAGCGACCCCAGCTCCTCGCGCGCCAGGGCGACGGCCACGCCGGGCAGGCTGAGCTGGCGCTCGCCGATCGCCGTGTCGGTGCGCACCCGCTTGCCGGTCTGCAGCGCCGCCCTGAACAGCCGGTTGGTGAGCGGGCCGACGGTCTCCAACTGAAGCGCCGCCTCGTAGGCGCGCTTGACCTGGCCTTGGATCTCGGCCTCACCGATGATCATCGAGTCCAGCCCGGAGACGACGTGGTACAGGTGCCTAGCCGCGTCGCAGTTGCGGTGCGAGTAGATCGCGCCGGCCAGCTCCGTGGGACGGATCCCCGCCTGGCGGGCGAGCATCGTCAGCACGGTGCTCTCGGCCTCCACCGGATCGCCGACCACCAGGTAGAGCTCCGTGCGGTTGCAGGTGTTGATCGCCACCGCCTCGTGCACGTCGGCGGCGCCCCGCAGCTCGCGCATGAAGTCAGAGCGGCCCGCCTCGGGCAGCGCCAGGCGCTCGCGCACCTCAACGGGCGCGGTCTTGTGCGAGACGCCGATCGCCAGCAGCTCGCTCACCGCACCGACTCCGTCTGGGCCCCGTGCGGCTCGGGCTGCGCCGCGCGCGCAGCCCCGCGCCGTGACGCCTCGACGTCATGCTGCAGCTCGGTCAGCTCGCCCTCCAGCCGCTGGGCACGCACGGCCATGATCGCCACGTAGATGAGGATCACGAGCACGAACACGATGTACGCGGCGGCGACGAACTTCCCGGACTTGCCCAGGGGCAGCGCCGGCGCGCTGGCGAGCAGCACGCTCACGACGGCGCCGCGCTCCGTCCGACCGGCCGCATCGTGTCCTCGCCCAGCAGCGTCCGCCGCAGCCGGCGCACCTGCGAGCGCGCGTTCTTGGCCGCCATCTCGTACTTCCAAAGCGTGGCGTAGAGCAGCGCGATCCCCAGCAGCGAGATCAGGAACGTCACCTGCATCGAGCCGGGCAGATGGCCGCCGGACAGGGTCAGCACACGCGGGTGCACGTACTGCTGGGCCAGGCGCACGGCGATGAAGTTCAGGGGCACGAACGCCCCGGCGACGACCGAAAACACGCTCGCGTAGCGCGACTGGCGCTCCGGGTCCTCGATCGAGAAGCGCAGCGGTTGGTAAGTGCAGAACAGCAGCAGCACGATCAGGTAGGAGACCAGCGTCGGCTCGTTCCAGACCCACCAGTGACCCCACGAGGCCTTCGCCCAGATCGACCCGGTGATCAGCCCCGCGATGCCGAAGATCAGAGCCATGTGGATTGCCACGTAGGAGCGCATGTCCCAGCGACGGTCGCCCGTGCGCAGATAGCCCGCGGCCAGCAGCGCGCCGAACACGAACCCGCACAGCGAGACGATCGCCAGCGGCACGTGGATGTAGAAGATCTTCTGCACGAAGCCCTGATCGGCGTCCAGCGGCGCATAGAAGAACACCAGCGCCAGGGCGGCGCCGATGGTGATGATCGCGGCGATCGAGAGGCCGCGGAGGCCCTTGCCGTAGGTCTTCTGCACTAGTCCTCCAGGAGGAAGTCGAACACTGCGTAGGCCAGCAGTGCGAACACCAGATCATAGAGAGCGAGGATCGCCAGCCATTTCCCAGGGGGCGCTCCCGAGTGGTGCCCCGCGCTCAGCAGCGGCCCCGTCGCCCGCGCGGTGGCGATCAGCGCCGGGATCAGCAGCGGCAGGCCGATCACCGGTCCGATCAGGTCCCGGGCGCGGGTGTGGACGGCGATCGCCGAGACCAGCGTCCCGATCACCGCCAGCCCCAGATTGGCGAGCACGAGAACCAGGATCAATCCCGGGAGCGCCGGTCCAAGCGAGGGCCCGAGCAGGAAGAGCTTGAAGGCCGGCACCGCGACCACCTCCAGAGCAGCAAGGAAGATGAACAGGCCGGTGGCCTTGGCCAGCAGCATCGCCGAACGGTCGACGGGGGCCAGCAGAAAGGCGTCGAAGCCCCCCTGCTCGCGCTCGGCCACGAACAGGCGGTTGATGCCCAGCATCGCCGCGAACAGCAGCGTGACGGTGAGCACGCCGGCGGCCTCCTGACCGGCGATCGTGTCGCGGGCCAGGCCGAAGTGGAAGATCACGAACGTGACCAGCGAGAACAGCACCATCGCGGGCACGGTCTCCCACGTCCGGAGCTCCAGGCGCAGGTCCTTGCGCAGCACCACCAGGGCGGTCCTCACGCGTACAGCTCCTGCAGATGGCGCTCGTCGAACCCCGCGGGCTCGCCGGCGTAGGCGACGCGCCCATCCCTGAGCGCCAGCACCTGGTCGGCCTCGGCCAGCGCCGCTCGCGGGTCGTGGCTGGTCAGCACACGGGTGCGTCCGGCTCGACGTCCGATCAGCGGCTCGACCAGCGCCGACGCGGCCGGGTCCAGGTTCGCCCGCGGCTCGTCGAGCAGCAGCAGGGCCGGGTCGTGCAAGACCGCCCGGCAGACCGCCAGTCGCTGGACCATCCCGCGCGAGAGCAGGCGTACCGGCTCGTCGGCTCGCCGCTCCATCTGCACGGCGGCGAGGACCTCGTCGACCCGTCCCGGCGCCAGGCGATGCAGCGCCGCGTGGTAGCGGAGGTTCTCGCGACCCGTCAGCTCCCGGTAGAGCAACGGCTCGTGCGCGAGCAGCCCCAGCCTGGCGCGCACGGCAAACGCCCGCTGCGGCAGCGGCTCTCCGAACACGAGCGCGTCGCCCGCGTGGGGGCGCAGCAGCGCGGCCAGGATCCGCAGCAGCGTCGACTTGCCGGCTCCGTTGCGACCGAGCACGGCCAGCGTGGCTCCGGCCGGCAGCCGCAGTGAGATGTCGTGCAGCGCGGTCCGCTCGCCGAAGTACCGGGCGAGTCCGCGCAGCTCAATGGCCGGGGGTTCGCTCACCACGCTCGCGCTGCAGCGTCGCGACTACGTGCTGGAGCGTTGGCGCGACCACCGGAAAGAGCTCTCCGATCGCCTTGGGGTTGCCCGGGAAGTTGATGATCAACGAGCGGCCGACGATCCCCGACACACCCCGCGTGAGGATGCCCATCGGCGTGTATTTCAGCGCCTCGGCGCGCAGCGCCTCGGCGAACCCCGGGGCGTCACGGTCGATCACCGCCCGCGTCGCCTCGGGCGTGACGTCGTCGTCGGTCAGCCCCGTTCCGCCGGTGGTGAAGATCAGCGACGCGCCCGCGGCCGCCTGGCGGCGCAGCCAGTCCTCGATCGCTCCGCGGTCGTCGGCAACGACGTCCTGGGCCACGACCTCG
This sequence comes from Solirubrobacteraceae bacterium, assembly GCA_017882405.1. Next base: position 13,055 of record JADGPO010000129.1, on the reverse strand, counting down.
GCGCCCGCGCCGCGCGCGTGCTCGGCGAGGGCCTCGCCGGAGAGGTCCTTGGTCTCGCCGGCTGCCACCGAGGTCGAGACGGTGAGGATCGCGGTCCTCACTGCCGGTGCCACTCGCCCGAGCGCCCGCCCGACTTCTCCTGCAACGCCACCGAAGCGATCTCGGCGCCGCGCTGCACGCCCTTGACCATGTCGTAGACGGTCAGCGCAGCCACCGAGGCGGCCGTCAGGGCCTCCATCTCGACCCCGGTGGGACCGGTCGTGCGGGCCTCGGCGATCAGTTCGATCTCGCCCCGCTGAGCGTCGATCGAACCCTCGACCCCGACGAACGAGAGCGCCAGCGGGTGGCATAGCGGGATCAGCTCCGAGGTCCGCTTGGCAGCCTGGATGCCGGCGATCCGGGCGACGCCGAGCACGTCGCCCTTGGGCGCGTCGCCGGCTTGCACCAGCGCGGCCGTCTCGGGCGTGACCCGTACGACCGCCCGCGCCACCGCCCGTCGCTCGGTCGCCGGCTTGTCCCCGACGTCGACCATCCGGGCGTTGCCCGCGCTGTCGAGGTGGGTGAGCCCCTTGCTCACGCGGGCGCGTGGGCCAGCTGCGAGTCCTCGATCAGGGAGCGCACCGCGTCGACCCGCCCCGCGCGCAGCAGCTCGATCGGGTCGGGGTCGCCGTTGACGATCCCCTCGAAGAAGACCTTGCGGTCCTGGTAGGTGGGGAGCGTCCCCTTGGCCCAGCCGCGCGCGTCGTTGAGCAGCACCGCCAGGGTCGCGTAGGGCTCGCCGAACAGCTCGGCGATCTCGCGCTTCATCCGCTTCGCCAGCGCGGGCGAGGCGCCGGCGGTGGAGATCGCCACGGCCAGCGGGCCGGTGCGGACGATCGCCGGGAGGATGAAGTTGCACAGCGGCGGCACGTCGACGACGTTCACGAGCATCGCGCGGCGCTCGGCGTCCTCGTAGACCTTGATGTTCACCTCGGTGTCGCCGGTGGCGGCGATCGCGATCAGGCAGCCCTCCAGGTCGGCCGCGCGGTACTCGCGTCGCGCCCACAGGATCGAGCCCTCGCAGGACAGCTCGACCAGCGCCGGATGGGCGTCGGGCGCGACCAGCGTGACGTCGGCCCCGCAGGCCAGCAGGCCCTCGACCTTCTCCAGGCCTACGTCCCCCCCGCCGACGACCACGCAGCGCCGGCCCGACAGCCGCAGGCAGGCGATGTAGAACGGCGTCTCCAGCATGCCCCGGACGCACGATTGATCGCACGTGCCGCGGCGCAGCTGACAGACGCATTCCTTTCCGGCGTAGGCCTGAGCGGGCATGGATGAATCGTAGCCCGCTCGCGGTGGCGCGCTGCTCAGGCCGCGTCGGGCTCCAGGACGATCGCCCCCACGCCCAGGACCGTCTCCGCCGAGCCGACCAGCGCCGTTCCCGTTATTCGAGACGCTCAGCCGTTTTGGCCCCGCGCGCGCCGGATCTCCTCCAAACGCTCTCGCGCGGTGGCCTCCGCGTCGTCGGGCTTGTAGAAGCGCGCGCCGACGGCGGAATCCGGCAGCAGCTCCTGCGGGGAGAAGTGCCCCGGACGGCGGTGCGGGTTGTCGTAACCGCCGTCGGAGCGCGTCGAAGAGCGCAGGTACGGCGGCGGAGCCTGGGCACCGTTCTCGCGCACGTAGTCACGCGCGGCGAACACCGACCGCTTGGCGGCGTCGGCCTTGGGCGCCAGAGACAAATAGATGGCCGCCTGGGCGAGCGCGAACTGGCACTCCGGCAGACCCACGTGCTCGACCGCGGCGGCCGCGGCGGTGGCCACGGTCAGCGCGTTCGGGTCGGCGTTGCCGATGTCCTCGGAGGCGAGGATCACCATGCGCCGCACGATGAACCGGGCGTCCTCGCCGCCCTCCAGCATCACCGCCAGGTAGTACAGCGAGGCGTCGGGGTCCGAGCCGCGCGTGGCCTTGATCCAGGCGGAGATCGTGTCGTAGTGGCGGTCAGCCTGGCGGTCATAGAGGATCGCGCGGCGCTGCATCGCGTCCTCGGCGTGCTGCAGGGTCACCGGGGCGTCGTCGTCTCCAGCCGCTTCGCACGCCAGCTCCAGGGCGTTGAGCGCCGAGCGGGCATCGCCGCCCGACCGGGCCGCCAGGAACTCCAGCGCGGCTTCATCGACACGGCCCGGCGGGCCGCAGTGTCCCCCCGCCAGGGCGCGGTCGAGCAGAACCCGCACGTCCTCGGGTCCCAGCGCCTCGAGCTCGTAGAGGTGCGTGCGGGAGATCAGCGCCGAGTTGACCGAGAAGTACGGGTTCTCGGTGGTGGCGCCGATCAGGATGATCACGCCGTCCTCCACGGCCGGCAGCAGGGCGTCCTGCTGGGCCTTGTTGAAGCGGTGGATCTCGTCCAGGAAGAACACCGTCCGGCGCGGGCGGGTGGGACCGCTTCTCAGCCGATCCCGTGCGCGCTCGATCACCGCCCGCACCTCCGCGCGCCCGGCGGCGACCGCGCTCTCCTCCTCGAAGGCGGCGTCCGAGGACTGAGCCACCAGCCGCGCCAGCGTCGTCTTGCCGCTGCCGGGGGGACCGTGCAGGATCATCGAGTGCGGCCGCCCCTCCTCGATCGCCCGCCGCAGGGCCGACCCGGACGCCAGCAGCTGCTCCTGCCCCACGAGCTCGTCGAGCGTGCGGGGGCGCAGTCGGGTGGCCAGGGGAGCGTCGTCGGGCAGCGAGTCGTTGGGCGCCGGCTCCTCGCTCTCGAACAACCGCTCCACGCCGATCACGCCTCCAGGATCGCGCGTGCGGTGTCGTGCAGCAGCGCGTTGGAGGCAAAGCCACTCTCGGCCCCGGCCTCCTGCGCCCAGGCGAGGCTGGTGAACCGCCCACCCGCCTCCTCGACGATCACCTTGGGGGCCGCGAGGTCCCATAGCGACACCGACGGATCACAGCACAGCTCGGCCGCCCCCTCGGCGACCAGCATGTATTGCCAGAAGTCGCCGTAGCCGCGGGTGCGCCAGCAGCGCGAGCCCAGCTCCAGCAAGGCGTCGAGCTTGCCCACCGCGCGCCAGTCCTCCAGCCCGCCGAAGCACAGTTGGGCGTCGACCAGCTCTCGCACCCTCGACACGCGCAGAGAGCGCGGCTCGGCCTCTGGCCGGTCGATCGTGAACGCGCCCTCGTCGCGCGCCGCCCACCAGCGGCGGCCGAGCGCGGGCGCCGAGACGACCCCGACGGTCATCTCGCCTTTCTCCTGGAGCGCCAGCAGCGTGGCCCACACCGGCATTCCCCGCACGTAGCCCTTGGTGCCGTCGATGGGATCGACGATCCATCGCCGCCTCAGGCCGTCGTCTGAGGCCCCGCCGAACTCCTCGCCGAAGATCCGGTCCTCGGGCCGGCGCGCGGCAAGGTGCTCGCGCATCGCTTGCTCAACCGCTCGGTCGGCGTCGGAGACCGGCGTGAGGTCAGGCTTGGTCTCGACCGCCAGGTCTTCGGCGAGAAACCGCGAGAGCGTCAGCTCGTCGGCCACGTCGGCCATCTCGAGCGCCAGCGCGAGGTCCTCAGCCGGGGCAGTCACTCGCGATGATGCTACGCCGATACCCTCCTCGCAATGGGCGCCGACGAGTTGCAGCGCGAGTGCGTGGAGCTGCTCAAGGAGCTGATCCGCTTCGACACCGTGAACCCTCCCGGGAACGAGCGCCCCGCGATCGAGCACCTGGAGCGCTACCTGAGCGAGGCCGGCTTCGAGACCGCGATCCTGGCCGCCGAGCCCGAGCGCCCCAACCTGGTGGCCACGCTTAACGGAGGGAATGAAAACGACCCCACCCACCCCGTCCTGTGCCTGCTGGGCCACGTGGACACCGTGCTCGCCGACCCCTCCGAGTGGGAGCACGACCCCTGGTCGGGCGACGTCGTCGACGGCTTCTTGTGGGGCCGGGGCGCGATCGACATGAAGTCCCAGGTGGCGGCCGAGGCGGTCGCCGGCGCGGCCCTGGCTCATCGCGGCTGGCGGCCGGCGCGGGGCGCGCTGAAATTGGTGTTCGTCGCCGACGAGGAGACCGGCGGCGACGTCGGCGCGCACTGGCTGTGCGCCGAGCACCCCGAGAAGGTCCGCTGCGACATGCTGCTCAACGAGGGGGGCGGGGCGGCGTTCGAGTACGGCGGACGCCGCCACTACGGGGTTTGCTGCGCCGAGAAGGGGATCTTCCGCTTCAACGTCACCGCCCACGGAATGGCCGGCCACGCCTCCCTGCCACGCACCGGCGACAACGCACTGCTCAAGCTGGGACCGGTGCTCGCCGCCCTCGCCGACCCGCCGGAGTCCTACGCGGTCACCGAGGCCCCGGCCGCGCTGCTGCGCGGACTGGGCGAGGACCCGTCGGACCCGGGGGGCGCGCTGGCCGCGATCGCCGCGCAGCAGCCCGGCCTGCGCACCCTGGCGGAGCCGATGCTCTCGGTCACGCTCACGCCGACGATGGCCTCGGCCTCGCCGAAGATCAACGTGATCCCCTCGCGGGCGCAAGTGAGGATCGACTGCCGGGTGCCGCCCGGCCTGGGCGAGGACGCCGCCCGGCAGCGAATCGCCGAGGTGCTCGGATCGGTGTCCGACGACCTGGAGATCGAGTTCACCGAGCAGGTCACCGGCAACCAGTCGCCGATCGAGAGCCGACTGATGACGGCGATCGAGGGCTGGCTCTCAGACCAGGATCCCGAGGCCTGCACCGTGCCGCTGATCCTGCCCGGCTTCTCTGACTCGAAGTGGTTTCGCGACGCGTTCCCCGAGTGCGTGGCCTACGGCTTCTTCCCTCAGCGCCACCAGACGCTACTGCAGACGACCCCGCTGATGCACAACGCCGACGAACGGATCGACGTGCGCGACCTCGGGTTCGCCACCGCCTGTTACTTGCACCTGGCCAGCGAGCTGCTGGGTTAGCACCGGCGAGCGCTCGCCGTTCAGCCGGCGCGTGGACCGCGGGACCAGGGCCAGCGTCAGCATCACCAACGCCGCCCCCGCCCCCACGCCCAAGACCGCGCGAGCGCCGAGGGCGGCCGCCAGCGGGCCGGCGATGGCGAAGCCGAGGGGCAGCAGGGCCAGCGAGCCCATCCAGTCATAGGCGCTGACCCGCGAGAGCGCGTGCGGCGGGATGTGGCGCACCAGCGCCGTCTCCCACCACACCTCGAACAACGAGAAGCCCAGGCCGGCCAGGAACGCCAGCACGATCACGACGACCAGCGGGCTGGCGAGCGCGAAGGCGATCGACTGCAGCGGCCAGAACAGGGTCAGCAGCAGGCCCACCAGCATCGGCCGAGCCGGACGCCAGCGAATGCCCACCAACGCGCCGACCACCGCGCCGCCGCCGGCCACGCTCTCCAGCACGCCGAAACGGCTGGCCCCGCCATACACGTCACGGGCGATTGTCGGGGCCAGCGCGTACCACTGCGCGTAGGCACAGAGCACCGCGCCGGTGAAGGCGGCGATCGTCACCCACACCCAGGGCCGCGAGGCGACCTCCCGCCAGCCGGCGCGCAGCGCGTGGAGGACGGAGCCCGGCGCGGACTCGGACCCCACCCACCCGCGCGGGCGGGGATGCACCCGCACCAGCAGCAGCGCGCTGACCACGAACGTGGCCGCGTCGAGCGCGAACGCCTCTCCGGCCCCCAGCCACAGAACCAGCCCGGTGCCCAGCGCGGGGCCGACGAGGATCGCCAGGTTGGCGGTCGTGGCGCTCAGCGCCTGCGCCTCCTGGGCGTCGGCCTCGGGGATCGTCTGCGGCAACAGGCCGCTGTACGCCGGCTGGAAGAAGGCGCGTGCCGCGCCGAACAGCGCCTCGATCGCCACCATCTCGGCGACGCTCGCGCCGCCGGTGAGGATCAACGCCGCCAGCACGCCGTGAAGCAGCGCCCGCGCCACGTCGCTGAAGATCATGATCCGCTGACGCGCGGCGCGATCTGCCCACACGCCGCCGAACAGCAGCAGCGCGATCATCGGCAGCGCCTGCGCGGCCAGCACAAGGCCGAGGTCGCTCGCCGACCCGGTTCGCTGAGTCACGTACAGGGCCAGCGCGACGATCACGGCCTGATCGCCGACGGCGCTCGCCGACTGGCCGAGGAACAGATATCGAAAGTCAGGGTGGCGCAGAACGCGCAGGTAAGAGCTCATCACAACCTCGGGACAAGTGCAACAGCGGCACGGCGGCTCGGTTCAGAGCCGGGAGCCGCCGCTGGGGACGGGGCTTGTCAGCGGGTTGGGATGGCGAGCATCGCGCGGGTGAGCCTACCGCGTATCGGACCGCCCGCCAACCGTGAATAGACTCGCGCCATGCCAGCTGCGGTATCGAACCGGCTCGACCCCGCGATCTTCCGCCTTCCGGTTGACCGCATCCGCGACGGCTACTACTCCGACGCGTACTTCGTGCTCACGAAGAACCTGCTGGAGGCCGAGGGAGAGCATCCCCACGTGACGATGCAGGTCTTCCAGAAGGAGGACTCGGTGCTCGGAGGGATCGACGAGGCGATCGCGGTCGTCAAGACCTCCGCGGGCCACTCCGTCGACGGGGAGTGGGTCAACGGCTGGGATCAGCTGGTCGTGCACGCCCTGCACGAGGGCGATCGGATCGCCCCCCGCGAGACGGTGATGACGATCGAGGGCGATTACTCGCGGTTCGCGCACCTGGAGACCGTCTACCTCGGCTCGCTGGCGCGCCGCTCGCTGATCATGCGCAACGTCGCCGAGGTGGTGGAGGCCGCCCGTGGCAAGCAGATCTTCTACTTCCCCGCGCGCCACGATCACTGGCTGGTGCAGACCGGCGACGGCTGGAGCGCGCACGTCGCGGGCGCGATCGGCGTCTCCACCGACGCGCAGGCCTCGTGGTGGGGCGGTCGCGGGATCGGCACCGTGCCGCACGGGCTGATCGCCGCCTACGGGGGCGACACCCTGAAGGCGGCCGTCAAGTTCGCCGACCGCTTCCACGCCGACATGAACATCACCGTGCTGGTCGATTTCGACAACGACTCGGTCGTGACCGCCCTGGAGGTCGCCGACGCGCTGGGGCCGAAGCTGTGGGGGGTCCGCCTGGACACGTCCGAGCAGCTCGTCGACCGCTCGCTGCTGCACGAAATGGGCGGCTTTTCACCCACAGGCGTCAATCCGCGACTGGTCGAGAAGGTCAGGGGTGCGCTGGATGGCGGCGGCTTCTCGAACGTCAAGATCGTCGCCTCGGGCGGCTTCACGGCTGATCGCATCCGCGAGTTCGAGGCCAAGGGGGTGCCCGTCGACGCCTACGGTGTCGGGTCCTCGCTGATCCGCGGCCAGAACGACTTCACCGCCGACGTCGTGCTGCTCGACGGACGGCCGTGCTCGAAGGTCGGACGCGCCTACGCGCCCAATCCGCGGCTGGAACGGGTTCAGTAAACGACCGCGGCGGCCGATGAACTAATCGGCGCCATGTTCATCTCGACGTTTCTCGGCTATCCGGACGTGTTCTCGTGGGTCCACGACTGGCTGCCCATCTTTTTCATGGCCCTGCTGATCGTCGTGCTGTTCAGCTTCAGGTCGGCGATGCCGCGCACCCGCCCGGAGGAGATCCGCCCCGAGGACGCCCCGACGATCGGCTGGGCCGACATCGCCGGCGTCGACGAGGCCAAGGAGGAGCTGCGCGAGATCGTCGACTACCTGCGCAACCCCAAGCGCTTTCGCGCGGTCGGCGCCCGGGTGCCGAAGGGCATCCTGCTCTACGGGCCGCCGGGCACCGGCAAGACGCTGCTCGCCAAGGCGGTGGCCCACGAGTCCGGCGCGGTGTTCTTCTCGCAGTCGGCCGCCTCGTTCGTGGAGATGTTCGTCGGCGTGGGCTCGGCTCGGATCCGCCGGCTGTTTCGCTCTGCCCGCAAGCAGGCCCCCGCGATCGTGTTCATCGACGAGCTCGACGCCGTCGGCGGCCACCGCGGCGTGGACGGCGGCTCCAGCGAACGCGACCAGACGCTGAACCAGCTGCTGGTGGAGATGGACGGCTTCTCCTCCCCCCGCGACGTGGTCGTGATCGCCGCCTCCAACCTGCTGGAGAAGCTCGATCCGGCGCTCCTGCGACCGGGCCGCTTCGACCGCCAGATCTTCGTCTCACCGCCCGACGTGGGCGGCCGGGAGCGCATCCTGGAGGTCCACTCCCGCGGCAAGCCGATCACCGAGGACGTCGACTTCGCGCTGCTCGCCCGCCAGACCTCGGGACTCACCGGCGCCGACCTGGCCAACATCTGCAACGAGGCGGCGATCTTCGCCGTCCGCCGCGGCTCGCGCATGGTCGAGATGGTCGACTTCGATACGGCGCTGGAGCGCGTCGTCGCCGGGATGCAGTCACGCCGCACGCTCACCGATCACGAGCGCCAGGTGATCGCCTACCACGAGGCCGGCCATGCGCTGTGCGGGGAGCTCCTGCCCTCGGTCGATCGCGTGCACCGGATCTCGATCGTCCCCCACGGCAAGGCCCTGGGCTACACCCTCAACCTGCCCGAGGAGGACCGTTACCTGAAGACCCGCGAGGAGCTGCTCGACCTGATGACGATGCTGCTCGGCGGGCGCACCGCGGAGGAGATGGTGTTCGGCTCCATCACCACCGGCGCCGGCGACGACCTGCGGCGGGTCGCCGAGGTCGCTCACGCGATGGTCCACGACTACGCGATGGGCACGGAGATCACCTCCATGCACGTCTTCCCGGACGGTCTTTCCGAGGCAACCCGGCGCGTGACCGACGAGGAGGTCCGCGAGCTGGCCGACCGGGCCTCGCGCGCCGCCCGCACGATCATTGCCGAGCACCGCCCGCAGCTCGACGAGCTGGCCGACACCCTGCTGAGCAACGAGGTGATCGAGCGTGCCGACATCGATCGCATCATGCGCGGGATTCCCCAGGCCGCTCCCGAGCGCCGGCCGGCCGGCCACCTGTCGGTCGCCGCGACGAGTACGACCGCCCCCGGGCTGCGCAGCGACGACTCCCGGTAACCTCGGCCGCGGCATGCTGTCCGCGATCGACCACGTCGGTGTCGCCGTCGAGAACATCGACGCCGCGCTGGCGCTCTACCGCGATCAGCTCGGGATGGGACTCGTGCACCGCGAGACCGTGACCGAGCAGGGGGTCGACGCCGCGCTGCTGGACGTCGGGGACGCTCACGTCGAGCTGCTGGCGCCGCTGGGACCGGACACCGCCGTGGGCAAGTTCCTGCAGCGCCGGGGGGCGGGCCTGCACCACGTCGCCTACCGCGTCGAGTCCGTGCAGGAGACGCTCGACGCCTGCGCCGCCGCGGGTCTGCGGCTGATCGACTCCGAGCCCCGGGTCGGGATCCGCGGCTCGCGGGTGGCATTCCTACACCCCGCCTCCACCGGCGGGGTCCTCACCGAAATCGTGCAGCCTGCTGCGGAAGGACACTGACATGGCCGATAACGGCAAGCCCCAGAAGGTCAACATCGGCTTCCTCGGAGGCCCGGTTCTCAGCGCCCGCGTGGCGCCCGACGAGCTGGCCGGTCTGCGCCAGGCGCTGGGCACCACCGGCTGGCACGAGCTCAAGGCCGAGGACGGGACGATCGCGCTCGACCTGGAGAAGGTCGTCTACGTGCTGGTCGACACCGAGGCCCACCGGGTCGGCTTCGGCGGCTGACCGGTCAGACGATCTGGTTGCGCGCACCCCGATCCCCTCGATCGCCATCCCTTGATCGGATGCGGTCGGTGTGCGACCGTCGTGGCGTGTCCGAGCGCGCCGCCAGGGTCGCCACCTCCGCCCCACGGCCACCCAGCCGGGCTGGCGCACCGACGAGCGGCGGTCCGCCGCCCTCCGTCGCGCGGCTGCTCGACCTGCAGCGCAGCGCCGGCAACGCGGCCGTCGCCCGCCTGCTGCGCGCCCCGCTGACCGCGCCGCCGACGGCCCCCGGGCCGGCCAGCGCCTCCCCGGGGGCGACCACGGCGCGAGCCCGCTTCGAGGCCCAGCTGCGCAACCGCTGGGGCGTCGCCAGCGTGCGCGCGGGGACCGAGGCCGACCAGCTCGCCGAGATGCGCCGCATGACGCCCAGCGCGCAGCCGGCGCCCGGCTCGATCGGCGCCTGGCAGGCGTGGGATCCCGGTCCCGACAGCGATCTCTACGACGACATCCTGGACGCGTTCGAGGCGATGGGAGCGGCGCTCGGCGGGATCCCGGAGGTCAACGACCTGCGCTTTGCCGCCACCGACTACGAGAACGTGGGCGGGACCGCGCAGGCTCGCCCTCGGCACGGCGCCACCTACGGCTCCGGCCTGCTGAACGTGTTCTCGCTGATCGAGCGCATGAGCTGGAATCTGCCCGACGGTCGCAGCTCCGCCGGCGCCCCGGCGGCGGTCAGCTCCGGCTCGGCGTCGGACAGCCGCCGGCGAATCCTCGTCCACGAGCTCTCGCACGGCGTGTTCGAGCGCTTCGGCAACCCGTCGCTGGCCGGCGGGAGCACCCAGTTGTTCGCCGACTGGGCCCAGGCCGGCGGGTGGGTCAACGGCCGCCTGGAGCAGAACGGCACCCCGCTGACAGCGGCCAACTGGAACAACGACTGGCCCGAGCAGCCGGTGTCGGCCTATGCGACCGCCAACCTGATGGAGGACTTCGCGGAGAGCCTGATGTGCTTCGTCGAGCGTCCCGAGGTGCTGCGCGACCGCTCGCCCGCGCGCTACCGGTTCATCGTGTCGCGACTCGGCGCCTGGCGCGGCGGACTGCGCGCGGCCAGGCCGTTCACCCGGCCGCTGTTGCGTCCGGGGCCGCGGGGGGACTTCGTCGGTCCCTCCGACGACGCGCGCTACGCCTGACCCACCAGGCCGAGCAGGCTTCTACAGTGCTTCAGCCGTGTCCGCCCGCTCGCTTGACGATCGCCTGCTGCTCGCCTATGCCGTCAACACGGCGCTGAAGCGGATCGTCAACCGACCGCGGCCGCAGCTGGACAGCCTGCCACCACTGACGCCGACGATCTCGGGGCTCTCGTTTCCCTCGGCGCACGCCATGGGCGTGCACTATCCCTCAGATGTGCTCGCCGGAGCACTGCTCGGCACCGCTGTCGGCCAGGGAGGCGCGCCGTGCCGATGAAGGTGGGGATCGTCGGGATGCCCAACGCCGGCAAATCGTCGCTGTTCACGGCGCTCACCGGGGTCGCCGCCGACGCCGCCAACTACCCGTTCACCACGATCGAGCCCAACGTGGCGATCGTGCCGGTCGCCGACGAGCGTCTGAACACCGTCGCCGACATCGTCGCCGCCTCCAAGATCGTGCTCGACACGATCGCCTTTCACGACATCGCCGGGCTGGTCGCCGGCGCGCACCGCGGCGAGGGGCTGGGCAACCAGTTCCTGGCCAACATCCGTGAGACCGACGCGCTCGTGCACGTGGTCCGCGCGCATGGGGACGAGGGCGTCGTGCACCCCGAGGGCCGGGTCGATCCGCTGGCGGACATAGAGACGATCGAGACCGAGCTGCTGTACGCCGACCTCGAGCAGGCCGAGCGCCGGCTGGAGCGGGTCGCCAAGACCGCCAAGTCGGGCGACCGCCACGCGATCGCCGAGGCACGGTGGCTGCGCGATGTGGTCGAGGCGCTCTCGGCCGGCCGACCCGCCCGAACGGTGCCACCGCCCAACGACGCTGGGGTGGGTGGGTCCGATTTCCTGAGCCTGCTGTCTCCGCTGACCGCCAAGCCGGTGCTGTTCGTCGCCAACGTCGAGGAGGGATCGGACGAGGTGCCGGCGGCGATCGCCGAGCACGCCGCCGCCGTCGGAGCGCAGGCGGTGGCGGTCTCCGCGCGGCTGGAGGCCGAGCTGTCGGAGCTGACCGACGAGGACGCGGCCGCGATGCGCGACGACCTCGGGCTCGCCGAGTCCAGCCTGCAGACCGTGGTGCGCGGGGCGTTCTCGCTGCTGCAGCTGGTGGCGTTCTTCACCGCCGGCGAGGACAAGCCCGCCCAGTCCTGGCACCTGCGCCGCGGGCTGTCGGTATGGCACGCCGCCGGCCTGATCCACTCCGACATCCAGCGCGGGTTCGTGCGCGCCGAGGTCGTCAGCTGGGACGCGCTGCGCGATGCCGGAGGCTATGCGGGGGCGCGCGAGCGGGGTACGCTGCGCTTGGAGGGACGCGACTACCAGGTCGCCGACGGGGACGTCATCACCGTGAAGTTCACGCCGTAATCCTCCGTGCGGACACGAACAAGGAGACTCCGCCATGGCCACCACCACTAGTCTCGAGCACGTCACCGACCTGCTCGGTGACGATGCCGCCGATCTGCTGGAGCACCGCTGCGAGACGATCTCGAGCTCTCGGCTGCACCTGCCGGGCCCCGACTTCATCGAGCGCGTGATGCTCGACACCGACCGCAGCACGGCCACGCTGCGCAACCTGCGCCAGATCTTCAACCATGGGCGCCTGGCGGGCACGGGCCATCTCAGCATCCTCCCGGTCGACCAGGGGATCGAGCACTCGGCCGCGGCGAGCTTCGCCCCCAACCCGGACTACTTCGACCCGGCGAAGATCGTCGAGCTGGCGATCGAAGGAGGCTGCAACGCGGTCGCGTCGACCGTCGGCGTGCTCGGGGCCGTGTCGCGCAAGTACGCCCATCGGATCCCGTTCATCGTCAAGCTCAACCACAACGAGCTGCTGACCTACCCGAACAAGTTCGATCAGGTGATGTTCGGCAGCGTGCAGCGCGCGTGGGACATGGGCGCGGCCGCCGTCGGCGCGACGATCTACTTCGGCTCGGAGGAGAGCACGCGCCAGCTGCGCGAGGTCTCGGCGGCCTTCGAGGAGGCCCACCGGCTCGGCATGTTCACCGTGCTGTGGTGCTACCTGCGCAACCCGGCCTTCAAGCAGGGCGACACCGACTACCACCTGTCGGCCGATCTCACCGGTCAGGCCAACCATCTCGGGGTCACGATCGAGGCCGACATCATCAAGCAGAAGCTGCCGGAGAACAACAACGGCTACGGCGCGATGAACAACGGCACCAGCTACGGCAAGACCTCGAAGCTGGTCTACAACGAGCTGAGCTCAGACCATCCGATCGACCTCTGCCGCTATCAGGTCGCCAACTGCTACATGGGCCGCGCGGG
>JADGPO010000128.1 GCA_017882405.1 Solirubrobacteraceae bacterium | reverse complement strand
GCGGCCGCGGCCGCCGTTCGGCGCCCCGTCGGGCCGCGGCGGCACCGCCCGCTTGGCCGCGAAGCGAAGTTGCGTCGAGGGGTCCCAGAGCCGCACCTCGAGTCCGGGCTCCGATCCCGCGTCGTCGTGCAGGGCCGCCGAGACGAGGTCGGGGGTCTCGCCCTCCAGCCAACCCGAGCGGTTGTCGGGCCGGGGGTTGGCGCCGTTGTCGTCCTGGCGGCGCACGTTGAGCCCCAGGTCCTCGAACATCGCCTGGTCCTCCTCGGGCGTGTTGCCCAGCGTGGTCAGGAAGTTGCCCATCATCACGCCGTTGAGTCCGGCCTTCACGGCCGTCGCCTGCAGCTCGCCGAGGTTCTCCACCCGTCCTCCGCAGAGCCTGAACAGCGCCTCGGGGAGGATCAGGCGGAAGATCGCGATCCACTTGACGACCTCCCAGGGATCCATCAGCTCACGGTCGCCGAACTTCGTGCCCGGACGGGGGTTGAGCAGGTTGACGGGCACGCTGGTGGGGTTGATCCCGGCCAGCTCGAACGCCATCTCGACGCGCTGCTCGCGGGTCTCGCCAAGGTTGAGGATGCCTCCGACGCAGGTCTCCAAGCCGGCCTCGCGGACGGCATCGATCGTGCGCAGGCGCCCCTGGTAGCGGACCGTGCTGGAGACCTCCGGGTAATAGGACTCGGCCGTCTCGACGTTGTGGTGCACGCGCTGGATCCCGGCTTGCTTGAGCGCCTGGGCGCGGGCGACCGACATGTGCCCGATCGACGCGCAGCGCTTGAGGTTGGTGTGCTCGGCGACCAGGCGTGCCCCGGCCAGCACCTTGTCGAAGTCGCGTGTGGAGAGCCCCTGGCCCTGGGTCACCATGCAGAAGCGGTGGGCGCCGGCCGCCTCGGCGGCGCGCGCGTGCTCCAGGATCTGCTCGGGCTCCATCATCGCGTGCAGGGGCGTCTCGGCGTCCGCGTACTTGGACTGCGCGCAGAAACCGCAGTCCTCGGCGCAGCCGCCGGACTTGGCGTTCACCAGCGAGCAGAGGTCGGTCGAGTCGCCGAAGCGCTCGCGGCGGGCCTCCCAGGCGCGCTGCACCAGCGCCTCGATCTCGGCGTGGTCAGACAGCTCGCCCAGGGCGAGCGCCTCCTCGCGAGTGATCAGCGGCGCCATCGAGGCGAAAAGCTAGAGCGCGGGCCGGACGAACGTCCCGCTGCGCTCGGCTCGCCCGCGGAGGCCGCCACCGGTATCGTCGGCCAGATGCTGGACGCCATCCGCAGGATCACCGACGTCCCAAGGCCCTGATCCGATCCGAGCTGTGCAATCCCGAGCAGCACCTCGGGCCCGGGCGCTACGCCCGTCGCGAGGGCCTTTACTGACGCCCGCCATGCCCGAGCGCCTGTATTTCACCGAGTCCGACGCGGCCAACACGCTGATCGCGTCTGACCCGATGGCGCTGCTCGTCGGCTTCGCGCTCGACCAGCAGGTCACCGTGCAGAAGGCGTTCTCCGGCCCGCTGGCGATCCGGGAGCGGCTCGGGTCGCTCGATGCGGCGACGCTGGCACAGGCCGATCTGGAGCCCGTGTTCCGCGCTCGCCCGGCCGTGCACCGCTACCCGGGCGTGATGGCCAAGCGGGTGCACGACCTCGCGGTCTACGTCCAGCAGGAGTACGGCGGAGACGCCGCTCGGGTGTGGAGAGACGCCGACAGCTCCGAGGCGCTGAGGGCCAATCTGGCGGCCCTGCCCGGCTTCGGCGAGATGAAGATCAAGTCGCTGGGCGCCGTGCTGTCCAAGCACTTCGCCGTGGCGGCCGCCGACGAGCTGGTGCCGTGGCACCCGACGCTCGGCGACGTCGACTCACCCCAGGCCCTGCTCGATTACCAGGCGGCCAAGCGCGCCCACAAGGCGGAGTGGAACCGCGCTCGCACCGCGAGCGCCTAACGACCCTTCCAGTCGGGCGGACGCTTCTCGGCGAACGCGCGCACGCCCTCGCGGAAGTCCTCGGTGGCAAAGCTGGCCTGGCGCAGCTCCAGCAGCTCGCGCTCCACCTCGGGGTCGAGCTTCGCCTGGGCCTCGAGCACGGCGGTGATCACGCGCTTGTTGCCCTTCTGGGCCAGGGGGGCGTTGCCGGCGATCTCGGCGGCCAGCCGCACCGCTGCCTCCGGGAGGACTTCGGAATCGACGACGGAGTTGACCAGCCCCCAGGTGAGGGCCGCCGGCGCCGTCACCCGACCGCCCACGAGAAACAGCTCACGCGTGCGCGGGGCGCCGATCGCCTCGATGAACTTGCGGATGCCGGTGTGCGAGTAGACCAGGCCGAGCTTGGCCGGCGGCATCCCCAGCTTGGCCGGCTCGGCGGCGATCCGCAGGTCGCAGGACAGCGCCAGCTCCAGCCCGCCGCCGATCGCGTGGCCGTTGAGCGCCGCCACTGTGGGATGGGGATAGGCGTCGACGGCGTCGATCGCGGCCGCGAACGGGTGCGCGACCAGCTTCTCGGCCTCGTCGGCGAAGACGCCGTCCGGCAGGTCTCGGATGTCGTACCCGGCCGAGAACGTCCGGCCCTCGCCGGTGATGATCACGCAGCGCGCTTCCAGTTGGGGCAGCGTGCGGGCGAACGCGTCGAGGATCGCGTGGTCCAGCGCGCCCCGCTTGCGGGGGTTGGAGATGGTCAACCGCGTCACGTGGGGCGCGGGCTCGTCGACCAGCAGGCGCCCCACGGAGCTGGTGCTATTCGAGGACAACGAGTGTGTCGCCCTCGGACACGGACTGCCCCTCGCGGCAGCGGATCTCCGCCACGACCCCCGGATCCTCGGCCTCCACCGGCATCTCCATCTTCATCGACTCGAGAATCACCACGGCGTCACCCTCCTGCACGGAGTCGCCCACCTTGACCTCGATCTTCCACACGGTGCCCGTGATGTGCGCTTCGACGTCGGTCAAGTCACCTGCCCTCCTGTGGTCGGGGACCGGAAGACTAAAGGGGCCGGCTGACGGGTCCGTCCGGCGGCGGCGGTTGACTACTGGCTCGGTGGGAGCCAGGTAATGCCGCAATCGAGACTGTTCGTGAGCTCCGTGTCCCGCCGCCAGCTGGCGCGGCGGCGCCAGCGTCGGCCACGAGGCCCGCTCTCGGTGCTTGTGGTGCTGGCGCTGATCGTCGTCGCCGCACTGGCCTTTGCCGCCGTGCACGGCGGGTTCTGAGACTCAGGTCACGGCGAACGTGTCGGGGTCCGGGCCGGTGCGCTCGCCGGAGCGGCCGCGAGGTCGGCCTCCGCCGCCAGGGCGTCGCGCAGTGCCTGCTCGAACCCGATGGGCGCGATGTCGAACAACTCCATGCCGGATGGATCGGTGACCACCGTGGGCACGGCCAGACCCTCCACCAGCGGCCGGGCGACCCTCGCGTCGACCGGAGTCACCAGCCCGATCCACAGCGAGGACAGCCAGGGAGTGATGAACGGCACCGGTACGCGAGGCCGGGGCCGCATGCCCAGTACCGCTGCCATCGTGTCGAGCATCTCGCCGTAGGTGAGAACATCGGGTCCGCCGATCTGCACCTCCCGGTTTGCGGTGGCATCGACGGTCAGCGCCTGGGCGAGGAACTCCAGCGTGTCCTCGATCGCGATCGGCTGGGTCCTGTTCTGAAGCCAGGCCGGCCCGATCATGGCCGGCAGGCGCTGCACCAGGTACCGCAGGGTTCGATACGACTCGCTCTCGGGCCCGACGACCATTCCCGCGCGGAAGTACGTCAGGGCGGGTCCCTCGGCGCGTAGCGCCAGTGCGGTGTCGTGGCGGCTGCGCAGATGCTTTGACTCGGGCCGGTCGCCGAGTCCTCCGAGGTAGATGACGCGCTCGATGCCCTCGGACTTGGCCATCTGCGCAAAGGCGCCGGCCGCTCGGCGCTCGCGAGCGGCGAAGTCCCTCGCGCTGCCCCGTCCCATCGAGTGGATCAGGTAGTAGGCGACCTCGACATCGGTCCCGGCGCCCCTCAGCGTCTCCGCGAGTGTCACGTCCCCCTCGTGAAGCTCCATCCCCCGGCCGGCGAGAGCGTGCGCGGCGGGCCGCTGGCGGTCGCGGACCAGGCAGCGCACCTGGTGCCCCGATCGCGCGAGGCGATCGGCCAGCCGGCCTCCCACGAAGCCGGTCGCTCCGGTGACCAGGACGCGGCCGTTCAGTGCCATCGGCCGATCCGGGCCTCGATCCTGGAAGTCAACAGGGCGTCGCACAAAGTTCCACTCAGCGTACAGGGTGCCTCTTGGTCCTTCCACGATCCCGGCGCTGGCGAAGGCGTAGGCTGCCAAGGCCGTGACCACCGACGACGACGGGCTCGACATCGATCTCCTAGCCGCCTCGCTGCGCTCAGACGCCGCTGATCTGGGGGCGTTCGTGGAGGCTCTGGCGGTCAAGCTCGATGAGGCGGTGCCTAACGCGGTGCGCGTCGAGCGCCGGCGCGAGGGCCTGTTCGGGCCCAAGCGCGTGAGCCGGATCTCGCTCGACGCCGGCGACCAGCGACTGGAGCTGCGTGCCGGCGGGGGGCGGGTCGAGACGCGCTGCGCGCGCCTTTCGGCGGGGATCGTGCTCAAGTCAGAGACGGTGCCGACGGACGCGTGGCTCGACGTGCTCAGCCGGGCGCTCGCCGACGAGGCGCGCTCCAGCCAGACAACCCGGCAGGCGCTGGAGCGCCTGCTCAACGGATAGGAGACACACAAGATGCCCCTCTTCCGAGGACGCGACGACGACGACCAGCAGGGTCCGGGGCAGGGGCAGGCTTCGGCGCAGGCGCCGCACGCCGCGTCGTATGAGTCAGGCTCGCTGGCCGGGATCCCGGAGTCGGGCCGGGCGCGGATCGCGCGGATGAAGCAGGACGTCTCGCGCGGATTCTTCACCTCCGATCTGTCGGTCAACGAGTTCCTGCTGGTCAAGGAGTCCGGCTTTGAGCCACTGGGGCTGGTGCTGGGCAGCTCGATCTACCACATCGGCTACCAGCAGGCCTCCTGGAACCAGAACCAGGAGATGGGCGTCCTCACCCAGGCCATGTACCACGCGCGCGAGCTGGCGATGACGCGCATGGAGGAGGAGGCCGATCAGCTGGGCGCCGACGGCGTGGTCGGCGTGCGCCTGGACATCGGCCGCTACGAGTGGGGCGCCGACCTGGCGGAGTTCATCGCCGTCGGCACCGCCGTCAAGCACCGGGGCGGCGAGCTTCACCGCGCTCCCAACGGCCGCCCGTTCACCTCGGACATGAGCGGTCAGGACTTCTCCACGCTGCTGCGTGCCGGGTACCGGCCGACGGGCCTGGTGATGGGCAACTGCGTCTACCACGTCGCCCGTCAGGGGATGCTGGCGTCGCTCAAGCAGGTCGGGCGCAACGTCGAGATGCCGAACTTCACCCAGGCGCTGTACGAGGCCCGCGAGCTGGCGATGGAGCGCATGCAGAGCGAGGCCGACGAGCTGGAGGCCGAGGGGATCGTGGGCGCGCGGATCATCGAGCGAAGCCATGGCTGGGGCTCGCACGTGATCGAGTTCTTCGCGATCGGCACCTCGGTCGTCTCCACGAATCCCGATCACCAGATCGAGAAGCCGGCGCTGGTCCTACCGCTGCAGGGCTGAGCCGCCGCTCGACCATGACCACCGCCGAACACGTCACCGAGACGATCGTCGTCGACGCTCCGATCGAGCGCGCCTTCGAGGGGTGGGAGTCGATGCACGCCGCCGTCGGCTCGTCCAACGGCTGGCTGATCGGGCTCGAGCGCTTCGCGCACCGGGTATCGTCGCGCGGTGACGATGCCTGACGTCGAGATCAAGCCCCAGCGCTACCGCGACGAGCGACCGAAGGAGCACTTCGACCACTACCACGCGCGCGTGCGCGACCACGAGCCCGAGGCCAAGGTCTACGAGATCGTCCGGATCGTGACCGTGCTCAACGCGCTGATCACCTACCGGGCGCGCTCGATCGGGTCCGAGCACGTGCCCATCGGTCCGGTGATCCTGGCCCCGAACCACGCGTCGTTCATGGATCACTTCTTCGCGGGGGCGTTCATCCGGCGTCGGGTCCAGTTCATGGCCAAGTCCCAGCTGTTCGGGTCGGGGCCGGCGCAGTGGATCTTCAGCCATGGTGGCGTCTTCCCGATCCGTCGCGGCAGCCACGACGAGGAGGCGTTCATCACCTCGGCCAAGATCCTCGAGCGCGGCGGGGTGATCGGCATGTATTGCGAGGGCGGGCGCTCGCGCAACGGTCAGCTGGCGGCCGAGGCCAAGCCGGGCATCGGGCGCCTCGCGCTGGACTCCGGGGCTCCGATCGTGCCGGTGGCGATTCTCGGCTCCCATCAGGTGCGCAACTGGAAGCGCCTGCAGTTCCCCAAGGTGATCGTCCGCTACGGCAAGCCGTTTCGCTTCCAGGCGGTGGCCGACTCCACGCGCGAGCAGCAGCAGGAGGTGGCCGACTACATCCTCGAGCGAATCCGCGAGCTCCACTCCGAACTGGCGCAGCTCGGGTCGCGCGGCGCGCTGCGAGCCGCGCGCCGCCACGCACTGGCCTAGCGGCTACCGGTTCGTCCGCCCGGGCGTGTGCGCGTCCAGCCAAGCGCACACGTCGTCGAGCACGATCTGGCGCTCGGGCTCGTTGAGGATCTCGTGGTAGAGCCCCTCGTAGGGCGTGATCGTCTTGTCGGCAGACCCGATTCGCTCGCCCAGCATCACGCTGCCGCGAGGTGGGGCGAGCCGGTCCTCGGTGCCGTACAGGATCAGCGTCGGCAAGGTGATCTGCGGGGCGCGCGCGGGGAAGGCGTCGATCGCGCTCGCCAGCTCGGCGAGCGTGCGCGCGGGGAGCTTCGCGTGATGGACGAGCGGGTCGGCGCGGTAGGCCTCGACGACCTGCGGGTCGCGGCTGACCAGGCCTGAGTCGACGGCGATCAGGCCGATCGCCGGCGCGATCACCGACAGGACCCGCCCGGCCAGCCGCAGCGGCGCGGGTGCGCCGTCCAGCGCCGCCAATGGCCCCGACAGGATCAGGCCCGCCAGACGATCCTGATGGGCGAGCGCGTACTGCACCCCGAGCGTGCCGCCCATGCTGTGGGCGAGCATGAACACCGGCAGATCGGGGCGAGCGCCGCGGGCCATCGTCACCACGCCGTCGATGTCCGAGACGGCGCGGTCCAGGCGGTCGATCAGCGCGCGGGGGCCGTCCGAGCGGCCGTGACCGCGGTGATCGAGCGCGTACACGGCAAAGCCCTCGGCGACCAGCCGGTCGGCGACGTGGCGATAGCGCCCCGAGTGCTCCCCGGCGCCGTGCACGATCACCACCGATCCACGCGGCGCACGGTCCTCCGGTGCCCACGACTGCCAGAAGATCTCACGGCCGCCCGCGCCCGCGAGCTTGCCGGTGGCGTGCGTCACGCTTCGTCCGCCGCCCAGGGGACGACCACGGCATCCTCCAGCGGCGAGTCGCGCGCCACCACGTAGTCGGCCGGCTCGGCGTCCGAGGGGTTCTCCAGCACGTGCGTCTCGCGCGGCGGCACGTAGACCATGTCGCCCGGCTCCAGCGACAGCTCCTGCTCGAGCCGGTCTCCCCAGCGCACGGTCAGCGTGCCGGAGAGCATGTAGACGGCGCTCTCGCACCCCTCGTGGTAGTGCGGTCGCGAACTGGCGCCCGGCGGCACGCGGAAGCGGCCCATGTAGATGTTGTGTGCGCCCGCGGTCGTCTGCGAGATCTCGGCACCGCCGACGACGCCACGGGGCACCTCGCGATCGGGACCCGGCTTGACCACCCTCATGGCGGCGAGTCTACGCTGGGGGAGTGACCTCGATCTGCAGCGGCGGCTGCGAGGCGGCCTCGTGGTCCACCTGCAGCGTGGTGTGGCTGACGTCGAAGCGCTCGCGCACCACGCGTTGGAGGATCCGCCGCAGCTCGTGGCAGTCGTCGCCGGCGCGCACGACCACGTGAGCCGACAGCGCCGGAAAGCCCGAGGTGACCTCCCACACGTGGAGGTCGTGAACTTCCACCACGCCGGGCTGGGCGGCCAGGGCGCGGCCGACCTCCTCGGGGTCCAGTCCGGCTGGCGCGGCCTCCATGAACACCCGTCCGGAGGCGATCAGCAGTCCGTAGGCGGCGTGCAGAAGCAGCCCGGCGATCAGCAGCGAGACGATCGCATCGGCCCGCTGAAAGCCGGTCACGAGGATCACGGCGGCGGCCACCGCGGTGGCGATGAACGCGTACAGGTCGGTCAGCAGGTGCTGATAGGAGCCCTCGACGTTGAGACTGCGATGCTCGGCCGCGGACCCCCGGGCGACGATCCGGGTAGCGGCGGAGTTGACGACGATGCCGACGAGGGCGACGATCAGCACGGGCGCAGCGTGCACGGTGGGCGGCGAGACCAGCCGCCGCACGGCATCGATCACGATCAGCACCGAGAGGACCACCAGGGTCACGCCGTTGGCCTGCGCGCTGAGGATCTCGGCCCGCCCCAGGCCGTAGGTCATGGCTCCTGCGGCCGGACGCTGAGCCAGCCGAGCTGCCGCCAGCGACATCGCCAGCGCGACCGCGTCGGTGAGCATGTGCGCGGCGTCGGAGAGCAGCGCCAGCGAGGAGGCCAGCACGCCGGCGGTGACCTCGGCGACCATGAAGGCGACGATCAGGGCCAGCGCCGCCTTCAGCGCTCCGCGCTCGGTCTCACGCGACGGGGCGTGCGCGTGAGAATGTCCGGCGTGCGAGTGCGCGTGTGCCATCAGTTGACCGAGGGATCGGGCGGCATCCGCGCCACCAGCGCGTAGCTGCCGCCCTTGCGGGTCAGGACGGCCGGCCACAGCTCCAGCGGGGACTGGGTGAACGCGTCGTCGCGCCCGGCCGGCTCGAGGATCCAGTCCCCGCGCTCGAGCTCTGAGTCCAGCTGGCCGGGTCCCCAGCCGGCGTGCCCGACGAACGCCCGTCCGCGGCGGACGGCCGGGGGCGTGCCCTCGGCGGCGTCGCCGCCCAGCACGCCGACGTCCTCGAAGGCGATCAGCGCCGCCGATTCGGTGTCATCGAACTCGGCCAGGACGATCAGCGCCGACGGCTGCACCGGGCCGCCGACGTACAGCGGGTCGTCGACGTCGAGCAGCGAGTCCAGCTCGGACACCGCCTCGCCGACGGTGGTCTCCGAGGGGCGGTTGAGCACGAGCCCGAGCGCGCCGTCATCCGAGTGCTCGACGATCAGGACCACGGTCCGCCAGAAGTTCGGGTCCGAGAGGCTCGGACCCGCGATCAGCAGCTGTCCGCGCGCGGAGTCCACTGTCGCGAGCGTAGCCCATGACGTCCCGCGTATCAGAGGCCCAGCGAACGGCCCAGGATCTCCTTCATGATCTCGTCGGTACCGCCTCCGATCGGGCCCAGGCGGGCGTCGCGCAGGGCCATCATGGGCTCAGAGTCCGTAGGAGCGACCGATGACATCGAGCATGATCTCGTCGGTGCCCGCGCCGATCCGGTTCAGGCGCAGGTCGCGCCACGAGCGCTCGATGCCGTACTCCTGCATGTACCCGGCACCGCCGTGGATCTGGATGCACTCGTCGGCCACCTCGACCGAGATCCGAGCGGCGTACAGCTTGGCCATCGTGATCTCGCGCACCGGGTACTCGCCGTTCTGAAAGCGCCACGCGGTGGTGTAGACCATCTGCCGGGCGGTCTCGATCTTGGTCGCCATCTCGGCGAACTTGTGGCGGGTGACCTGGAAATGTCCGATCGCGCGCCCGAACGCCTTGCGCTCCTTGGCGTACTCCAGCGTGCGGTCGAACACCTGCTGGGCCCCGGCCACGCACCCGGCGGCGCCGATCAGCCGTTCGCCCTGCAGCTCCCACATGATGTGATAGAAGCCCTTGCCGATCGTGCCCAGCACCGCCGACTCGGGCACGCGCACGTCCTGGAAGGCCAGCAGCGCCGTGTCGGAGGCGTGCATGCCGAGCTTCTTGAGGCGCTTCTCGCGGATCACGCCCGGCGTGTCCATCGGCACCAGAAACAGCGTGAAACCGTCGTGGGCGGACGGGTTCGAATCCTGATCGGTCTTGGTAACCAGCACGATCGCGTGGGCGCGGTGGCCGTTGGTGATGTAGGTCTTGGAGCCGTTGATCACGTACTCGTCGCCGTCCTTGACCGCGCGGGTCTTGATCCCGGCGACGTCGGAGCCGGCGTCGGGCTCGGTGATCCCGATGCTGAGGATCGCCGTGCCCTTGATCGCCGGCACCACCCATTGCTGCTTCTGCTCCTCGGTGCCGAAGGCGAGGATCGGCGGCATCGCCATGTCGGTCTGCACCGCGACACCCATCGCCAGGCCACCGGAGCGCGAGTGCGCGATCTCCTCGGCCAGCACCAGCGAGGTGTAGTAGTCGCCGCCCTGGCCGCCGTACTCCTCGGGCTTGTCGAGGCCGAGGAAGCCCAGCTCGCCCATCCGCTCGAACACCCAGTTGGGGAACGTCGTCTCCTCCCACTCCTCGGCATGGGGCCGCAGCTCCTTGATCACGAAGCGGCGGATCGACTCGCGCAGCTGCTCGTGCTCGTCGGTGAAGATGAAGTGCTTGCGCTGGCTGGCGAAGTCTGGCTTGAGGACGTCGGCGGTGGCCATCGGCTGGTCTCCTCTCGGTGGTCGCCGTATCATTAAAAAACGGCGCCGCCCCAAGAAGTAAACAGTAGAGCTTCCTACTTTCCACATCACCGTCCGGTCCGTCCGCGTAGGCTTGCGCGCCATGGCCTACGAGAAGATCACCTACGAGATCGACGCCACGGGGGTGGCGACGGTCGCCCTCAACGATCCCGGCACCCGCAACGCGCTGTCCGACGACCTGCTGGAGGAACTGATCGACGCGCTGCAGAACGCCCGTGATGACGCCCACGCGCGTTGCCTGGTGCTGACCTCCACCCACGAGAAGGTCTTCTCCAGCGGCGGCAATTTGTCGGGCTTCGCCGCCGACGTGGCGCTGGTGCACAAGCACTTCGCCACCGAGCGCTTCCCGCGCGCGTTCCGGCTGCTGGGGGAGCTGGGAAAGCCGTCGGTCTGCGCCGCCAACGGCCACGTGCTCGCCGGCGCGCTGGGGCTGGCCCTCGCCTGCGACCTGATCGTCGCCAAGGAGGGGGCCCGCTTCGGCACCCCGGAGATCAACGTCGGGCTGTTCCCCTTCATGATCATGGCGCTCATCTACCGCAACGTGGGGCGCAAGAAGACGGCCGAGCTGATGCTGCTGGGCGAGCAGATCTCCGCCGCCGAGGCCGAGCGGATCGGGATCGTCAACCGGGTGGTCGCGCCCGAGCGCTTTGACGCTCAGGTGCAGGAGTGGGCGGTCAAGCTGGCGCGCAAGTCCCCGGCGCTGATGAAGCTCGGCAAGGACGCGATGTTCCGCCAGCAGGACATGGCCTACGCCGACGCGATCGATTTCCTGCGCTCGCAGCTGACGATCGCCTTCTCCACCGAGGACATCCAGGAGGGCGTGCGCGCGTTCTTTCAGAAGCGCGAGCCGGAGTGGAAGGGCCGCTGAGCGGCCCTGGTCGCTAGCCCGCGCCCACTCCCGCGCCGGCGCCGGCCAGACCACGGGAGACGGCCGGCTCGCGGGCCTGGGCGAAGGTGATCAGGCGGCCACCGTCCTCGTCCCACAGCTTCAGCCGTACCGCACACAGGCCGTCCCACAGCGAGAGCACGGGTACGCCGTGGAACATCTCGTTCTCGTCGTGGGCTCGCTGCAGGTTGTAGTTGGGGATCTTGGCGTTCAGGTGGTGAACGTGGTGAAGGCCGATGTTGGCCGAGAAGAACTGCAGGACCCGGGGGAGCCTGAGGTAGGAGCTGCCTCGGAGCGCCGCGTCGGCATAGCTCCACTGCTCGGCGCTCTCCCAGTAGGCGTCCTCGAACTGATGCTGGACATAGAACAGCCAGATCCCGGCCGAGCCGGCGAGCAGCGCGGCGGGGGCCCAGATGATCAGGAAGTTGCCCACTCCGAGCCACCAGCACAGCGCCCCGACGATCGCCAGCAACGACAAATCGGTGAGGAGCACGCTGTGGCGCATACGGGGCCGCTGCGCCCGGGTGGCGATCCTCGGACCGATCACCATCGCGATGATCGGACCGACGCCGAACATGACGATCGGGTTGCGCAACGCCCGGTAGGCGAGCCGGCCGCGCCGTGAGCGGGCGCGGTACTCGGCGACCGTCAGCGTCGGCAGGTCCCCGACGCCACGTCGCTCGAGGTCTCCCGAGCTGGCGTGGTGCACGGCGTGGTCGTGTCGCCAGCGGTGAAACGGAGCCAGCACCATCAGGCCGAGCACGGCGCCCACGTAGGCGTTGGCGCGCTTGGACGGCAGCAGCGAGCCGTGCGAGCAGTCGTGGAAGACCACGAACGTGCGCACGAGGAAGCCGGCCGTGGGGATGGCGAGCGCCAGGGCGAGGAACACCGACACACCGATCAGGTTGTAGATCAGCACCGACAGGGCGAGGTAGGGCACCACCGAGGTGGCGATGTCCACGAGACTGCGTCCCAGCTGGGGGCGCGCATACGGGGCTAGGGTCTCCGCCCAGAACGGGCGGCTCGACGTCTCCGACATCTGATTGTGCTCCAATGCCTTTTGGGGGTCCCCGGGCATCCTCGCCCAATGGGCTGGTTGGAGCACCGGCTCGTGCTGAGCAAGTACGGCGCGTTTCGTCGAGAACCGCCGCGCACTCGCTGTCGACAAGCCTACCGCTGGTGCGGATTCAACTCAAATCCGAGCGCCCGGGCGGTTGACGGACCCGGGCGCCCCATGACAGAGTGAGAAGTAGCGCGTCTCACTTTCTGCACAACGCGATGGCCACCGACTCCCCGCCCACCAGCCTGCTCCGCCCGCTCGCCGAGGACCTGCGGGCCCGCCGGGAGTCGCTGATGCCAGGCGGCGGGCAGGCGAAGATCGATGCTCAGCACGCGGCCGACAAGCTCACCGCGCGCGAGCGCCTGGCGCTGCTGATCGACGAGGGCACGTTCGTCGAGCTGGGCCTCCACGGCCGCCCGCACTTCTCGCAGCGGGCCATGGACGGCACAGATGCTCCCGCCGACGGGGTGATCACCGGCTATGGAAAGGTCAACGGCCGCCTGACCGCCGTTGCCGCCTATGACTTCACCGTGATGGCGGGATCGATGGGGATGACCGGCGAGCTCAAGGTGACCCGGCTGCGTGAGCTGGCCCTGTCGAAACGGATTCCGCTGGTGTGGCTGTTGGACTCCGCCGGCGCGCGCATCCAGGAGGCGGTCGGCTCGCTGTTCGCCGGCAGCGGTCACCTGTTCCGCGAGGAGGTGATCAACTCGGGCGTGATCCCCCAGGTGGCGGCGCTGATGGGCCCGTGCGCAGCCGGGACCGCCTACATCCCGGGTTTGGCCGACTTCGTGCCGATGGTGCGCGGCCGGGGGTCGATGGCGCTGGCCGGTCCGCACCTGGTGCGCGCCGCCGTCGGCGAGGATGTGACCCAGGAGGAGCTGGGGGGCTCGCGGGTGCACTGCCGCAAGTCCGGCGTGGGTGACCTGGAGGTGGCCGACGACCCCGAGTGCATCGAGGCGATCAAGCGTTACCTGAGCTTCTTCCCGCAGCACTGCGAGCAGTCTCCGCCGGTACTGGAGTGCGCCGATCCCGCGCTGCGCGCCGACGAGGAGCTGCTCGACGTGCTGCCGGAATCCAACCGCAAGCCCTACGACATGTACGAGGTGATCGGGCGGATCGTCGACGACGGCGAGTGGTTCGACGTCAAGCCGCAGTTCGCCAAGACGATCATCACCTGCTTCGCGCGCTTCGGCGGGCGGCCGTGCGGCATCGTCGCCAACCAGCCCAAGCAGCTGGGCGGGATCCTCGACAACGACTCGGCCGACAAGGCGGCGCGCTTCGTCAACCTGTGCAACGCCTTCGGCATCCCGCTGGTGTACCTGATGGACGTGCCGGGCTTCATGGTCGGCACCAAGGTCGAGCAGGCGGGCATCATCCGCCACGGGGCGAAGATGCTCTACGCGACCGCGAACGCAACCGTCCCGAAGATCACCGTCGTGCTCCGCAAGGCCTATGGCGCCGGCTACTACGTGATGTGCGGGCG
>JADGPO010000127.1 GCA_017882405.1 Solirubrobacteraceae bacterium | reverse complement strand
CTACGTGAGGGTTCGTCAGACCGCGGAGACTTCTTCCTCTTCCGCGACGCGGAAAGAGGAGCCGCAGCCACAGGCGGCGATCACGTTGGGATTTTCGACCTTGAAGCCCGCGCCCTGGAGACCGTCGACGAAGTCGATCACGGAGCCCCGCACGTACGGAAGGCTCGGATTGTCGACCAGCAGGCGGATCCCCTTGTCCTCGAATACGGTGTCGCCGTCGCGTTGCTCGTCGAACGCCAGCGCGTACTGAAACCCGGAGCAACCGCCGCCGCGTACCCCGACCCGTAGGCCGGCGGTGTCGGCTACCGCGCTCTGGGTGGAGAGGAAGTCACGGACCTTCTCGGCACCTTTGTCGGTCAGGGTGATCATGCTTCACGAAGTATAGCCACGGGCCCTCGCTACGCTTTACGACGTGCCTGCAACTCCAGAGGAGCTCAAGGAGCGGATCGAGACAGGGATCCCGGGCGCCGTGGCCAGTGTGACCGGAGACGGCCACCATTTCAACGCCGTGGTGAGCGCTGCGGCGTTCTCGGGGATCTCTCGCATCGCCCAGCACCGGCTCGTCTACGACGTGTTCGGCGCCGAGCTGGGCGACCGCATCCATGCCCTGTCGATCCAGACCAAGACTTCGGAAACCGAGGAGACCCGATGAGCGACGAAACCACCAACCCGATGCGCGAGGCGATCCAGGAGGCGATCTCGGAGAACCCCGTGATCCTGTTCATGAAGGGCAATCCGGAAGCGCCGGCCTGCGGCTTCTCGGCGCGCACGGTGGCGATCCTGCAGTCGCTGGGCACGCGCTTCGCCGCCGTCGACATCCTTCCCGATCCCCGGATCCGCCAGGAGCTGTCGGCGATCTCCAAGTGGCCGACGATCCCGCAGCTGTTCGTCGACGGCGAGCTGGTCGGCGGGTGCGACATCGTCAGCGAGATGTACCAGTCCGGCGAGCTCGCCGAGACGCTGGGCATGGAGCCCGCCGAGCCGGCGCAGGAGCCGCAGCCGTCCGCGGTCCAAGGCTCAGCGCCGATGTCGATCGAGAACCGGCTTTAGGAGATTGGTTTCGGTGGCGGGGACCCTGGCGTCCCCGCCATCGTAAGACCCGTGGCGACCAGCGAGCGCATCGAGGCGCTGCGCTACAAGGCGGGAGCGCTGTGGGCGCTGGACCAGACGCGCCTGCCGTGGCACGAGGAGTGGCTGGAGCTGCGCGACGCCGATGAGGTGGCGGCGGCGATCCGGCGGCTGAGCATCCGAGGAGCGCCGCTGATCGGAGTGGCCGCAGCCTACGGTGTGGCCATGTCGGCGGCTGAACTCGACGCGGCCTGCGCGACGCTCGTCGCCGCGCGCCCGACGGCCGCCAACCTGGCCTACGCCGTGCAGCGCGTCCGCACTGCTGTCCTCGCAGGCGGATCGGCGCTCGAGGAGGCCCGGGCGATCCACGCCGAGGAGGCGGCCGCCAGCGATGCCATGGCCCGCCACGGCGCCGATCTGCTGGCCGGCAGGCGTCGCGTCCTCACCCACTGCAACACCGGCGCCCTGGCCGCGCCCGGCCGCGGCACCGCCCTGGCCGCCGTCGCCGAACTGTTCGATCGCGGCGGGCTGGAGCGAGTGCTCGCCTGCGAGACCCGCCCGCTGCTCCAAGGCGCCCGTCTCACCGTGTGGGAGCTTCAGCGCCTGGGCATTGCGCACGAGCTGATCGTCGACGGCGCGGGGGCCGGCCTGATCGCCGCCGGCGCGATCGATGCGGTCATCGTCGGCTGCGACCGCGTGGCCGCCAACGGCGACGTCGCCAACAAGGTCGGCACCTACGCCCACGCGCTGGCCGCGGCGGCCGCCGGGATCCCGTTCGTGGTCGTCGGGCCGTGCTCGACGATCGACCCGAGTTGCCCCGACGGTCAGGCGATCGAGATCGAGCAGCGCGATGGCGACGAGGTGCGGGGACTGACCGGCGTCAGTCCGCAGACCCCCGTGCGCAATCCCGCCTTCGACGTCACCCCGGCGGGGCTCGTGACCGCCCTCGTCACCGAGCGCGGCGTGGCCCGCCCGGTGAACGCCGAGACGGTGGCCGCACTGGTCCGATCAGTCGCCGCGGCCTAGCTCGAGGTGCTCGACGATCCGCCGCGAGTCGCAGATCACCTCGCCCTCCAGGATCAGCACGGGCACGCGGCGCTGGCCCGACAGCGCCTCCACCTCGGGGCGCCGTGAGCGGCGCTGGGGCACGACCACCGACTCGTAGGCGATCCCGTCGCGCTTGAGCGCCCGCGCGATCCGCCCGCACGGACACAGCCAGTCGGTGGGCGTGCTGCAGCGATACAGGGTGGCCACCTGGGTGAGGCTACCCCTGGCGGGCGGCCAGGAGCGAGCGCACGAGCAGCGCCAGCACGGCGATGGGAACCAGCCACCAGGCGTCCACGCCGGCCGCCTCCAGCACCGCCGTGGCGCCGATCGCCACCACCACCCCGGCGGCGGTGCGCCAGTCATCGCCGACGACGAAGTCCCAGATCGCCTCCAGCGGCGTCATCTCGCCACCACCGGTCGCCGCAGCGCCGCCACCATCGCCAGCGAGGCCAGCGCCAGCCCGGCGATGATCACCGGCAGCGACGCGTCGCCGCCCGGCCAGCTGGCCCCCGCTCCCTCGGCGCTCCAGAACGCCCCGAACGACGTCAGCATGATCCCGACGACGAACTTCATCGCGTTCTCAGGAACGCGGGCCAGGGGCGCTCTGACCGCGAACCCCACGGCGACGACGAGCACTACGGCCACGGCCGCCGCCACCGCCGCCAGGCCCACCCGATGCTGGTTGGCACCGAACGTGAGCACGATGAACACCACCTCGAGCCCCTCGAGCAGCACCGCCTTGAGAGAGACGGTGAACGCGTAACCGTCCAGGGATGCGCGCATGCCGGTGCCCGCGCTCGCGTGGCGGGCACGCTCGGCCTCCTCCGCGAACGTCCCCAGCTCGTCGTGGGTGGCTTTCAGACCCGCGGCGCGCAGGATCGCCTTGCGCAGCCATTGCAGGCCGAACACGAGCAGCAGCCCGCCGACGACGACCCGCAGCGCCCCGATCGGCACCGAGCCCAGCGCCGGGCCCAGCGCGGCGATCAGCGCAGCCAGGACGAGCGCCGCCGCGCCGACGCCGTACAGCGACGAGCGCCAGCTGCGGACAGTGCCCACCGCGAGCACGATCGTCAGCGCTTCCACCGCCTCGACGGCGCAGGCCAGGAACACCGACAGGGCCAGACCAAACTCGGCTGCGGACATGCTCGCTCAAGTATGGACGCCAGGGCTTTTCACGCCAGCGCCGGGGGGAGATTGCGGATGGCTACTCGCGCCCGTGGCATCACGCTCAGCTGTGATGAAGTCACACGAACGCGATCGTTTGCGTGTCGTGATCGCCGGTGGTGGTGTCGCCGCGCTCGAGACGCTCCTCGCCCTCAGGGCCCTTGCCGGTCGACGCGTCGAAGTCAAGCTCCTCTCACTGCAGCATGAGTTTCTCTACCGGCCGGTCACGGTCGCGGAGGCGTTCGAGCGCGGCGAGGCACGCGTCTACGGGCTCGCTGAGATAGTTGGCGATCAGGGCGGTGAGCTGATTTGGGATTCGCTGGCCCAGGTCGATGCCGACGAACACGTAGCGGTGACCGGCTCGGGCACGCGCCTGCCCTTCGATGCGCTTGTGCTCGCGATTGGGGCCATCCAGCGCGACGCGCTGCCTGGTGCGCTGACGTTCCGAGGCCGACCGGACGTTCCCGCGCTTCGCGAGCTGCTCGAGGAGCTCGTGGACGGCCGCGCCCGTTCGGTGGCGTTGACCTTGCCGTCTCAGCGGATCTGGCCGCTGCCGATCTATGAGTTGGCGCTGATGACCGCAGCGCATCTGAGACAGCACGGCGCAGATGCGGTCAAGGTGTGGCTCGTGACGCCTGAGGACGAACCGCTGGAGCTGTTCGGGCCCGCAGCCGCCCGGGCGCTCGCCCCGATGCTCGACGCACGCGGCATCAGGCTGCGCACATCCTCACTGCCGGCCTTTATTCGCGACCGGAGCCTCGTCCTGGTAGGTGGCGCGTCGATCCCTGCCGAGAGAGTGATCAGCCTGCCGCTGTTGGAGGGACCGGGTTTGCCTGGGCTCCCCCAAGATCGGCACGGGTTCATCCCCATCGATGCGCACGGCCGGGTGGTCGGTCTAACCAACGTTTACGCCGCCGGCGATGTCACCTCGTTCCCGCTCAAGCAGGGCGGCCTGGCCGCACAACAGGCCGATGCGATCGCGGAGCTGATCGCGATCGACGCCGGCGCCTCTGTCACTGCGACGCCATTCAACCCGGTGCTACGCGGCCTGCTTATCACCGGGGGCGCACCGCTATATCTGCGCGCCGAGCCGCAGCGCCTGACCCGCGAAGCGACCGTCGCGATCGAAGCACAGCCCTCACACCGCAAGGGACACGGCACGTCCTGGGCGGCCGGCCAGGCGCTGTGGTGGCCGCCGGGCAAGATCGCAGGGCGCTACCTGGCTCCCTACCTCGCTACCGCCCGACCCGCACCGCTCGCCGCGCAACCGCTCGAGGATCGCGTTGCCGTGCCAGGAGCACCTATCTCGGACGCCGAGTATGAGGATGCGCTCGAGCTCGCGCTAATGCTTGCCGACTGCGACGCTCGGTGGGGCGACTACAGCTCGGCGCTGAGCGCGCTCGATGCAGCTGAGGCGCTACAGGGAGCGCTGCCCCCCGAATACGAGACCAAACGTCGCCAATGGCGCACCGAGGCACGAAGCGGCGGATAGTCAACCGCCGGTCGCTCACAGCTGGACGCGCCCCGCAGGTCGCTCGGCCCGCCGGCCGCGGGTCGTGCGCAGCGGGCCGGGCAGCTCCAGCTCGAAGCACGCGCCCTTGACCGTCGGCGCGACCGAGCGCACGCTCCCGCCGTGGGCCTCGGCGATCGCCTGGACGATGGCCAGGCCGAGACCCGCCCCGCCGGCGACCCGACCGCGGGCCTCATCGGTGCGGTGAAAGCGATCGAAGATCCGCTCGCGCTGCTCCTCGGGGATCCCGGGCCCGTCGTCTGAGACCGTGAAGCGGACGGCGCCGTCGGGAAGGACGCTCGTGTCCAGCGAGACGCTCCCCGTTCGCGCCTCGGTGTGCGACAGCGCATTGTCGATCAGGTTGCGCAGCGCCTGCGCCAGGCGGTCCGGATCGCACTCCAGAGTCCCGTCGGGGATCCGCCCCAGCTCGAAGCGCCGATCGTGACCGGCGGTGGTCGTGGACCACAGGTCCTCCAGGAACTGCCGCAGCTCGACCGTCCGCAGGCGCAGGAAGTCGCGGTGCTCGGATCCGGCCAGCAGGAGCATGTCGTCGACCAGGCGAGAGGTGCGCGCGATCTCGGCGCTGACCAGGCGCTGCACGCGCTGGATCTCCTCGTGCGAGGGCTTGCGCTCCGCGGCGAGCACCTCGAGCTGGCCGCCGATCACCGTCAGCGGTGTGCGCAGCTCGTGGGAGGCGTCGGCGACGAACTGGCGCTGGTGCGCGAACGCCGCCGCCAGGCGATCGAGCATGTGGTTGAAGGAGTCGGCGAGCACGCGGATCTCGCGGCTCGCCGATGCCGGGGAGACCATCCGGGGGTGCAGGTCGCCGTCGTCGACCCGGGCGGCGACCCTGGCCATCCGGCGCAGCGGCAACGAGACCACGGCGCCGGCGAGATAGGAGGCGATCAGCACCAATCCCAGCCCGACCGCGCCCGCGATCAGAAACGAGCGGGCCACGGTGCGCTGGGCCCGCGTGACGTTGCTCAGCGACTCGCCGGCCCCGAGTCGGACCCGATCGGCACCGACCGTGACGAGCTGCTCGTCGACGCGCAGCTTGCCCACGTCCGGGACCTCCACGGTGCGTCGCCCCGGCGGACCGGACAGCAGTTGTCGCCCACGGACGTTCTCGTGCTGCTGCTCATCGGCGCTCTCGCCGTCGTCGGGCCGGTCGGCGCCGAACACCTCCGGGTGGTTGCTGACGGTCGCATGGCCGGGGAGGACGGCGAACAGCAGCGAGGAGTTGCCGGTGTACGGCTCGGCACGCACGTAGCTGCGCAGGCGGCTCGGAAGCTGCGACGAGGAGGAGGCGTGCAGGGCGCGGACGGCGTCTGAGAGCTGGTGGACGTCCCCGGCGACGTCCTCGTCGACCCGCGAGCGCAGCTGGCTGCCGGTCTGCGCGTAGACGACGACGAACACGATCGCCAAGACGACGAGCATCGCGCCGGTGACCCAGGCCACCAGGCGCCAGCGCAGGCTGGAGCGGGCGATCAAGCGGGATCCTCGAACCGGTAGCCGCGCGAGCGCAGCGTGGTGATCCGCACCGGCCCGCGGTCCGGCCCGGTCAGCTTGCGGCGAAGGTAGCCCACGTACACGTCGACGTTGTTGGTGGCCGGATCGTGGTCGTAGCCCCACACGGCGCGCAGGATCTGCTGGCGGCTGAGCACCTGGCCGGGGTTGTGCATGAAGTACGCCAGCAGGTCGAACTCGGTGGTCGTCAGCCGGACCGGATGACCGTCGTGTGTCACCCGGCGCGAGAGCAGATCAAGGGTCAGCCCGGCCCGGCGCAGGATCGTCGCGGGCGTCTGGCGCGCGGCACGCAGCTGGGCGCGGATCCGCGCGTCCAACTCGGCCAGCGCGAACGGCTTGACCAGGTAGTCCACCGCGCCGGCCTGCAGGCCGTTGACGCGATCCTCGACCTCACCCCGCGCGGTCAGCACGATCACCGGCAGCCCCGGCCGCAGGTCGGCGAGCTCGCGGAGGATCTCGGTACCGCTGCGGCCCGGGAGCATGAGGTCGAGGACGACCAGCGACACGCGCTCTCCGAGCGCCAGCGCCAGGCCGCTGTCGCCGTCGAGCGCTGCCTCCACCTGAAAGCCGCCGGCGGTCAATCCGCGCTTGACGAAGTCGACGATGCCGGGCTCGTCCTCGATCAGGACGATGTGAGCCACGCACGGATCATACGAGGGCAATCGACCTGCAAATCCGAGAAAGGAGAGTTCTCACCTTCAGGTAAATGCGTCTTTAGGAAGTCCCGGCAGCGTCATCGTCATGACAGGACATCCCGATCCCGGTTCGAACCGTCGAGACGCCTCGCTGCGCCGCCTGCGCTGGCTCAACCGCAGTCTGGCGACCGCCACGGTGGCGCTGACGGTGTTCCTGGCCAACGCCGCCGCACGTGCGTTCCCCGGGCATCCCAGGGCCACGGCCCCAGCGTCGGTCTCGAGCTCGACGAGCTCTCGCTCGCATCGGAGCGCTCGGCGGGCGGCAGGCCGCCCGGCAGGCCACCGAACCCACCGACCGCCGCGGCCACATCGGCGCCACGCGGCGTCCGCTGCGGCCTCCTCGTCGACCACCACGTCCGCCCCGGCGCCCGCCCCGGCGGCGCCCACCACGACCCAATCTGTCAGCCCCCCGGCAGCGCCGCCCCAGGCCGCCCCCGCTCCCGCTCCCGCTCCCGCTCCGGTCGTTTCGGGCGGGTCATGACGCCGGTCGCTGACCGCGTCGAAGCCGAGGCCGTCAGCGTGCAGACGTGGCCGGCGCTCGGCACGACCGCCGTGCTGTGCACCGTCGGCGGATCCGGATCGGCAGCGAGATCGGCAGCTCAGCGGGAGATCGACGGGATCGATGCCGCGGCCAGCCGGTTTCGCGACGAGTCCGAGCTCTCGCGGGTGAACCGAGCCGGCGGGCAGTGGGTGCCCGTCTCCGATCGGCTGCTGGAGGCGCTGCGCCTGGCGATCCGAGCCGCCGCGATCACCGACGGCGCCGTTGACCCCACCCTGGGAGACCGCCTGGTGAAGCTGGGCTATGACCGCGACTGGCAGCGGCTCGCCCGGGTCGCCGCGAACGAGCCGCTCGACGCCGGTGCCCAGGCGCCGCCGGAGCGGCGCACGCTGTGGCACTCGATCGAGCTCGCCGACGCGCCCCCGGCCGTCCGCGTGCCCGCCGGGGTGCAGCTGGACCTCGGGGCGACCGCCAAGGCGCTGACCGCCGATCGTGGGGCACGCGCCGCCCATCTGGCCGGCGGCGCCGGCGCGCTGCTCTCGCTGGGCGGCGACATCGGGACCAGCGGACCGGCTCCCCGTGGCGGCTGGTCGGTGCACGTGACCGACGATCACCGCAGCTCCCCCTCCGCCGAGGGACAGACGATCGCGATCGCGTCCGGCGGCCTGGCCACCTCCAGCCTCGTGCCCCGGCGCTGGCGCCACGACGGCCGCGCCCTCCATCACGTGCTCGATCCGCGGACCGGACTGCCCGTCGCTCCCGTGTGGCGCACCGCCAGCGTGGCCGCCGCCACCTGTGCCGAGGCCAACATCGCCTCCACCGCGGCCCTCGTTCTGGGCGCTGACGCCCCGGTGTGGCTGTCCGAGCGCGAGCTGCCGGCGCGGCTCACGGCGATCGACGGCGAGGTGAAGGTCGTGGGCGGCTGGCCGCAATGAAGACCTACTGGTATCTCACGCGCGCCAGCGGCGCGGTGGCGCTGGTCCTGCTGACGTTGGCGCTGGTCGTCGGGATCGCCGCGATCGGTCGCGTCAGCACCCGGCGCTGGCCGCGGTTCGCGATCGACGGCCTCCACCGCTCTAGCTCGCTGCTGGCCGTCGCCTTCCTGGCATTGCACATCGTCACCGCTGTGCTGGACAGCTTCGCGCCGATCTCGTTGGTGAATGCCGTCATACCGTTCACGGGTACCTATCGGCCGCTGTGGCTCGGCCTGGGCACGACGGCCTTCGACCTCCTGCTGGCCGTGGCCCTCACCAGCGGGCTCCGGGTCCGGCTGGGCCACCGGGCCTGGCGGGCGGTGCACTGGCTCGCCTATGCGGCATGGCCGATCGCGATCCTGCACGGGCTCGGCACCGGGAGCGACGTGCGCCAGGGCTGGATGACGGCCGTCTACGCCGGCTGCGGGGCGGCCGTGGTGGTCGCCGTGATCGTCCGCGCCGGGCTGGGCTGGCCCGAGCACGTGCGCTGGCGGCTGGCCGGACTGGGCGCGCTGGCGGGACTGGCGCTGGGCGTGGCGGTGTGGCTGCCGCGGGGCCCGTTGGGCCCCCACTGGGCCCGGCGCGCCGGCACCCCCGCGAAGCTCCTGTCACCGGGCGGGCGGACATGACGCTGCCACGGCTGCTCAAGGGCGTCACCGCCGCCCCGATGCCCTACGAGCGCCACCTCCAGGTACACGGCGAGCCGCCGGCCGATCCGCGCGCCGAGGAGCTGCTGTCCCAGATCAAGCGCTCGGGGCTGCGCGGGCGGGGCGGGGGCTCGTTCCCGATGCTCACCAAGATGCAGGCGGTCCGGCAGGCTCGCGGTGCGCCCGTTCTGCTGGTCAACGGCTGCGAGGGCGAGCCGATGAGCGCCAAGGATCGCCTGCTGCTGTCCTCGCTGCCGCATCTGGTCATCGACGGCGCGCTCGCGGTGGCGCGGGCGATCAAGGCCGACGAGATCCTGTTCGCCGTCGACGAGCTTCACGTTCGCGCCGGGGAGACCGTCCAGTGGGCGCTGACCCAGCGCCCCGAGCTGCGCCGCGCCCGCGCGCTCCCGGAGGTCGTCTGGGCGCCCAGCGGCTACGTCAGCGGCCAGGAGAGCGCGCTGGTGCGCTGGTGCAACGAGGGCATCGCCAAGCCCACCGCGGTGCCGCCGCGCGTGACCGAGCGCGGGATCGACGGCCGCCCGACCCTGGTGGCCAACGTCGAGACGCTGGCCCACGTGGCGCTGATCGCTCGTCACGGCGGAGACTGGTTTCAGCGGCTGGGCACCGCCGAGGATCCCGGCAGCGCACTGATCACGCTGACCGGGGCCGTTCGCCGGCCGGGGGTCTACGAGATCGCGCTCGGCTCGAGCCTCGGATCGCTGCTCGCCGCGGCCGGGGACGTGTCCGAGCCCGCGCGGGCGTTCCTGCTGGGGGGTTACGCCGGCGCCTGGATCGATGCCACCGAGGCGCCCCGGGCGAGGCTGGCACGCCAGGAGCTCGGCGAGCTGGGAGCCCGCCTGGGCGCGGGGATCGTGGTGGCGCTGCCGCAATCTGCCTGCCCCGTGGCCGAGACCGCCCGGGTGACGGGCTGGCTGGCCGACCAGAGCGCCGGGCAATGCGGCCCGTGTGTCAACGGCCTGGCGGCGATCGCTGACGAGCTGGCCGATGTCTGCGCCGGATCGGCCGGCCCGGATGCCCTGGTGAAGCTGCAGCGGTGGAGTCGGCTGGCCACCGGTCGGGGAGCGTGCGCGCACCCGGACGGCGTGGCGGCCTTCGCCGCCAGCGCCCTGCGGGTCTTCACCCCCGAGTTCCTCGACCACATGCGCCACGGCCCGTGCGACGCCTGCGAGCGCAGTCCCGTGTTGACCTTCCCCGGCCATCTGAGCGCGACCGCCTGATCAGGATGCGCCTGCTCGTCGATCCGATCGCCTGCGAGGCGCACGGCCTGTGCGCCGAGCTGCTGCCCGAGGTCGTCGAGCTCGACGAATGGGGCTACCCGGCGATCGCCGACGGAGAGCTGCCGCCCTCGCTGGAGGGACTCGCGCGGCGCGCCGTGAGCGCCTGCCCGACGCTGGCGCTGCGCCTCAAGGCCAGCGCCCGGCCGGCGCGCGACCGCGCTCAATGAGTCCAGGGCGAGAACTGGCCCAGCAGCGCCACGGCGAGCACCAGTCCGGCCAGCAGCGCCCCCGCCAGCGCGCCGTTGCGTCCCCGGCCACCGGGGACGCGCGGGGCCGAGGCGGCGCGGCGTGACGTCCGCCCGGTGCTCGTCAGGCGCACGATCTCGGGCAGGTGTCCGAGGACGTGGAGCGCCGTCACGGCGATCCACGCGAAGAAGGTGATCT
>JADGPO010000126.1 GCA_017882405.1 Solirubrobacteraceae bacterium | reverse complement strand
GGGAGCTTGTCGCGCTGGAACAAGCATGCATCGAAGTGAAGGTCGAGAATCACGCGGTCGAGCCAGCGGAAGTGGGGGTCTATCGCCATCACCCCGACGTGGTCCATCGCACGCGCGTACGAAGCGATCGCCGTCTGGTTCTGGTCCCCTAGCCCAGGTGGCTCCTCGCCGGCGACCAACGCTGGCGCCTCGCCGGGCGCAACGACGAACCCCTCGATAGATACCGAACTCTCGACCGAGCTCGCGCGGACCTGCCGACGTAACTGGCCGAGCCACGGTCCAGACACTGACGTGGCGTCACCGAGCTTGGCGCGGAGCTCGTCGAGGTCGCGAAGCTGTGCCTTGAGCGGTTGAGATATGCGTGGGACTGCGTATAGCACGGCTAGGAGATTAGCCGAGTAGACGAGTATTCGTCAAGTCGTATAGGCGCGCGACCCCAGACCGGATCGACTGTGGTGCGAGCTGTACGGCGAGCTACAACACCGGGGAGACGGTCTCCCTGACGGCTACCCCCGCATCAGGGTCGCAGTTCGCCGGCTGGTCCGGAGGCGGATGCTCGGGGGTCGGAACCTGCCAGATCACCGTCAGCCAGCTCAGCAGCGTGACTGCCGACTTCGAGTCGTCAGGTGTCCAATTCACCGTGACCAACACCGCGCCTGGGTCGGGCACGGTGACCGACTACAGCAACCAGATCAACTGCGGATCGAGCTGCGTGGGCTACTTCCCGTCTGGATCTGCCGTGACACTGGTCGGCAACGCCAACCCGGGCTTCGTCTTCACTGGGTGGAGCGGGGCGTGTACGGGCACGGCGACCTGCCGCGTGTATCCGACCGGACCGACGGCCCTTTCGGCGAGCTTCGCGCCGTACTCGCCCCCCGCCGCCTATCCCGGCCCGGCGAGCGCCGCTCCCTCCTCCAGCCCCACCTACCCGACGGGGTCGCCCCTCTCGGCGGGGTCGCCCCTTTCGGCGGCTCAGCCCGCCGCCCCGACCCTGAATCCCGGCAATCCCGGTGTCAGCATCTCGGGCACCGGGGGGTCGCTGGCGGTCACCGGCGCGGGCATGCTCTCACTGGTGCTGCACAACGCGAGCCGGGTGCCGCTCAGCGGCCAGGTCAAGATTTCAACCAAGCCCGCCGGCTCGCGTCGCCACGCCAAGGCCAAGCAGCTCGGGCAGCGGGGATTCTCACTGACGCCCGGCGGTTCGTCGAAGGTTCCGGTTCCGCTGGGCGCCTCGATCGCCCGCCAGCTTCGGAGCCATCACTCGATGGCCCTCCAGCTGGTGATCACGCTGAGCGACGGTCGCGGGCACACCGCTCGGATCACGCGGACGATCACGGTCAAGCCGGCCGCAAAGGGGCACTAGCCAGCGCCTTCTCCCCGAGAATCGGCGCGCGCCGGATCTCACACGCGGCGCTCCGGGTTGCGGGATTGCTTGAATCCCGTCGCATGGCCTCTAGCCGGCGTCGACGCTCCAAGTCACTGCCGGGCCATCTTCCGGAGGCCGCCTCGGGCGAGGTGCTGGTTTGGACTGATGGCGCCTGCCAGCGCAATCCCGGCCCCGGCGGATGGGCGGCGCTGCTCTGCTGGGAGGATGGGGTCGTCGAGGAGCACAGCGGTGGCCTTGCCCACACGACGAACAACGTGATGGAGATGACGGCCGCTCTGGAGGGCTTGCGCGCGCTGCCGTCCGGGTCACGGGCCTGCATCGTGACCGACTCGCGTTACCTGCACGACGGCATGACCTCGTGGATGGCCGGCTGGAAGCGCAAGGGCTGGAAGACCGCTGCCGGCGACCCGGTCAAGAACAAGGAGATCTGGGTCCAGCTCGAGGCGGCGACGTCCGGCCACGAGCAGGTTCGCTGGCACTGGGTCAAGGGGCACATCGGCCACGCGCTCAACGAGCGAGCCGACGTGCTGGCGGTCGCCGCCACGCTGAAGGCCGCTCGCGCTTAGGAAGGCGCCTACACGTTGGGGCGGAACGTGACCCCGACATCGAGACCGCCCTGCCGCCCCGGGCGAGCAGTCAGAGTGGCGTCGTGGGCGGTGGCGATCGCCTTCACGATCGCGAGACCGAGCCCGTGGCCGTCCGCGGGGCCGACCCGCTGATCACCGAGCCGCTGAAAGGGTTTGAACAGGCGGTCCACCTCGGCGGGGGGGACGACGGTGCCGGTGTTGCTGACCGACAGCCGAGCACCCTCAGCTGTGGCAATGGTCGAGATCTCGACCGTGCCGCCGGCGATGTTGTGGCGGATCGCGTTGTCGAGCAGGTTCGCGATCATGCTGCCGACGAGGTCCGGGTCACCGGTTGCGGCCGCGCTCTCGAGCTTGGCGTGGATCTGGACGCCGTCATGCTGGAGCCCGTCGACGATGCCCTGCGTGAGCTGAGCGAGGTCGAACGGCTGCCAGGATTCGACGCCGCGCTCGCTGGTAGCGAGCGTCAGCAGCGCGTCGATCAGCCGTTCCTGCTGACTGGATAGCTGCAGGGCTTCCTCACAGGTCGAGCGCAGGGCGTGGGTGTCCGCGTCTGGGTCGGCGAGCGCCACCTGGAGCAGCGTTCGCTGGCCGGCGAGCGGCGTGCGCAGCTCATGGGAGGCGTTGGCGACGAACTGACGCTGGGAATCAAACGACGCCTGCAGCCGTGCGAACAGGTTGTCCAGAGTGCGACCGAGTTCGGTGAGCTCGTCGTCGGGTCCGTCCAGGCTGAGCCGGCGGCCCAGATTGGTCGCCGAGATCTCCTGGGCCGTCGTCGTGATCGCCCGCAGCGGCCGCAGGACGCGTCCCGCCAGCCACCAGGCGGCGAGAACCGCGACGCCGATCGCCGCCAGCGCGAGCAGGAACGGCCACAGGTTGGACGTGGGCCCCGTGGAACTGTTCCGAGCGGCGG
>JADGPO010000125.1 GCA_017882405.1 Solirubrobacteraceae bacterium | reverse complement strand
GAGCTGACTCTTCAACCGGCCGATCCGGCTGATCGGTCGGGCGGATACGGTCACGCTGTGCGGGATTACTACGAGGACCTGTGGGGGCGCCTGCCGGCCGAGCTGAGCGTGCCCGACCTGCGTCTGCGCAGGGACTTTCTCGGCGCGGAGGTGCGCGCCGGCGATCGCGTGCTCGACCTCGGCTGCGGCGCGGGGGCGTTCACCGCGATCCTCGCCGCGAGGTGCGCGTCGGTGATCGGCATCGATGTCGCCGAGGCGGCGCTGCAGCGGGCGCGCGCGGAGCATCCCGGACTCGACTTCCGTCTCGCTCCGCTCGACGGCGACCTGCCGCTCGAGGATTCGTCCCTCGACGTGGTCTGGGCGAGCGAGGTGATCGAGCATGTCAGCGACACGGCGCGGTGGCTGTCAGAAGTCAGGCGGGTGCTGGCGCCGCGGGGGCGGCTGCTCCTGACCACCCCGGATCACCCGCGCCTGGCGCTGGCGCTGCGGGGGATCGAGCGCTACAGCGAGCCGCTCGGGGACCATCTGCACCTCTATACGCGGCGCTCGCTGGCCGAGCTGCTGGACGAGTTCGGATTCGGGGGGGTCGTCGTCCGCGGCGTCGGCGGCGTGCCCGGGTGGCGGCGGATGCTGCTCGCGCGGGGCGAGCGGTGAGGGTCCTGCTCGACACGACTACGCGCGTTGGGTGCCGCGGTCGGGTACGGGCCGTGTACCTCGAGCGTCTCGGTGCCGCGCTGGGTTCATCGGGCGTGCCGGCGCGCGCGAGCGGGCACGCTCGGCACCGGCACTGGGGCGCTCGCCTGAGCGGCCGCACTCTGCGCCTCCGGCGAGTACGGATTCAGATACAGCGCGGCCTGCAGCACGGCGATCGCCTCTTGCCGCCGACCGAGTTGGAGATCGTACTCCCCGAGTTGCAGCCATGTCGCGGGATTGGCGGGCTGCAGCCGGACGGCGCGAGTCAGCTCTGCGTGCGCCGCTCCCGGGCGGCCGATCGCGCCGTAGATCGCCGACAGGTCCCACAACGGCTCGACGTCGACCGGGTTACGGGCGGCCGCTGAGCGCGCGTCGGCCAGCGCCGCCTTGGCGTTGCCCTTGGCCAGCGCGGCCACCGAGGCGTCGGCGGCGTTGGCCGAGCGCAGCGGCTGCCAGATCGTCCAGGCGCAGACGAGCGCGACCGCCGCCAGCAGCGCCGCGGCGGCGCCCCGTTCAGAGACGAGGCTCGGTCTCGGAACGGCCAGTCCGGTGGGGTGCGCGAGCGGCCCGCGCCCGGCCAGCCACCCCGCACAGATCAGGGCGGGCAGCGCGACGCCGGGCACGAACCAGGTCCAATCGATCGCTGAATGCAGGCCAAACGTGACCACGACTACGAGCAGTGTCAGGAGGCCGATTCGCTCGGCCGCCTGATCCTCGGTGAGAGCAGAGTCTCCGCTACGGAGCCGATTGCGCAGGCCGACCGCCCGGGCTGCCGCGACCGACCAGGCCGCGAGCAGGGCGGCGCTCAGCGCGAGCCCGATCAGGCCGAAGTCGGCGAACGTCTCGATCACGTAGCTATGGGCGTGCTGGGCCAGGAGCTTGTCGGAGGTGTAGCGCAGGCGAGCGATACCGTAGCCGACCGCGCCGACGCCCGTCCACAATGAGTGCTCGCCCACTTTGACGCCCTCGCTCCAGTAGCGGGCGCGGCTGTTAGAGACCTGGACCAGGCGGCTGGCGTTGTCGCCTGCGCCCCCCTTGGTGTTGGTCAGCGTGCTCCAGATGTGCGACACCTCGCCGGTCAGCCCGCGAGAGGAGGCCGCCATTGCTGCGATACCGGCGAGCGGCACACATGCGAGCAGTGCGAGCAGAACGATCGCCACGCGACGGCGTGTGGATTTCTCGAGCTCGACGCGATCCATCGCAAACGCAGCGGCGAACCCGGCGACAGTGAGGACCAGCAGCAGCAGTACCAGCACCAGGCCGAACGCGTGCCCTGCGGTCGTGCGCGAGGAGAGCGACACCTGATCGCGTGTGAGCGCGTCCGTGGCCAGTGCCCAGGCGGACCCTGCCGCCCCGCCCAGGGCGCCGAGCGAGAGTACCAGCGCGCCGCGCAGCCGCAGCGGCACGATCACGAACCACAGAGCCAGCCCCAGGATCGCCACCAGCAGCGCCCCCCGCGAGTAGGACAGCATGAGCACGATCACCAGCACCGCGATCGCGGGCACTGTGACTGCACGCAGGGGTCCGCTGCCCTCTCGTCGTGTGCCGGCCCACAGCAGCGCGGGGAGCCCCAGGGCCGCCATCAGGCCGACGGCGTTCCAGTAGTCGAACGGGGCCCGGAGCCGGCCCACCACCTCGGTGGGCTCGAGTGTGGCCGGGAAGACCTTCACCAGCAGCGCGTAGCCGCAGACGATCGTGCTCGCCACGCCAATCGCACCGACCATCGCGGGCCAGCGCAGCGGGATCAGGCGTGACAGAGCGATCGCCCCTCCGAAGGCGGCCAGGTAGGAAATCGAT
Source organism: Solirubrobacteraceae bacterium (assembly GCA_017882405.1). The sequence continues at coordinate 4,397 of JADGPO010000125.1, read as the reverse complement.
CGGTTGGCCTCGACCCAGGAATCGGACGGCTGCACCGACCAGGAGATCGAGAGCAGCGTCAGCGCGGCGAGCGCGGCGAACAGCAACAGGGCCGTCCCGCCCCAAAGTCGGCCCGGAGCGGAGAGCAGGAGCGCCGCGGCGCCGAGGGCAGTGCCCGCGAACACGATCGCGATCTCCGTCCAGGTGTTGGGCCCCAGGTCGACCCCGCCGGTGGTGACGAAGGCGATCAGCGCCAGGATGACGCCGAGCGCCAGACCGAGCGCGCGGTCGCCGCGCAGCGACCGGCGAACGGCGCGCGAACCGGCCGCGGCTGCGGTCCGCGCGCGCGGCGGGGTTCCGCTAGGCGCCGTCGCGAGCGATGACACGGCGGCGAATTGCGACCCCGCCGCCGCTCAGCGCGGCGAGTCCGAGGAGGACGAGCACCAAGACCAGCGGCAGGGGCAGTGAGCGCAGGCCCGAGCCGGCGTTCACCCCGGCGCTGCCGGGACGGATCGTGCCCCCGCTGAGCGCGACCGATTGCGGAGAGCCGGCGCCGGTCGCGCCGGTGCCCGGCAGCGTCGAGTACACACCGCGCGTCGAGACCGCGGCGGGGTGGTGGCCGGAGGCAGGATGACGTGCGGTCGAGGCCGTGCTCACCGTCCGATGAGGCGCGGCATGGGGGGTGGACGACCCGCTCGAGCCGGAGCCGGTGTGGCTGCCGCCGGAGGAGCCTCCGCTGCCGCCGTTGCCCCCGGCGACGGCGGACGCCAGCAGAGCGCGGCGGATCACGTCGTAGCAGTTGGTGTACTCCTTGACGTCGGCCCCCATGCCGTTGAGCGCGCTCTGGAGATCAGCGCGGGAATAGTGGCCGGTGAGGTACCCGTTGGCGTTGCAGTCGGCGATGACCTGGCTTCCGCTCGCCAGAGCGGGGCCGGCAGCGAACAACCCGGTGGCCGAGACGGCCACGCTGGCGAGGAGGACTGTGAGCAGGTTCGGCTTTCTCATGATCTCGAGCGGCCGCGCCGCTTCCCACCTCCGTCCGCTGTTCGAGGGTAGCAGTGAGTCCCGACTTCAGCTTCAACGACGGCGCTCCGGCCGAGTTGCGCATAAGGCATACCGCGCTGGCGGCGGAGGCCCGGGACCGGGGGTGGCCTCCGCCGACCAGGACCAGCGCGGCGTGAGGTGCTAGGGGCCCGAGGCGCTCCAGGCCCGCGAAAAGCACCCTCAGCCCGCCTCATTCCCAACTCGGTGGAGGGCTAAACACCATCTTGCCGGCGGCCCGCAGCAGATGTTCGTACGCGGACATCGTCTGCGCGCCGCAGCGCCTCCAGCTGAACTCGCGCTCGACGGTCGTCCGGGCCTGGCGCCCGAGCTCGGCGCGGTCCGCCGGTGCGGACAGAAGCGCATCGATCACGCTCGCCAGGCCGGCGATATCACCCGGATCCACGAGCACCAGCCCGCCGCCGGCGGCGGCGATCTCCTCCGGGCCATCGACTCCGCGGCAGCCGATGGCAGGCACGCCGCCGGCCATCGCCTCCACGAAGGCGACGCCGAACGCCTCGTCGACGCTGGGCAGCACGAACAGGTCGGCCTCCCGTGCGGTCGCGAGCGCCTGCGCGTGGGGCAGGCGCCCCAGCAGCTCGACGTTGCGTTCGACACCGAGCGAGCGCGCCAGCGTGAGCAGCGCCGGTCGCTGCGGCCCGTCGCCGACGATCCGGTAGCGCAGACCCGGATGCCGAGGGAGCAGGCACGGCAGCGCCGCGATCACGTCGCGGTGGCGCTTGCGCTCGATCAGGGCGCCGACGGTCACCAGCGTGGGTGACGCGCCGGAAGCCCGATCCGCGGGAGTCGAGCGCGCTGGCAGGTCGGTCCCAAGGTGCACCACCCGCGTCTCGCGCGCCCCGTGCTGTACGCAGCGCCGCGCCGTCCCCGCGCTGTTGGCAAGCACCAGCCCGGCGTGGGCAAGGGTCGCGCCCACGGCCTGGGCCCCGGGCCGGCGTGCGACGGTGCCGTACACGTCGCCGCCGTGGACCGAGACGACCAGCGGCGCTGCGGGCGCGACTCGGCGCAAGGCGTCTCCGGCGGGTACGGCATAGTGAGCATGCACGAGCTCGAACGGGAAGCGCCGGCGCAGCCCGCGCAGCGCCAGCGCCAGCGCCGGGGCGGCCCAGGCGCCCCAGGACCCGTAGCTCCACGGGCGCGGCGGCGACAGGTAGCGGACATAGTCGATCTCGATCGAGTCGATCCGGCCGTGACCGGGTTGGCGCGCGGCGGCGCGCAGCGCCGTCACGTCACCGGCCCGGAGGGCCGCGATCGGCGGGACCGGCCGGTGCAGGACCAGCACCCTGAGCTCGGCGCCGGCATCGCGCACCGCAACCGCCTGCCGGTGCGCCCAGATCCCCAGCGGGTCGTCCGCCGTCCGGGGGTAGTACTCCGCCACCACGAGAACCTTCACGCGCGCCACCGCCGGCGAAGCGCACTGTCTCGTTTCACACTCGTCACCCGCCCGCCCAGGGCCGCGGATCGCCTGCTCATCGCCACGACCGGTGGGTGACCAGCGTCTGCCGGGCCTCCGCGGTGCGCGTGTAGGCCCGGCCGGCGAGGAATGCGCGGCCCTCCTCGATCGCTCCCCGGCGATCATACGAGGAAGCGATCGGCCGCAGGCCATGGCGGATTGGGGTGGCGTCGATGACGCCGAGCTTCCAATCGTGGCGACGGGCCAGCGCCGACCAGTGCGCGTCGAGGCCCCATCCGACCTGCAACGGTGGAAACGGCAGCAGCACGTCGAACGTCACGGCCTGGAACGCGAACACGGGCCCGATCTCGACGAATGCCGTCTCCCTGGCGACGCTGGCCGTCTGACGGCGGGTCACCTCCCACGCCGCATGGGAGCGCCGCCGATGGGCCGGTTGGGCCAGCCGAAACCCGAACCGCTCCGACAGGAAGATGAACGCGTCGAGGAATCCTGTGGGCAGGGACACATCGTCGTCGATCACGAGCAGCCAGTCGCAGTCCTCGACCGGGTGGCTCTCGAGCAGCGACCGCAGGTTCTCGAACTTGCCGCGGTCACCGGCGTCCGTCTGTCGGAAGCGGACGTCATGGCGAGACCGCAACAGTTCCGCGTGCGCGGCGGAGAGGAGATTCGGCGCGCCCGTGCGCTCGATCGCCAGTGCCAGCACCCTGCGGCGTGGCCAGCGGGCTGCGGCGCGCTGGAGCCTCCAGCGCTCGAGTCGCACCAGCGCGACCGCTTCCTGCGCGGCGTCGGTGGCGATGGCACGGCTCGTCAGGCGGATCCCAGCGACCTGCCCGCTGGTTCCGGACAGGAAGTCGTCCGCGGCGGGGTGCTCGCTCACAGATCGCGGCCCGCGAACGCCTCACGCAGCCGGCCGGCGGCATGGGCCCACATCACGACGCCGATCGCGCACCGTCGCCTGATGATGTGCCAGGCACACCCGGCGAGCGTGCGTAACTCGCTCGCAATCGGCGGCGCAGAGCCCTTGACGACGTCGTAGCGCCGTGCGGCACGGCCACGGCCATAGGCGGCCCGCGACAGCGATCGGAGCCGCGCATCGGCCACCGTCCGGCGGTGGTCGACGCCGGCGCCGGCGAGGTATCGGACACGGCCACCCTGTGACGCATAGCGGAGCTGCCAGTCCTCCTCCTCGCCGCAGCCCACGAGCGACTCGTCGAAGCCGCCGATGCGGTCCAGTGCGCGGCGCCGCACGGCCATGTTGGCGCTCCACACCAGCTTCACGTCCTGGTCATTGGCGCCGAAGTCGAGGGTGGTGATCGGCGGTCGCTCACGTCCGCACGCCGGCGGCCCGCCACCCTCGATTCGAGCGCGGATCGGACCGCCGAAGACGTCATAGGAAGGCGCCGCGGCCGCGCCGGCGATGACCGCGTCGAGCCAGCCCTCCGGCGCCTCGATGTCGTCGTCAAGGAAGATCACGAGGGGACCGCGTGCGTTGGCCACCCCGGCGTTGCGGGCGGCGTTGGCGCCCGACGTCTCGGTGACGCCGATCACCCGGGCGCCGCGCCTGGTGGCCACCGCACGCGCCGCCGGCTCATCCCCGTCACTGACCACCACGACCTCCGCGCCGGCATGATCGGCCTGGGGCACGACGGAGGCGAGCGCCACGTTCAGGTACCCGGGCCGCCCGCGCGTCGGGATCACGATCGATGCCGTCGGCGGGTCAGCGAGCGGCGTCTGATCGAACATCGCGTGCGACACCGTAACGCAGGACGACTTCAAGTCCGGACCGCATGAGCACGCCGAGCGCCGGAAGGCTAGCTATAGCTAGCTACTTCCTGAGGAAAAAGTGCTTCACGACCGCTGTGGATGAATCAGCCCGAATCCAGAGCGACTGAAGTGACTGGGGTTGTGGGTCTCGCGTTCATCGTTCATGTGGCGGCGCGGG
>JADGPO010000124.1 GCA_017882405.1 Solirubrobacteraceae bacterium | reverse complement strand
GCACCTGACCGCCGCCCTCGCCGAAGATCTGGAAGCGTTCCCCGGACGGGGTCACGAAGCCCGACATATTCTCGATCACGCCGGCGATCTCCAGCTTGAGCTTGGCCGCCATCTCGGCCGAGCGGGCGGCCACCTTCTGGGCGACGGGCTGCGGGGTGGTCACGAGCAGGAACTTGGCCTGCGGCAGCAGCTGGGCGAGCGTCATCGAAACGTCACCGGTGCCCGGCGGCAGGTCGATCAGCAGGTAGTCCAGGACGCCCCATTCGACGTCCTCGAGGAACTGCTGAAGCGCCTTGTGGAGCATCGGTCCGCGCCATACCACGGCCGCGTCCTGCTCGACGAAGAAGCCGATCGACATCACGCTGATGCCCTCCAGGGCACGGATCGGGATCAGCTTGCGCTCCTCGTTGACCCGCGGGCGCTCATTGCCGACGCCCAGCATGCGCGGCTGCGAGTAGCCCCACACGTCCGCGTCGAGCACGCCCACGCGCTTGCCGTCCGAAGCCAGCGCGGCGGCCAGGTTGGCGGTCACACTGGACTTGCCTACGCCACCCTTGCCCGAGCCGATGCAGATCACGTTGCTGACCTGGGCAAGCGCGCCCTCGGGCAGCGTGCCGCGGCCGAGCTTGCGCCCCAGCGCCTGCTTCTCGGGATCGGAGAGCACGTCGAAGCTGAGGTTCACGCCGGTGACGCCGTCCACACCGCGCACCGCCTGACTGACGCCGGTCTCGAAGTGGTTGCGAATCGGGCAGCCGGCGGTGGTCAGCGAGACCATCACGTCGACGACGCCGTTCGGATGGATATCGATCGAGCGCACCATCTCCAGCTCGACGATGTCGCGTCGCAGCTCGGGATCGATCACGGCGCGCAGCGCCTCGGTCACCTGGTCTTTGGTCGGCATGAGATTCATTCAAGCAGACGCGGCCGGGCTCCCCGGAGGGGCGTCGAAGAACTCGCGCGCGGTCGCGATCATCGCCCGCGCGGCCGGGCCGACCGAGCCCTCGGTGCGCCACGCCAGCTCTATCCGGGAGCGCAGCTGCGGCCGGGAGATGGCGGCCAGGTGCAGCGTCGGTTCGATCCCGGCCGAGGACTCCGGCAGGATCGCGACGCCCAGCCGGCGAGCGGCCAGCTGCGCAACGACCAGCGGGTCGGCCGCCTCCAGCGCGATCACCGGGTCCACGCCGAGCGCCGCACAGCCGTCCTGCAGGGCCTTGCGCATACCGGTCCCCGTGGGCAAGCAGATCAGCGGATGGGCCACGACGCTTCGCAGCGAGACGGTGGGGCGGTTGGCCAGCGGGTGTCCGGGATGCACCCCCGCCATCAGCCGATCTTCGACGATCACCTGGCGCCCAACCCTGCGCAGGGCAGCGCTCACCTGACCCGAGACCCCGACCAGCGCGAGGTCCAGCGAGCCCGCCGCCAATCCGCGCAGCAGTTGCGCGGACTCGTCCTGACGCAGCCTGATCTCGACCGCGGGGTGCGCGGAGTGAAATTGCGCCAGCAGGTCGGCGACCCCGAACGTCCCCGACGCGGCCACCATGCCCACGCGCACGCGCCCGCGGGTGAGCGCATCGAGCTCCTGCACCATCTCGCGCACCCCGGCCACCGCCTCCAGGGCGGTGCGGGCGTAGGGCAGCACGGCAGCCCCCACTTCGGTCACCGTGACCTGGCGTCCGGAGCGGTCCAACAGGGTGTGCCCGAGTTCGCGCTCCAGCGCGCGGACCTGCGCGCTGATGCCCGGTTGGGCCACGTGGACCCGGCTCGCGGCGCGCGTGAAGCTGGCCTCGTCGGCGACCGCGAGGAAGTACTCGAGTTGACGCAGCTCCATAACCATCCATTCTAGGGCGGATAACCGCTATGTCTTTGACTTATGCGAGCGTCGCGCCAGACTGAAGCCGTACCCGACGCTCACCGGCGACCTGCTCTGCCCGTCGGGGCCCCCTCCAGCCTCCGGCCTTCCAGCTCGCCCTGTCCGCGCTGGAGCGCAAGCTCCTGAGACGCCGGCCCTACTGAGTGGCTCAGCCGACAGCCGGCGCGAGCTGCTCGCCGAGCAGCGCCACCGCGTCGAGGTCGTCGTGGCGCAGCTGCTGGCACATGACCCGATCGACACCGGCGGCCCCCAGGGAGCGCAGCTGCTCGGCGGCCGCCTCGACGGTCCCGACGATCCAGCCTGACGGCGGCTCGTCGACCAGGTGGCCAAAGCCCGAGCGCTCCTCCAGGCGGCGCGTCCGATCGCGCAGGTCGGCGTCATCGGCCCCCACGACGACGCCCGTCATGATCGAGAACGGCAGCATCTCGCGGCCGGCATCGGCGCACGCCCGCTCAATCCGCCCACGACGCTCATGCACATCGTCGACGGTGGGGAACGGAGTGTTGTACTCGTCGGCGTAGCGGGCGGCCATGGCGGCGCTGCGGCGGCCGGCGGAGCCGCCCATGATCAGCGGGGGATGGGGGGTCTGGACCGGTCCCGGCTCGGCGTCCAGGTCGTCCAGCTGGTAGTGCTCGCCGTTGAAGGAGAAGGGCTTCTCAAGCGTGGAGGTCCAGGTGCCGAGCACCACCTGCAGCTGCTCCTCCAGGACGTCGAGGCGGCTGCTCGTCGGCGGGAACGGGAAGCCGTAGGCGGCGTGTTCGCGCTCGTGCCAGCCGGCGCCGAGCCCGAGCTCGACCCGGCCGCCGGAGACGTGGTCGGCGGTCACCACCAGCTTGGCCAGCTCCGAGGGGTGACGGAAGGTGGCCGGGGACACCATCGTCCCCAGGCGCAGCGTCGTCGTCACGGCGGCCAACGCGCACAGCGATCCCCAGGCATCGAGCGAGCCCCGCTCGGGGTGCTGGCCGTCGAGGTTCATGTAGTGGTCGGAGCGAAACAGGGTGCCGATGCCGTGTCGCTCACACGCCCGTGCCAGGTCCAGCCATTGCGGCCAGCTGACCCCCTCCTGGCCTTCGATCATCAGGCATAGCTCCACCCCTGCATCTTAAAGACCGACGGGGCGCCACGTAAGTGACGCCCCGGCGGTTGAGGGAGGAGAGGGTGCTTCGTTCACCGGCGAGATATGAGGCCGGCGAACCTCTCCCGCCGCGGCGCTCTCCTGGGCGCCGGGCGGGGGAAACTGATCGTCAGGCGGTCGAGCCGATCCGGCTCTGCGCGTCGGACATGAGCTTCTCGACACGCAAGGTGATCACGTTCGACTGCTTCTCGAGGTCCTTGCGAGCCGTCCGCAAGTCCTGCTCGACGCGGCGACGGTTGTGCTTGACGGTCCGCTCGACGCGGTTACGACGCTGACGCAGCTCGCGCTCGAACTTCGTCCGGCTGCGGCGCACCTGTCGCTCCAGGCGGTTGCGCGCGGTGACGCCGCGACGCTCGTAGCGCTTGAGCTCGCGCTCGACCGACGCGCGGGTACGGAACTTGGTCGTCAGGCCGCCGACCGTGGAGACCAGGTTGTCGCGGGCGACCAGGCTGGCGCCGACGGGCACCAGCACGGCGCGCTCGGCGATCTGCTGGACCTGGGTCGCGAGGACCTTGGACTCGGCCGCCGTGGCGTTCGAAGCGTTCTCCGCGGTGGTCCGGGCGGACGTGGCGGTGCGCCTGGCGTTGGCCTTGGTCGCCGACGCCGACCGGCTCGTCGCGTTGCGCTTGCGCGTCGCGGCGGCCTTCTGACCGCTGGTGCTCGGGGTACGCCGCGGGGTCGCGGTGCTGCGCTCACCGTTGGTGGTCCCGGTTGGGGTCCCGGTTTGGGTTGGGGTCCCGGTTTGCTGACCGCTGCTGTTGGCGGCGCCCTGGCCGCTACCTGTCGTCTCTACCATTTTGGTGCCTCACTCCGTATCAGTCTTGGTAACGGATTCTAGCGGGTTGTCTTGCGATTATCGAACACACGTTTGTAAACCAAGCGCGGCCGTGGGTTACATTGATTTGAGAACGTGAGTTCGCCACCGACTCGTTACACGTACAGCGATGGAGCCAGCATCGCCTACCAGACACTGGGCCTGAACGTCCGCACCGGTCTGCACACCGGCGAGGGCGAGGTGCTGACCTCCAGCACCGTCAAGGACCTCGTTGCGGGATCGGGTCTGCGCTCCACCGATCGGGGCGACCACGTCCTACGAGGCGTGGAGGACCCGTGGCGGCTCTACGCGCTCGAGCGCTGAGGCAGCTGCTGCGGCGGCTGTTCGAGCCCCACGCGGGCCAGCCACGCCGGCGGATCGGCCAGCTCGGCCAGCGTCGGCAGCGCCTCCGGGCCTGAGAACACGCGCACCAGCGCCTCGGTGCCGGCCGCGCGCACGATCGCGTCGCAGAAGAACTTCCCCTGCTCGTACTGGCGCAGCTTCAGCTCCAGCCCCAGCAGCTTGCCCAGCAGCCGCGAGAGGCCCGTCTGCGACTTGCGCCGGCGGTCCAGTGAAGCTCGCAGCTTCGGCAGCGAGGGCAGCAGGTCGGGCGCGACCGCGTCCATCACGTGCTCGGCATGGCCCTCGATCACGGCCATCACCGCCTGCACCCGATCGAGGGTCTCGCGCTCGGCCGCCGTGGTGAAGATCGAGATCAGGTCGCCGCTGCGCAGCGCGCCGCCGATCCGCTTGAGCTCTGAGGCGCCGGGCAGGCGCAGCTTGCGCGGCTTGTCGATGCGCAGCTCGGCGCTCCTGAGCAACTCGCGTACCAGGCCGGCGACGTGGCCCTGCAGCCACGGCACGCCCGTGAACTGCACCGCGTGGGTGACCTCGTGCAGCGCCACCCAGGTCATGAACTCGCCCTCGGGCGCGGAGAACGACTGCACGGCCGCGCCGAGGTTGGGCAGCACGAACAGCAGCCGCGGGGGGCGGTCGTCGGGGCTCTCGTCGAGCAGCACCAGCTCGTACTGGCCGAGCACGCGCTGGCCCAGGTAGCCGAGCACCACCCCGACCTCGCTGGTCACCATCAGGCCGAGCGCCAGCTGCACCGGGGGACGCAGCGGCCCCAGGCCGTCGCCCGCCCGCTCGAGCACGGGGTCGAGCATCCGCCGCATGGCGGCCACGTTGGAGCGCACCCATTCGCGGCGGTCGATGCCCTCGGCGGGCGGCAGCGGACGGGTCGGCGCAAGACCCGTGTACTCCACGACCCGTCGTTCGGCCTCGCTGGCCAGCGCCGTCAGGTCGGCCCGCGGCGCCGGAGCGTCACCGGAGCCGGCGACGTAGCCGGCGATCTTCTCGGCCAGAATCCAGTCGATCACGCCGCGATCCGCTCCAGCTCGTGCAGGCTCTCCAGCGTGCGCGCGGCCACCAGGTGCGAGCCGGCCGTGGTATCCAGCGCGGCTCCCAACGGGTCCGCGCAATCGCTGAAGCTGACCAGTCCGCCGGCCTCGCGCACGATCAGCTGGCCGGCGGCGGCGTCTACGCCCCGGCAGCGGCGCAGCGTCACCATCCCGTCAAAGCGCGCCGCGGCAACCTGGCACAGCGTCGCGGCGATCGTCCCCAGCGCCCGCAGCCGGTGTGCGCTGGCCACGAGACCCTCGATCGAGTCCTTCACCCAGCGCGGGTCGGCGGACTCGATCCCCACCAGCTCGAGCTTTCCGTCGCGCGCGCGGCGCTCCCCACGCGACGGGTCCAGCCGCACGCCGTTGAGCCAGGCCCCCTCGTGACGGGCCGCCCACCACTCCTCGGCACACCCGAAGTCGTGCACGAAGGCGAAGGCCACGTCGCCCATCGTGGCGCCGTCGGCCACGGCCACCGACAGGGCGTAGTGCAGGGCGCCGCGCTTGGCGTTGGTCGAGCCGTCGATCGGGTCGATGATCACGCGCACGGCGGTGTCGCCGAAGTCGATCTCGCCCCGCTCCTCCGAGACGGCATTGAAGCGGTGGCCCTGCTGATGGAGCTTCACGAGCTCGGCGATGACGACCTCCTCGGCCTCGCTGTCGAGCACCAGCGTGCGGTCACCGCCGCTGCCGCGGGTGCCCGTCTCCAGCGCCCGCTCGGCGATCGTCGATGCCTCGGCGAGCACTGGCTGAAAGCCCAGCACCGCACGGCGACACGCCCCCAGCCAATCGGCCTCCAATGCGGTTTCGGTGCTGGTCATCTCACTACCTATGCTGTCAGACGGTGGACCTCCTCTCCGACGGTGCCGGCTCCGATCGTCCCCTGGACGGTCTCGACGGAGCGCAACACGAGGCCGCAACCCACGCCGACGCGCGCCTGTTGCTGCGCGGGGTGGCCGGCTCAGGCAAGACGCGCGTGCTCGAGTCGCGCTTTCGCTGGCTGGTGCGCAACGGCTGCGCGCCCGAGCGGATCGCCGTGTTGGTGCCCACCTCCGGACGGGCCGCGGCGCTGCAGGCGCGCCTGGAGACCCGGCTGGAGCTTGGCTACGAGGAGCTGTGCGTGCTCACCCCACCGCAGCTGGCGGCGCTCGTGCTGCGCGGATCCGGACCCGCCCATCCCGCGCTCGGCGATCCGCTGGAGTCGGTGCTCAGCGCCGGCGATCGGCTGGCCATGCTGGTGGAGCGCATCGACGAGCTCTCGCTCCAGCACCACGACTTCGGCGGGCGTCCGAACGCGCTGCTGGGTGGGTTCGTGCGCCGGATCGACCGGCTCAAGGCAGAGCTGGTGTTCGCCGCGGATTACGGGCGCTGGGCCAGCGGACTGTCCGAGGACGACAGCGACGTGCCCGCTGCCCTGGAGCGCGAGTTCGCGGCCGTCTATGCGGCCCACGAGCGGATGCTGGTGCAGGCCGGCGCACGCGACGACGGCAACCTGATCGGCGACGCGCTGTCGCTGGCGCGCCAGCATCCCGGTGCGCTGCCGGCCTTCGCGCACCTGTTGCTCGACGACGCGCAGGAGCTCGACCTGGCTCCGGCCACGCTGGTGCAGATGCTCGATCTCCCCAGCCTGATGGTCGCCGGGGACCCCGCGGCGGGGCTCCGGCGCTATCGCGGCGCGGGCGCGGAGCGGCTGGCGAGCTTCGCCGGTCACAACGTGCGCGTGATCGAGCTGACGCGCTCGCGCCGCTGCCCGGTCCATGTGTGGCGCGCCGCCTCGGCGGCCCTGCCCGACGATCCGGCTGCCGGTGTCCCCGATGACGAGGCCCCGGCCGGCGAGGTGGAGATGTGGCGCTGTGCCAACGAGCGCTCGCAGGCGCAGTCGGTGGCGGTCGACATCGAGCGGCTGCTGGCGCGCGAGGACGTCTCGCCCGGTCAGGTCGCGGTGCTCGTGCCGGAGATCACGCACGAGGGCCAGGCGGTCAGCGTCGCGCTGGAGGAGCGGGCGATCGCCCACCGCCTGGTGGGGGAGGCGGCCTTCTTCCAGCGCGCGGAGATCCGCGACGTCCTGGCGTGGCTGCGTCTGCTGGCCGATCCGACCGACGCCGGCGCGGTGGTCCGCGCCCTGGCGCGGCCGCCGATTGAGCTGCGCTCGGTCGACATCGCGCGCTGCACCCAGATCGCGCGGCGGCGCAAGCTCGACATGGTGGGCGCGCTGGCCGCGGCGACCGAATCGCCGCAGGTCCCGCCGGAGGCGCGTGAGCGGATTCGGGTGTTCCTCAAGCTCTACCGGGCGAGCGTGGCGGCGCTGGACTCCAGCCGCCCCGACCTCTACGTCCACCGGCTGATCGAGCGCCTGGGCCTGCGCCGCCAGCAGCTGTTCGCCGCCCAGTCAGACGTGGTGGAGCGGCTGCGCGCGCTGGCCGCCCTCGGCGAGCTGGCCTCCACGTTCGGCGGTCGCTCGCCGCAGGCCACGCCCCGGGAATTTGCCCGCTCGATCGCAGCGGTCGCCGACTTCGGACTGCGCGAGCAAGAGGAGCCCGACCTGTTCGGTGCCACCGCCGTGCAGGTCCTGACGCTGGCCGCCGCCGGCGGGCTGGAAGCCGAGCACGTGTACGTGGTCGGCCTGCACTCGGGGATCGGTCGCTGGACGGGGATCGGGTTTGAGCCGATCCCCGAGGCGCTGCTGTCAGAGCCGCTGCCCGCCGACTCCGAGGAGAGCCGTGTGCAGGCGCTGCGCCAGGAGCTGCACGTCGCTCTCTCGCGCGCCCGCCGGCGGCTGGTGCTGTCGTTCCCCACGGCCGACGACCGCGGGGCGGGGTTGTCGCCGGCGCCGGTGCTGGAGGAGGTACGGGCGGCTCTGGGGGCGACGTGGCTGGACAAGGAGGAGGAGCTGTTCGGGCCTGCGGAGGCGCTTCACTCCACCTACCGGCTGATGCGCGACGAGCTGCTGGAGGGCACGATGCGGGCGGGTGGCCGGCTGGGAGAGCTGCGCTTCGACACCGACCTGGACGTCTCGCACGCCGTCGTGCGCTACCTGGAGCTGCTCAAGCTGGCGGCGCTGATCGCTCGCCCGGAGGGCCAGAGCGTCGCCGAGTCGCTGCACGACGTCAACTCCCGGATCCTGCAGGCGGTCACCGCCGAGCAGCGCGAGATCTTCGAATCCTCGGCGCTGGACGACTACCTGCTGGACTCCGAGCGCGACGCCCGCCGGCGCGCGCAGGCGATCGCGGCCCGCGACGAGCCGTCGCTGGAGCCGTTCCTTCCGCGGCGGGGGGACGGCGTGGTGCTATCGGCCTCGGACATCGACACGTATCGAACCTGTCCGCTGAAGTACAAGTTCGCGCGGGTCTTCCGGATACCCCAGGAGCCCACGCTGCACCAGCGCTTCGGGATCGTCGTGCACCAGGTGCTGGAGCGCTACCACGCGGGTGACGAGGGCGGTCTGCCGGAGCTGCTCGGCCTGCTGGACGCCGCCTGGCGCCGCGGGGGCTTTGCCGACTCCGAGCAGGAGCGACAGCTGCGCGGCAAGGCGACGTCGGCTCTGACGCGCTACCACGAGCGCTTCCGCTCCGAGGAGGGGCAGCCGATGTGGTTCGAGCGCCCGTTCACGTTCAAGCTCGGGCCGCACCTGCTGCGCGGCCGCGTGGACCGGGTCGATCTGCTGCCGGGCGGCGAGTACGAGCTGATCGACTACAAGACCGGCCGGCCCAAGAGCGTCGACCAGCTGGCCGACGACGTGCAGCTGTCGCTCTACGCGGTGGGCGCGCGCGAGGCATGGCAGCTGGAGGCCTCGCGCCAGGCTTACTACTACCTGCTCGACGACCAGAAGGTCGCGGTGACCGACGAGGGCGACCGCGGCGACTGGGTGCGCGAGGTGGCGATGGAGGTGGCCGAGGGGATCCTCTCCCAGGGCTTTGAGCCGACACCGTCGATCGCGGCGTGCTCGCTCTGCGACTACCGCTTGATCTGCCCGGCGGCCGAGCGCTGAGCCGTCACCGCGCGGGAGCCGGTCAGTCGGACTCGTCGCCGCGCTGGCGCAGGAAGCGCTGCAGGTCGCGCGCGATCGTCTCGCCTGAGGGCAGCGATGCGGGCTCGTCGTCGGTCTGCTCGCCGGCGGCCTGCTCCAGGCGCTCGACGAACGCCTGCACGTCGGGATCGCTCTGCACGGCGACGTTCACCTGGCGGTCGTAGTCAGCGGCAGCGGACTCCAGGTCCGAGCCGTCGACGGCCACGCCGACCAGGCCCTCCAGCTTGCGCACCAGCGCCAGCGCCGCCTTGGGGTTCGGGGTGGCGGCGATGTAATGGGGCACGGCCGCCCACAGGCTGGCCGACGGCAGGCCGGCCTGCTGGCAGGCGGCGTGCAGGATGCCGACGATGCCGGTCGGTCCCTCATAGGAGGAGGGCGCCAGTCCCAAGCGCGAGACCAGCGCTGGGTCCGAGCTCAGCCCGGTGACCGACACCGGACGGGTGTGGGGCACGTCGGCCAGCAGCGCGCCCAGCGTCACCACCAGCTGGATGTTGAGCACCTCGGCCAGTTCGGTGACCAGCTGACAGAAAGTGCGCCAGCGAAACGACGGCTCCGAGCCGGACATCAGGATCAGGTCCCGCGGGGCCCGCGGCACCCGGGCCTCGAACAGCTCCACGGCGGGCCACACGATCTCGCGGGCCTGCCCGTCGACCATCTTCACGCGCGGGCGCGTGGCCTGGAAGTCGTAGAAGTCCTCAGGATCGATCGTGGCGAATCGCTCGGCGCCGAGCGCCGAACCGACGAACTCGATGGCGCTCGATGCGGCGTCGGCGGCATCGTTCCAACCCTTGAACGCGCAGATCAGCGCAGGGGCTCGCAAACCATCCGGACGATGCTCCCATTGCAGAGGCTGCATCCGACTCACCGTACATCATGGGCTGATGGCCCCTGCCCAGCAGACCATGGTCGCCGTCAGCGCGCTGCGCCCCGGACAGGACGTGTTCGGGGTGTTCGCCTGCACGCGCAAGGACCGCCTGAAAACCCGCACCGGATCGCCCTATCTGGCGCTGGAGCTGCGCGATCGCACCGGCACGCTGCCCGCGCGTGCATTTCAGAACGCCGACGCGCTGGCGGGCCGATTCGAGCGCGGCGACGTCGTGCGCGTGCGCGGGCGGGTGGAGCGCTTCCGCGACGAGCTGGTGCTGGAGCTCGTCGATATCGCGCGCGCCGATGACGTCGATCCTGCGCGCTTCCTACCCACCGCCTATCGGGATCTGGACGAGCTCGACGGTTTCCTGGAGCACCTGGCTGGAGACGTGTATGACCGGGGGTACGCGCAGCTGCTCAGCGGGTTGCTGGGCGATCCCTCGCTGCGGGCGCATTGGCGCCGGGCGCCGTGCTCGCGGGCGGGGCATCACGCCTACCTGGGAGGGCTGCTGGAGCACACCGTCGCCGTGGCCACCCTGGCCCACGAGACCTGCCAGCTGCACCCGGGCCTGAACTCCGACCTACTGCTGACGGCCGCGCTGGTCCACGACCTGGGCCGCACCCGCGAGTTCACCTACGGCGCGGAGATCGGCTTGACCGACGAGGGCCGTCTGCTCGGCCACCTGGTGATCGGCGAGCGCATCCTGACCGAGCGCAGCGCTGGCGTGCTGGACGCGGGGCGCGAGCTGTCCCTCCTGCATTGCGTCCTCTCACACCACGGTCCGTCGACGGCGCCGGGCGGCCGGTTCGCCTCCCCCGAGGCGCTCGCCCTGTACCGGCTCAACGCCCTGGACGCCGGGGTCAAGGGCGCACTGGAGCACGGTCTCGGCGACTGATCCCCCGGGTTTCGCCGCCCGGGCTTACGATCGGCTGCGGCGCGGCACGGGCCTGGTGGCTCATCCGGTCTTCAAAACCGGCAGGGCGGGGCAGCCCCTCGCTTGGAAGGTTCGATTCCTTCGCCGCGTCGTGCCTGTAAATGGGGGGTTTCTGAGTACGCTGGTCACGTTTTGGTCGGGATCTGAAAGGCAGGGT
>JADGPO010000020.1 GCA_017882405.1 Solirubrobacteraceae bacterium | reverse complement strand
GGCCCAGGGCAAGGTCACCCTGCACACCTCGACGTATCCGCTGGACGCGATCAACGACGCGATGGCCGACCTCGACGCCGGCCGGCTGCAGGGCAGCGGAATCCTCATACCGGCAGGGAGCTAAGCATGGGAAAGATCATCTTCTTCAATCCCGAGGCCCCCCAGCTGCTGGCGGCGGTCGTCGACGAGCTCGCCGACACGGTCAAGGTCACGCTCGGGCCAAAGGGACGCAACGTCGTGCTGGAGCGACTGACCGGCGCGCCCACGATCACCAACGACGGTGTCTCGATCGCGCGTGAGATCGAGCTCTCCAACCCGCTGAAGAACATGGGCGCCCAGTTGGTCAGAGAAGTGGCCAACAAGACCAGCGAGCTCACCGGTGACGGGACGACGACCGCTACCCTGCTGGCGCAGGCCATCGTGCGAGAGGGCATGAAGGCGCTCGAGGAGGGAGCAAACCCGATGCTGCTGCGCCGCGGCATCGAGGACGCGACCGAGCTGGTCGTGGCCGAGCTGCAGCGCGGCGCCCGGGACGTCTCCGGGATCGATGACCTCACCCACGTGGCGACGATCGCCGCCAAGGAGGACGAGCGCATCGGCGCTGCCGTCGCCGAGGCGCTGGACCGGGTCGGTCCGGAGGGCGTGGTCACGATCGAGGAGATGCCACTGCCCGGGATCAACGTCGAGTTCGTCGAGGGCATGCACGTCGAGAACGGCCACTTCTCGCCCTACCTCGTGCAGGACACCCAGCGGATGGAGACGGTCTTCGAGAACCCCTACATCCTGCTCACCAACAAGCCGATCACGCACGTGCAGGACCTGATGCCGACGCTGGACGCGGTGATGAAGAATCCGCGGCCGCTGATCATCTTCGCCGAGAAGGTGGAGGGTTCGGCGCTCGGGCTGCTGGTGCAGAACAACCAGCACGGCACGCTGCAGGCGGTCGTCGTGCGGGCGCCCGGCTTCGGTCATCGCCGGATCGCCCATCTGCACGATCTGGCGGCGTTCACCGGCGGACAGGTGATCTCCGAGGACGCCGGGCTGAGCATGCAGAACGTCAAGCATGAGACGTTCGGCTCGGCGCGCCGGGTCGTGGTCACCGATGACGCGACGGTGCTCGTCGAGGGCGCGGGTACCGAGGAGCAGATCGACGCTCGCCTGAGCCAGATCCGGATCGAGCTGGAGCGCGCCACCCAGGACACCGACATCGAGGTGCTGCGCGAGCGACTGGCCAAGCTCTCCTCGAGCTTGGCGGTGATCCACGTCGGCGGGGCGACCGAGCCCGAGCTCAAGGACAAGTTCCGCCGCACCGAGGGCGCCGTGGCGGCCAGTCGCGCGGCGGTCAGCGAGGGGATCGTCACCGGTGGCGGGACAGCGCTGCTACGGGCCGCCTCCGTGCTGGACGACACGGGCCTGGAGGGCGACTACCTCCGCGGCGCCGAGGTCATCCAGAAGGTGCTCTCCGAGCCCATGTTCTGGGTCGCTCACAACGCCGGTTACGACGGCCAGGCGGTGATCGACCAGGTGCTGACCATGCCCGAGGGCCACGGCCTGAACGCACTCTCAGGAGAATTCGTCAACCTGTTCGACGACGGCGTGATCGACCCGTTGCGGGTCACGCGGCTGACGATCCAGCACGCCGCCTCGGTGGGCGCGCTGCTGTTGACGACCGAGGCGCTGGTCGCCGAGGAGCTGATGGCCCAGCCGGGCGCGATCATCGCCCCCGGGTTCGGCGACCTGGCCGAGGGTCTGGCGCGTCCGTCCTCGCCGGTCTAGCCTCGGCTACGGATACAACAGCCGGCTCTCCCGGCGCACCACGAACTGGCAGTTGGGTAGGAGCTTGCGGTAGTGCCGGCCCAGTTCGGGCGGCGTCATCTCGTCTGCGGCTACTCCGACTGGCGGCCGAGCGTGGCGACGAAGCGGTCGATCCGCCGCCGCTCCTCGTCGGACAGCCGGCCGCTGGCCTGCACCAGCAGCGTCATCGGCCCCCGGTCCTGCGCCCACTCGGTGGTGGACTCGTCAAAGCTCTCGCCGACCCAGATCAGGGGCAGCGCCTGCGCGTACTCGATCACCGTTCGCTGCTGGCGCTCGCCGTCCGCTTCGCCGCGGATCACGCCGACGCTCACCAGGCCGAGGTCGTGGGCCACCTCGTCGATCGCGGCCAGGCCGCCGTCGGTGGGCAGCAGCGCGATCTCTCCGTCGCGCAGCATCTCGCGGGCCCATTGGTCCCGCCCACCCGCGCCCACCAGAGCGGTGGGCACGCACACGAAGCGAAAGCTCGGGGAGAGCGGGGGCACGCCCGGCACGCTAGCGAAACGCCCGCCGCCTGGCCTACATCGAGCGCTGGGCCTCGCGCGAGGCGCTTGACGCCCACCTGGCCAGCCCCCACATCCAGGACATCCTCTCCCGCGCACCGGACCTGTTCGCCGATGGCGGCGACATCGTCGTCTACGAGGCGAGGCCCGGCGGAGAGACGACCAAGGGCTCGATCGCGGCTCACGCCGCGGGCTGATTGCTAACTGGGCTCGGCGGGCGCGTCCGCTGCCGGCGCGTCCGTTGACGGCGCGTCGTTATGCGGTGCATCGGCGGGCGGCGCGGCCGCTTCGCGAGGCCGGGGAGCGGCGGCGTCGCACCACCGGTCCAGCGCGCGGCGGCCGACGAGCGTCAGCTCACCGTCTGCCCTGATCCAATCGCGGGCGCGCAGCTCGCTCACCCGCTCGGCGGCGTCCACGGGGGCGGGGCCCTCGCCGCTGCTGGCCAGCAGATTGCTGCCCGGCCGGACGGTCCAGCGGCCGGAGTCCAGCGCGCTCAGCGCCAGGCCCTGCGGGGCGCTGGGCAGGTCCAGAGGATGGGGGCCGGGCCGCGTCGCGCGCTTGGCCGGATCCTCACCGGGCTCGGGCTCGGGCTTGGCCGCGCGATCGCGCTCCGGGGAGGGGCGGCGGTCGTTTCCGAACAGCTCATCGCCGCCCTCGACGTGATCGTTGAGCCACTGGCCGGCGGCCTCGGCGACCTCGCGGGCGCGGTTGGCGTCCACGCCGAACGTGTCCGCGACCTGGTCGATGTTGCGCTCCACCGTGCGGCTGATCTCCTTGGCGATCTCCCGCAGACGATCCTCGAATTCACTCATGCCATAGATCATGGCAGGTCCACCAAGTGACACCGGGTAGCAGGGCTACACGGTGCCGCGCCGCGTCGTGCATCCCACCCGAGCGCCGATCCGGACGGCGATCCTGATGGTCGAGGCCGCCGGGGTGACTCCGACCGGCGACTGAACGGCCGCCGCTAGGCGAACCGCTTGACGAACGTCAGTGCCGTGTCGGCCACCTCGCGCCAGCCGGAGTCGATCGTCAGCGCGTGGCCGCGGTTGGGGACCTCGGTGATCTCGGTGACCCCGTAGTGACGATGCTGACGCTTGTAGGACGCGTTGGCGATCGCCCATGGCACGGTGCGGTCGGCGCCGCCGGAGATGATCAGCAGCGGACCGCGATCCCCGTGGTCGGGGACCTTGGCCTCGGTGAACGGGTTGACGTTGGCGGTGGCGGCCTGGAACAGCGGAGCGCCGGATGCCGCGACGTGGAACTCGTCGTAGAGCTGGTGTGCCTCGGACTCCGACACGGCGTTGGCCCACCCGTAGCCGAACTGCTCGAAGGTGAGCGTCACCGCCCGCTTGCGGTTGGCGGGGTTCCCGAGCACCGGCATCGCGGAGCGTAGCGCCGAGATCGGCAGCGGGAGCACGCCGCGAAACGGCGCCGGATCGATGGCCACCGTCGCCGCGCTCAGCCCTCGGCCGGCGATGATCTGAGCCAGCAGCCCTCCGAAGGAGTGCCCGATCACGACCGGCTTGGCGCTCAGCCGGTCGATCACCTCGGCCACGTGATCGGCCACCTGTCCGACGGTCTTGCCGGCGAACACGTCCGGGTTCGCGCGGGCCTGCTCGACGGTGTCGGGGTCGTCGGGCCAGGACGGGGTGAGCGGCGCATATCCCGCCTGCTCGAACATCTCCGCCCAGCGCTGCCAGCTGGAGGGCAGCAGCCACAGGCCGTGGATGAACACCACGGGGGTGCGCCCGGCCGCATTGGCGGCTTCGATCTGCTCGGTTTCCTGCTGTGTGATCGCCATCGGAAAGTGGATCCCTTCGGTGGTTGGTTTCAGCCGTCCAGCAGGCCCTTGTCCTGCAGCTCGGCGCGTACGGGCATGACCATCGACTACCCGGAACCGCCGGCGGTAACGACGCTGCGGGTGACCGACAGCGCGTTGAGAGTCTGCCCGCCGTCGATCACCAGCTCCTGACCGGTGACGCTGGCGGCGGCCGGCGAGCCGAAGAACGAGGCGGCGGCGG
Source organism: Solirubrobacteraceae bacterium (assembly GCA_017882405.1). The sequence goes on along the minus strand of JADGPO010000020.1, from coordinate 21,090 downwards.
CGATCTCGGACGGCGCCACCAGCCGCCCGGTGGGTATCCGCGTTCGCCACGCCTCGATGATCGCCTCCGGCATCGCCAGCACGCCGGAGCTGGCGACCAGCCCCGGCAGGATCGCGTTGGCGGTGATCCCGCGGTCGGCGTTCTCGGCGGCGATCGTCTTGACCATACCCAGCAGCCCCGCCTTGCTGGCGCTGTAGGCAACCTGGGCTGGCATGCCGTGGGTCGCGGCGAAGCTGGAGATGACCACGATCCGCCCGAACCGCCGCTCGCGCATCCCGCTCAGGCACGCCTGCACGACACGGAAGCTGCCGGTCAGGTTCACCTCCAGGTCGCGTCGCCAGCGCTCCAGGTCGAGCGTGTGCGCGGAGCCGAAGATCGTCGGCAACCCGGCGTTGGCGACCAGCACGTCGATGTCGTCAAGGCTCGGCAGCTGATCGCCGGTCACGTCCACGGTGAACGTGCAGCCGGGCTCCCGGTCCAGCGTGACCACGTCCAGGTCATCGTTGCGCAGCCGGTCGGCGATCGCCGCGCCGATCCCGCCGGGGCGCGCCGCTCCCGTGACCAGCGCGCGCCGCCTCGGTGGGGCTCCGTCGTCGTCGCAGATCCGCATGACGTCACCCTAATCCTCTGCCGGCGCCGGGCCCGAGGCCGCGCGCAGTAGCCGCAGTTGCCACCGAACCAACCGACGCCCACGCGCTGGCCGACCTCCCAGCCGTTGGCGTGGTCGCCCAGGGCGGCGATCTAGCCGGCGATCTCGTGGCCGGGCACGAGCGGGTGAGACCTTGGAGCGAGGAGCGCTACAGCGTCGAGGGCTACGTGGCGCGCGCGATGCGCCGCGACGTCCGCCCGCGCTCCTTATAAGTCGAGGGGGTCCGGCGGCTTCGGGCCCCAGGGGAAGCTGCGCAGGGTTTCCAGGAAGGCGGTCGTCAACGGCGTCCACTCTCCGCGGGTGAACGCGCATACGGCTCGCACCGGTCGGGGCGAGGCGGGGCGGACAAGTCGCTGCAGCGCAGCCGGCACGATGTGCTCGGGCACCAGGGTCGGCCCGATACCGGCAGCGGCGAACGGCGGCGCGGCGGCAACCTGGCTGGTGCGCACGGCGACGCGCGGGGCAAACCCGGCGGCTGCGCAGCAGAAGTCGACCACCGCCGCCAGCCCGTGGGCGCGGGAGAAGTGGACCCAGCGACGGTCGGCCAGCTCCGTCAGGGGCACCGCGGTGCGCTCCAGCAGCGGATCGCCGTCGGGCAGCACGAGCACCATCTCCTCCCAGCCGAGCCGCTCCACTTGGCCGGCCCAGTCCTCGGGCCTCGTCCCGACGGCGATGTCGCCGGCCCCGTCGCGCGCGGCCTCCTCCAACGCGCGTCGGTGCGGGAACTCCAGCAGGCTGACCTCGATCTCGGGGTGACGGCCCTGCCAGTCGCGCAGCACCGCCGGCAGAATCCCCAGCGCGACCGAGCTGGTCACCGCCACCTCCAGCTCTCCGACCTCCAGCTCCAGCGCCCGGCGCACCACTCGCCGCGCGCGCTGGGCGTGAGCGAGCGTCGCCTGGGCTTCGGCGAGCAGCTCGTGGCCGGCGGCGGTCAGGCGCACGCCGCGTGGCAGGCGCTCCAGCAGCGGGCCGCCCAGCTCGGCCTCGAGCGCGCGGATCTGCTGGGACAGCGAGGGCTGGGAGACGAACAGCCGCTCCGCCGCCTGGGTCAGCGAGCCGAGCTCGGCGATCGCCACGAAGTACTCCAGCTGGCGCAGGTTCACGTTAAGACATAAGTATCACCTATCTCGGGGTCAACGACCACGTCTTGGTACTTATGCCTTGAGCGCTCTACCTTGTTGACAGAGGTAGCGAGAGGGCTTGACCCGACTCCAGAACGGATACGCCATGACCCCGTCCCGCCCCGATTCCCGCGCCGCCCACCTGCGCTCCGCGCTCGAGCACGCGCAGCGACTGACCGATCCGCGCCCTGAGGGCGCCGCATACAGCACGATCTGGTCCGCTCAGGCCACCCACGTCGGCGACCTGACGGTGCTGGCGCTGGCCGCGATGCGCAACTCAGGCTAGTGTCGCGATTGGGAAATTCGTGAGCTGCCAAGATCGGCGGCGTGCCCGCGCTGCCGACCAAAGACCAGCTGCGCCGGTGGGCGCGGCGGGCGCTGGTCGAGGCTCGCTGGTACGTGCGCCTGCTGGCGCTTCCGCCGAGGGTGGCCCTCTTCCAGGCGCGAGCGCGGAGGCTGGCGTGGCGCAGCGGCGACATGTTCAGCCTCACCTCGGTCACCCGCCCGGCCGACCTGCGCTCCCTGCTGACACTGGCGCGCGGACGCCGGCGGGTGGTCGAGCTCGGCACCGCCACCGGCTGGACGGCGATCTCGCTGGCCCTGGCCGACCCGGCGCGCACGGTCAGCACGCTGGACGTGGTGAAGCGCGAGGAGCCCCTTCGCTACCTGCGGCTGGTCGGCGACTCGGTCCGCACGCGCGTCGAGCTGGAGATCCGCGACGGCGCCCAGGGTCCGCTGGACACGGTACCCGTCGACCTGCTGTACATCGACAGCTCGCACCAGCGCGAGTCGACGATCGCCGAGGTGCTCGCCTGGCGCCCGGTGCTGGCTCCCGGCGCGACCATCGCCTTCGACGACTACGCGAACCCTGATTACCAAGGCGTGCGCGAGGCGATCGCCGAATTGGGGCTGGCCGGGGTGCAGCGCGGGACGATGTTCGTGCACACCGTCCCGGAGCAGCCGGGCGTCTAGTTGGGCTTGTGGCGGTCGGGCGGTTCGCCGGTCAGCTTGGAGCCGAGCTCGTCGAGCAGGTCGGCGAAGCGCTTGGTGACGGGGGAGTCGCGCGCCTCCTTCTGCACGTCGTTGAGGCGCTCGCCGATCCCGGAGGCGGCGTCGGAGAGGATCTTCGAGAAGCTGTCGTCGGTGGAGATGTAGCCGAGCTCCTCGTCGGAGGCGCGCTGCTGGCGCTCACCCTGGGCGCGCGCGGCCGCCTGACGCGCCCGCCGCGCCTGGCGCACCGCCTCGTCGCGGGCCGCGCGCAGCTCGGCCTCCATCGCCGCCAGGCGCGAGCCGATGTCCGAGTCGTCCTCGCGCGGACTCGAGCCGGACCTCGACCGCGACGTGGAGCTCGACGTGGCCCGGCGGCCGGCCCGCGGCGGCGCCGACGATCCTGCCGCGCCGCCGCGGGCCTGCCGCAGCCGGCGCGCCTGCGCATAGGCCTCCTGCACTTCCTCGAAGCGTCGCGCCGACTCGGCCGAGCCCCCGTTGTGATCGGGGTGGTGCAGCTGCACCAGCCGGCGATAGGCGGCGCGCAGCTCCGCGTCGCTCGCCGTGCGGCTCACCCCGAGGGTCTGGAAGGGATCGGTCATGCGCTCACGTGCAGCGCTCGGGTGAGGAACTCGGTCTGGTCGGCCACCGCCCGCTCGAACGGCTCTCCGACGTAGATCTCGAAGTGGCCGACCGGATACCGCTTGACCTCGCCGAGCGGTACGGCCGCGGCGTACTTGAGCGTCTGGCGAGCCGGGGTGATGGCGTCTTCATCACACACGCAGAACAGGACCGGACAGGCCAGGCGCGCGGCGGCGCGCCCGGGACGGTACGCGGCCAGGCGCAATCCCACCCGCGCTGCGACTCGGTTCACCCAGCCGGTCTGGGCCGATGTCAGCCCGGCGAAGCCGGGCTCTGAGTCCGGCGTGGTCATGAACGCGAACGATCCCGGCGGGCCGACCGCGGGGACGTAGCGGGGCGGGCGGCCGGCGAGCGCGCCCAGCTGATCGCCGAGCCCCGCGACGGTCACGCGCGCGATGCTCTTCGCGTCCAGGGTGGCCAGCGTCGCCAGGCCGTCGGTGAACGGGCACTGCGCCACGACGGCCGCGATCAGCGCATCCCCGGCGGCGACCGCCAGCACGTGGCCGCCGGAGAACGAGGAGCCGAACAGGGCCACACGCGCCGCGTCGACCCAGTCGATCGACCGCGCGTGCGCGATCGCCGCGCGGTAGTCCGCCTGCTGGCGGCCGATGTCCAGCAGCTGGCGCGGCTCCCCTCCGCTGGCGCCGAAGTGGCGGTAGTCGAACACCAGCGCGCCCACCCCGGCGGCGCAGAAGCGCTCGGCGTAGGCGTCCAGGCGCTGGTCGCGGGTGGCCGAGAACCCGTGGGCCATCACCACGATCGGGTGTGGACCGTCGCCGTCGGGCCGGTACAGCCAGGCGGCGCACTCGACGCCAGCCGAGGTGAATGCGAGGTTCGTTCGCGTCATCGGACGATCAAATCTATAAGCCTGCGGGTGCCCAGGTCATGCCAGCGGGGTGCCGCCGCCGGGGGTCGACCCCGGGGGGGTAGGCGTGGTCGGGGCCGCGGGCACGGTCGGGGGCGCGGTCCCCGGTGCCGGGGAGCTGCGCGGCGTCCCGTTGTCGCCTGGCTGATCGGGCGCTCGCAGCCACGCCACGATCTGGCCCTGCTCGATCAGGAAGTTGGTCCGTGCGGTCGTCCCGACCCCTGAGCCGCACCCGCCCGCACCGCCTCGGCCGGGACGATCGGTGAGTCGGAAGAGCGCATCGACGTAGCGACCCAGTCGCTGTGTCGAGACCAGCTGCGCGCCGCAGGGAAGCGCCGCGTTGGCGAGCTGCGCCTCCGCGCGGCTTTGGATTTGCACCGGCGGCCCGCTCCCCAGGTAGATCACGCTGGGGATTCGGAAGTAGGCCGCGGCGACGCTCACGCGCCCGCTGCGCAGGGCGTCCGCCCAGCCTCGGATCACCTTCACGGCGGCTGCGGGAGCGCCACCGGACCCGCGGGCCGAGCTGGAGCTGGAGCGCAGGAGCTTCGACGTGCCCGAGCCGCACCCGCACAGCGCCAGCGTGACGGCGACCAGTGCAAGTCCCGCGCGGTCCCGTCTCATCTCTCGATGATCGCAGGCCGCCTCCAAAGGCAGCCAACTCTTTCCAAGGACGTGTAAGCAATTGCGTACATCGGAAGGGGATCAGGCGGGCTGAATCGCCACCTGGGAGCCGGTGTCGAGCTGGCGCCGTCCGCTCACCGAGGACGCGCTGGCGCAGCTCGGGCCGCTGCGCGTGGCACCCCCGCACGCTTCGCCTGATGCGCGCGCCCCTGCGCACCGACGGCCGATGCCGCGCCGACGTTGTGGCATAGTTTCGGCGTCCCCAACGAAGGGCAGGAAAGCGCCATGTCCGAGCCGCAAGCCGAACCCCAAGCTGAGCTGGAGCCTGAGGCGAAGCCGGCCCAGCCCGAGGGGAACGAGGTCGTGGACGACGAGGTCGTGGACGACGAGCTGCTCGTCGAGGAGGTCTCGATCGACGGCATGTGCGGTGTCTACTAGCGAAGCGACGTTCGACGCCGGCCGCCGCTACGAGCTGCACCCCGACCTGGCGCTGCGGCCAGAGCGCTTCGGTGCGCTGCTCTATCACTACGGCACACGCCGGCTGACGTTCCTCAAGTCGCCCCAGCTGACCGCGATCGTGAAGGACATCGGCGAGCACCCTTCGGTCGACGCGGCGCTGGACGCACACGGAGTCGGCGCTGACCGCCGGGCGCAGATCCTGCGAGCGCTGGCCACGCTCGAGGCCTCGGAGGTGATCAGTGTCCGCTGACACCGCGAGTCCGGAGCTGCGAGACCACTTCAAGCACGGCCTCGAGGCCCCCATCTGCCTGACCTGGGAGGTCACCTACGGCTGCAACCTGGCCTGCGCGCACTGCCTGTCCTCGTCGGGCAAGCGCGACCCGCGGGAGCTCTCCACCGAGGAGTGCCGGAGCCTGATCGACGAGCTGGCACGGATGCGCGTCTTCTACGTCAACGTCGGCGGCGGCGAGCCGCTGGTGCGCCGCGACTTCCTGGATCTGGTCGACCACGCCGTCGAGCGCAAGGTGGGGGTCAAGTTCTCCACCAACGGCGCGCTCATCACCGAGGAGGCGGCGGCCAGGATCGCGGCCACCGATTACCTCGACGTGCAGATATCGATCGACGGCGCCACGCCGGAGACCAACGACCCGGTGCGCGGGCGCGGCAGCTACGCGCTGGCACGTCGCGGGATGGACCGGCTCGCCGAGGCCGGCTTGCGCCCGTTCAAGATCTCGGTCGTCGTCACCCGCCACAACATCCCCGAGCTCGATGCCCTGGAGCGGATCGCCGCCGACTACGGCGCTCAGCTGCGGATCACCCGGCTGCGCCCCTCGGGCCGCGGCGCCTCGGTGTGGGACGAGCTGCACCCCACGGCGACCCAGCAGCGCGAGCTGTACGAGTGGCTGATCGAGCGACCGGACGTGCTCACCGGGGACTCGTTCTTCCATCTTTCGGCGCTCGGAGAGCCGCTGCCCGGACTGAACCTGTGCGGTGCGGGGCGGGTGGTGTGCCTGGTCGACCCGGTCGGCGACGTGTACGCCTGCCCGTTCGTGCTGCACGACGAGTTCCTCGCCGGTAACGTCCGCGACGCGGGCGGCTTTGAACGGGTGTGGCGCGACTCGGCGCTGTTCGCCGAGCTGCGCGAGCCCCGGAGCGCCGGGGCGTGCGCCTCCTGCGGTCTGTATGACAAGTGCCAGGGGGGTTGCATGGCGGCCAAGTTCTTCACCGGCATGCCGCTCGACGGCCCTGATCCGGAGTGCGTGCTCGGTCACGGCGAGCTGGAGCTCGTCAAGGTCGCAGCCGGCGCTCGGCCGCTCGTTCCGGCCGGGCACTCCAAGCGGCTCCGCGTCGGGTAGCCGGCGATGCCGGGCGGTTGGTTCGAGACGGTCGCCGAGGCGCAGCGCCGCGCCCGCCGGACGCTGCCCAAGTCCGTTTACATGGCGACCATCGCCGGCTCGGAACGGGGCACCACGCTGGCCGACAACCTGGCGGCGTTCGGCGAGCTGGGGTTCGCCCCGCACGTCGCCGAGGCGCCCGCCGAGCGCGCCCTGGGCACCCGGGTGATGGGCCAGGGGATCGCGCTGCCGGTGATCATCTCGCCCACCGGCGTGCAGGCGGTGCACCCCGACGGTGAGGTGGCGGTCGCCCGCGCGGCGGCCGCCCGCGGGACGGCGATCGGGCTCAGCTCGTTCGCGTCAAAGCCCGTGGAGGACGTGGTCGCCGCCAACCCGCAGACGTTCTTTCAGACCTACTGGTGCGGATCCAGAGATCGTCAGACCGAGCGCCTGGAGCGGGCCAAGCGGGCCGGTGTGGTGGGGCTGATCGTCACGCTGGACTGGCAGTTCTCGCACATGCGCGACTGGGGCAGCCCCAAAATCCCCGACAAGCTGGACCTCAAGACGATGCTCAGCCTCGCGCCGGAGACGATCATCCGCCCGCAGTGGCTGCTGGCCTACGCCCGCGCCGGAGGACCGCCGCCGCTGACGGTCCCCAACATGACGATCAAGGGCGAGCAGCCGCCGAACTTCTTCGCCGCCTACGGAGAGTGGATGCAGACCCCGCCGCCCACCTGGGAGGACCTGCGCTGGCTGGTCTCGTGGTGGGAAGGCCCGGTGATGATCAAAGGGATCGCCCGGCCCGACGACGCGCGGCGGGCCGTCGACATCGGGGCCAACGCGATCGCGGTGTCCAACCACGGCGGCAACAACCTGGACGGCCAGCCAGCCGCGATCCGCACGCTGCCGGCGATCGCCGAGGCCGTCGGCAATCAGATCGAAGTCATGCTCGACAGCGGCGTGCGCCGCGGCTCGGACGTGGTCAAGGCGCTGGCGCTGGGCGCGCAGGCGACGATGATCGGCCGCGCCTACCTGTGGGGTCTGGCTGCCAACGGCCAGGCGGGCGTCGAGAACGTGCTCGACATCTTCCACGGCGGCATCGACTCGGCGCTGCGCGGGCTGGGGCGCGCCTCGGTCGACGAGCTCCAAGCCTCCGACGTGCTGGTTCCCGAGGGCTTCACGCAGGGAGCCGGCGTCCCGGCCTGAGCGCTGAGGTGAGGCTCCAGCTGGACCGCTCGACGCGCCTGCTGGCCGGCGGCGCGATCGTGCTCGGCGGCCGGCCGGCACGGATGCTGCGTTTCACGCCCGCGGGCGCGAGGCTGGTCACGGCGTGGCGCGACGGCGCCACGGTGACCGACCACCCGGCCGCCCTGCGTCTGGCCCGACGACTGATCGACACCGGCCTGGCGCACCCCCTCCCGGACGGGGGCCAGTGGGCGCCCGCCGACGTCGCGGTCGTGATCGCCGCGCAGGATCGCCCTGATCTGCTTGCCGCCTGCCTGGCCCGGGTCGGGCCCGCGGCCGAGGTGGTGGTCGTCGACGACGGCTCGAGCGACCCGAAGGCGATCGCCTCGGTCGCGAGGGAGGGAGGGGCGCGGGTGCTCCGGCAGGCGGTCGCCACCGGACCCGCCGGGGCCCGCAATGCCGGACTGACCGCCACCACCGCTCCGCTGGTGGCCTTCGTCGACTCCGACACCCGTCCGGCGGCCGGGTGGCTCGAGTCGCTGCTCGGGCATTTCGAGGATGCCGGCACAGCGGCGGTCGCCCCTCGGATCGCCGTGCCCGCCGGCCGCGGGGCACTGGCCGCCTATGAGGCGGTGCGCTCACCGCTGGACCTGGGAGATGCGGCCGGCAGCGTCGGTCCCGGGCAGCCGATCGGCTTCGTGCCCGCGGCGGCGCTCGTGACCCGCCGGGAAGCGCTCGCGCAGGTGGGCGGGTTCGACGCCGCGATGCGCTTCGGCGAGGACGTCGACCTGGTGTGGCGCCTGGCGGCCGCGGGATGGTCGGTCCGCTACGAGCCGACCGTGGTCGTCGAGCATCCTCACCGGATCTCCGCCGGAGCGTGGCTGGGTCAGCGCATCGCCTATGGATCCTCGGCCGGCCCGCTCGCCCGGCGCCATCCCGGCCGGTTGCGCCACGTCGTCGTGCCCGCGTGGGCGCTGGCGCCGTGGGCGCTGGTGGCCGCCGGTCGCCCTCGCGGCGCCCTGCTGGCGAGCATCTCGTGCACCGCGGTCCTGGCCGCCCGGTTGCCGGACGTACCGGGAGCCCGCCGGCAGATGCTCGCCCTGGCCGCCCGCTCGAACCTGCGCCGGACCCAGCAGATCCTCGACGCCGCATGGCGCGCCTATCCGCCGTTGGTGCTCAGCGCCGGGCTGCGCTCGCGTCGCGCTCGGCGGGTCACCGGGCTGGCGCTGACGGCGTCGATCACCGCCGACTGGGTGCAGCGGCGCCCGCGCCTTGACCCGCTGCGCTACGGCGCGCTCCGCACCGCCGACGATCTCGCCTATGCCACCGGCGTGTGGCTCGGCTGCCTGCGCGCCCGCACCGCGGGACCGTTGATCCCTCGGGTGACGAGCGTCAGGAGACGCCGGTGAGCTGAATCTCTCGGAAGCGGGTTCCCTCGGGGTCGTCGTATACCGTTACTCGGGTACGGCACCGAGAGTCGCCGCCACGTACGGAACGCGTGACGTCGATGGTCCACTGAGCAACGCCGGAGGCAGTAATGGCACAAGGACAGACGCACAGAGGCGGCAGTTCCACCAAGACGAGCCACTTTCGACCGACCGCCGAGGAGCGACGAGCCGCCCGCGTGGCCGCGGTCGCCGGCCGGCAGGGAGAGCTCAAGGCCGAAGCGGCCGAGCGCCGCGCCAAGCGCGCCGAGCGCGAGCAGATGCCTGGCACCGTGACGCCGGACGGCCGCCGGTAGCGCCTCCTCCGCCGGCTTCGTGACCGCGGGCGGGCCGGGTAGGGTCAGGTGAGCTCACTGGCCAGCACGACCTGGCCCGCGCTCGCCGGCGCCTCTTTGCTGGCCGTGCCCGTCGGTGCCACCGAGCAGCACGGGCCGCACCTGCCGCTGACCACCGATACAGAGATCGCCGAGGCGCTCGCCGGGCGCCTGGCGTCCGAGATCCCGGGGGTGTTCGCGGCGCCAGCGGTGCCCTACGGCTCCTCGGGCGAGCACCAGGGATTCGCGGGCACGCTGTCGATCGGGGGTCCGGCCACCATGCGGGTGCTGGTCGAGCTGGGGCGCTCGGCGACAGAGACGTTCCCGCGGGTGCTGTTCGTCTGTGCCCACGGCGGTAACGCCCAGCCGCTGTCTGACGCGGTCGGCCAGCTGCGTGCCGAAGCGCGCGACGTGCGCGCCTGGACTCCCCGCTGGTCGGACGACCTGCACGCCGGACGGCTGGAGACGTCGCTGATGCTGGCGATCGCGCCCGAGCGCGTCGACCTTGCCCGGGCGCAGGCCGGCAATCGGGCTCCGCTGCCGGAGCTGATGCCGACCCTGCGTGCGGAGGGCGTCCGCGCGGCCAGCGCCAACGGGGTGCTCGGCGATCCGGCCGGCGCCAGCGCCGACCGCGGGCGCGCGCTGCTGGAAGCCGAGCAGGAGCGGATCGCACGTATGGTGCGCGAATGGCTGACGGATCGGTAGCGCTCGTCACCGGCGCGGCCCGGGGGATCGGCGCGGCCACGGTCGCCGGCCTGACCGAAGCCGGCTGGACGGTGGTGGCTGTCGACGCCTGCGCCGATGACCCGCGACTCCCTTATCCGATGGCCACCCGCGCCGAGCTCGATGCGGTCGCACGATCGACCGGCGCGCAGGTCGTGGTCGCCGACGCCGTCGACGCCGTAGGGATGGCGGCCGCGGTCAGCGACGCCGAGCGCCGCTACGGCGGGCTGGACGCGTTCATCGCCGGTGCCGGCGTGATCGCCGGCGGGGTGCCGCTGTGGGATATGCCGGTGGAGCAGGAGCGGGCGGTGCTCAGCACCTGCCTGGACGGCGTGCTGGTGGGCGCCCGGGTGGCGATCCCGGCGCTCCTGCGGCGCCCCGAGCCCCGCCAGGGCCGCTTCATCGCCGTCGCCTCGACAGCGGCCATCCGCGGGCTGCCGATGCTGGCCGCCTACTGCGCGGCCAAGGCCGGCGTGGTCGGTGCGGTGCGCGCGCTGGCCATCGAGCTGCGGGGCACGGGCGTGAGCGCCAACGCGATCTGCCCTGGCTCGACCCGGACGGCGATCCTCGACGAGTCAGCCCGCCTGTACGACCTGGCCGACGCCGAGGCGTTCGCCTCCCAGCAGCCGGTGGAGCGCCTGCTCGAACCCTCCGAGGTCGCGGCCCTGCTCGTGTGGCTCGCCGGCCCCGAGTCCTCGGGCCTGACGGGCGCCGCCGTCCCCGTTGACGGGGGCCTCTCGGTCTAGGGGACGCGTGCCGACGATTGCGCAGGCACCCGACGACGATCGGGACAAGACCCCGGACGAGCAGCTGGATCGCAACACGATCGAGCTGCTCAACGAGCTGCGCATCGCCGGGTCGGGCATCCAGATCCTGTTCGCCTTCCTGCTGGTCGTGCCGTTCAACGCCGGCTGGTCGAAGACGAGCTCGTTCGAGCGCACGGTGTACTTCGTCACTCTCGTCCTGGTCGCCACCGCTGCCGTCCTGCTGCTGGCGCCGCCGATCCATCACCGGCTGCTGTTCCGCCACCACGAGAAGCGCTACCTGGTCACGAGTGGCAACCGGCTGGCGATCGCCGGCATCCTGTTCCTGGCGCTCGGCTTCACGGGGATCCTCGTGCTGCTTTCCGACTACGTGATCGGCGGCTTTGCGCCGATCGTGGCCGGCGTGGTGACCCTCGTCGCGGTCGGCGGACTGTGGTTCGTGGTGCCGCTCCTGCGCCGCACCCGCGAGCCGCACGGATAAGCGGGCTCACGTCACCGCTTGCGTCCGTCGACCACCTCGGGCACCGGTACGCCGAATGGCCGACCCTCCGGTCACTTTCTGCGCTGGGTATGACCCGTTTAGATGACTGATTCCCCCGCAAGGCAGGGATTGTCAGCGCTCGCCGTTAAGCTCGACCCGGTTTCTCGCGTCGCTCCGACCCTCGGTGGCGTTCTTCGCCACCTGCGTCTGGAGCTCTGGATGACGACCGATGGGCGGCTCACCGCCGACGCGCGACGTGTCGAGATGAGCGACGAACAGCTGATGCGCGACGTCCAAGCGGACGACGTTCGGGCGTTCGAGGAGATCTATCGCCGCTACAGCTCGCGGGGCCTCGGTCTGGCGCGCGTTATCTGCCGCGGCTCCAATCGTGCCGAGGAGGCCACCCAGGACGCCTTCGTGTCCGTGTGGCGCCACCGGGCGAGCTATGACCAGGACCGCGGCACCGTGCGGGCCTGGCTGCTGATGGTGATTCGCAATCGGAGCATCGACCTGATGCGCCAGCAGGGGTTCGCAGACAGCAAGCGCTGCGCCGGCTCAGAGCTCGACTACCTCCCGGCGCCGGGCTCGATCGTCGAAGAGGTGGAGAGGGAGTACGAGGCCGCACAGCTGCGCGGCTCGTTGCAGAAGCTCCCCATAAGCCAGCGCGAGGTGATCGCGCTCGCCTACTTCGGTGGCCTCAGCCACGCTGAGATCGCCACCCGCCTCGAGCTTCCGGTGGGCACCGTCAAGGGCCGGATGCGCCTGGCGCTGATCAAGGTCAGAAGCGACGTCATCCCCTCCACGGCGCCAGAGCAAGCGGCGGATCGCGGACATGCGGTCAGCTCGACTTAGCGTCGCGACGCGCGCGTGTCCATCGTTCCGGTGTCGGGAAACACGACATTCATTTCGTGTATTGTCGGAAGGACGACGCCGATACACGGTGTCGTGTGGGAAGCGCTCGTGACGCCACGGCACACACCCAGCGAACGCGGGAGGCACCGATGGCGCAGAGACACCGGGTCACAGTCTCGACTCAGACCCAGACCTACCGAATGACGGCCGACGAACGCCGTGCGGCGCGCGTCGCCGAGATCGCCGGCAAGCAAGGTGACCTCAAGCGGGAAGCCGCCGAGCGACGCGCCAAGCGCGAGCGCGAGGCCCCGCCGAAGAGTGCCGCCCCTCCCGTTGCGCCTCGGCGCAAGGTGCCGGCCACGGGGCGCAGCGGTTCTCGCTGAGGACACTCGGCAAACTCACGCCGAGCAGGTAGTCGGTCCGGCGGTCTGCGATCCGCGCCGCCGCCCGCTCCGCCTGCGCGCGGGGCTGAGCGTCGTGGGGGCGATCGTGGTGACGCTTGCCCTGGCGGCGGAGCTGTCCGGGAGGCGCGGTCAGTTCAGCGCCGCCCTGCACGCCGCCGCCGTGCCGACGCTGTTGCTGGTGGTGGCGCTGCAGGTGACGGCGCTGCTCGCGCGCAGCGAGGCGTGGCTCGTCTGCGTCCGCGCCGCCGGGGGAACCGTGACGCGCCGGCTGCTGTTCCGGTCAGCCGGGATCGGCTACATGGCCAGCGTGCTCAACGGGTCGCTGGGTCTGGCGGCTCGCCTGACATGTCTGCGGCGAGTGGCGCCCGACACGACTCCGGGAGTGCCGGCCCTGCTGGCCGCGGAGGTCCCGATCATCGCGGTGGAGGTTGCGCTGGCGGCGTTCTTCTCCTTCACCCTGATCGCGCCGCTCGGCCTCCCCTGGTGGGTGCCGACGCTGGCCGTCATCGCGATGGTGGGCGCCGGCACGACGCTCAAGCGGGTCTCGGACCGCCGGCGGTTCGGTCTGTGGATGGGACTCGCAGTGATGCGCGAGGGTCGCTATCGGATGATCGCGTTCGTGCTGCTGTCGGTGGTTGCTCAGATAGCGCGCAACTGGATCGTGCTCAACGCGATCGGCGTGCACGTGTCGGTGTTCGGCGCGATCGCGCTCCTGATCGCCATGTTCACGCTGGGACAGCTGCCGATCGGACCCAGCGTGGGGGCTGCCGCGGCGGTGCTCATCCTGGGCGCTCACGGAGTGGCGCTGACCGCCGCCGCCGGAGTGCTGCTGACGGTGACGGGCACCGTGGGGAGCCTCTGCTATGCGGCCTGGTCGATCGGCGACCGGGTCCTCTCGGGCGCTCGGGACGTCACTCCGAAGCTCGCGGTGGCGCCGACCCCACCCTGATCGCCGCCGCGCGTCGGGCTCCTCGATTGCTACCCGTGGCGACTACCTGGATAAGCGGCGTAACCGGCGCAGCCTGCAAGCGGAGCGCTGGCGGCCGTGGAATGCGCGACCATGCAGGGCGGATGGACGACAAGCACCCCGGCGGTGAGGCGGCGACCCGAACGGGGAGACGGCCCCGACCCGGACTCCGCGGCCTGGCCGTCACGCTTGTCGCGGCCGGCTCGCTGGGGGTGCTGTTGTGGGTGGCGCCGCTGGAGAAGGTGATCGTGCAGATCGGTCACTTGGAGCTGCGCTGGGTGCTCGCCGCGGTCGCGCTCGAGATTGGCTCGTGCCTGAGCTACGTCATCGTCTTTCGGCGTTTCTTCCCCGAGCCTCCGCGGAGGGTCAGCAACCGGGTTGCATGGATGGCGATGGGCGCGGGGGCGATCCTGCCCGGCGGCAACATCTCCTCGGCGGCGGCCACCGGCTGGCTGCTGCGCCGCCACGGAGTCGGTACCCGTCGGCTACTCGAGCGCTGCGCAGCGCTGCTGTGCCTGCTGACCGCGTTCGGCTTCGCGGTCAACGGCCTGGCCGGCGTGCTGCTGCTCATCGGGCTGCCAGGCGGCCCGCACGATCTCAGCCACACCGGCATCCCGATTCTCGTCTCCGTTGGCGTGCTCTCGACCGCCGCAGTGGTGGCGCTCGCCATCCGGCGGGTGGGTGAGGGCGCCCCGCGCTTCGCTCGCGGAGTTGCCGTCGGGCTGGAGGGCGCGTGGCGGGCGGCCGGGACTCCACATTGGCGGCTGCTCGGCGCGGCCGGCTTCCTGTGCCTTGACATGGGCGCCCTGTGGGCGGCTTGCGGCGCCACCGGGCATCCGATCGGGGTCCCAGCCCTGGTGATCGCCTACTGCATCGGCTACCTGACGACGACGATCCCGATCCCCGCCGGCCTGGGCGTGCTGGACTCGGGTCTGGCCGCTGCCCTGGTGCTCTACGGCCTGCCGCCGGCCGCCTCGGTGGGCGCCGTGCTCGTGTATCACGCGATCTCGATCTGGGTGCCGGCGATGGGCGGGTTGATCGCGTGGCTGCCGACCCGTGGGCGCGGCTCCGGCGAGCGGGCGGCGCTCGGGCTGGAGACGGTCCTGGGCGCGCCGCGGCTGGCCAAGGCCGCCGACAGCTCCGACGGGTGATCACCCGGCGCGGTGCGCAGTCGTCCGGTGTGACGGGCCGCTGTCAAAGCTCGCTTTCTCTCCCGAATAGTCATAACATCGGGATGGACCGGTAAGCGACGGCGCACAACGGAGCGCTGGGGGATTGGCCGTGACATATCGAAGGGCGCTTGTGGTGTTCGCGCTGTCGGTCGTCTGTCTGGGTACCTGGGTGCCGGGCAGCTCGGCCGCCTCGAGGAGGCCGACGATCTCGCTGTCGGCAACGCCCGCCTCGATCACGGCCGGTGCAGCCAGCACGCTGCGGTGGAGCACCACCGGCGCGACCGCGTGCACGGCCTCGGGGTCCTGGTCGGGCAGCGAGCCGGTGAGCGGCTCGGCCTCCACCGGTCCCCTGCTGGCCAGCGCCACCTACACGCTCACCTGCACCGGAGCCGGCGGCCGGGCATCGGCGGCCGCGACGACCGTCTCGGTCGCCCCCGCCGCGCCGAAGGTCTGCCAATCGGTGTCGATACCCGCCTACTTCTATCCGAGCGCCGGCGGCCTCTGGGGCACCGCCGACGCGGCCGCGCCGGGAGTCGGGATCATGGTGGCCAACGTCGCCAACGGACCGGGAACGGCCGTCAACTCGGATTACGCGTCGGCAATCGCGGCCGCTCGCGCGGCGGGTGTCCGGGTCTTCGGCTACGTCTACACCCACTACGGTGCGATCAGCGCCGGCACGGTCGAGGCGAGCATCAGGGCCTGGAAGACGCTGTATGGCGTCACCAGCATCTTCGTCGACGAGGCGTCCACCAGCAGCTCCGAGCTGTCCTACTACCAGACGCTCTCGAGCTACGTTCACGCCCAGGCGGCCGGTGCCCAGACGATCGTGAACTTCGGGACGGTCCCCGCCCAGAGCGAGATGAACGCCGGTGACATCCTCGTCACCTTCGAGGGCTCTTACGCCACGTACGGGTCCACCCGCTTCCCGTCGTGGACGGCCGGATATGCTCCGAGCCGGTTCTACAACATCGTCTACAACGTGCCGGATCAGCTGTCGATGCTGAGCGTCCTGCGGGAGGCCGCGTCCGCCGGCGTCGGGCAGATCGACGCGACGAACGACGTCCTACCCAACCCCTACGACATGCTGCCCCCCTACCTGACGGCCGAGTCGAGCCAGGCCCGCAGCTCCTGTTGAGCGGCGGCCGCGCGGCGGGCGGCCGGACTGGCGGGGCTGGGCTCAGCCCGGATCAGTAGCCCACACGGGCGGCATTCGCTCAGGTCGGCTTGGTGTCGTGCCGATACCAATCGCCGACGCCGATGACAGTCGAACCCGAGCCTCCGCTGGGCGAGAGCCCACTCCGAGCCGTCGTGCTTGCGGCCACCGCCCCCGGGCCGAGCATGTCGGTGCCCCTGCGGATGCCTCGGCTTGCCGGTCTTCGCATACGCCGAGACGTCGTGTTCCGCAAGCTGCTCGGATGCGCTGACCTTGTGTCCGCGGCCATCGGCCTGGTGACGCTCGGCGCGGTCGAGGGTCAGCGGATCTCCGCGATCAGCCTGTTGACGCTTCCGCTGATCGTGGTGGTCGCCCACCTCACCGGGCGCTACGACCGCGACGAGCTCAGGCTGCGCAAGTCGACGCTCGAGGAGCTACCGGCGCTGCTCACCCTGGCGGGAGCGAACGCGATCACCTGGTCGGTGCTCGTCTCGATCGGCGGTCTCCAATCGGATCTGCACGGCGGCGGCGTGGCCATCGTCTGGGTCTCGACCGCCGCGGCACTGGCGTTCACCCGTGCCGGCGCGCGCAAGCTCGCCGCACTCGCCACTCCGCTCGAGCGGATCCTGATCGTGGGAAGCTCCTCGGCCCGCACGCTGCTGGCCAGCTCGCTGGGAACTGACCCCACCGCGCGAATGGAGGTGGTGGGATTCCTGCCCCTCGAGGACGAGCGACGGGAGCATGCCGATTGGGGCGAGCGGTCGAGGCGGCGCCGGACCCGCACCTTCGAGCATCTGGAATCGGTGATCCGTGACCTGGAGGTTCAGCGCGTGTTCCTGATACCGACCAACGCCGACGGAGAGATGATCCTCGAGGCCGTGCGGCGCACGTCCAGGCTGGGCGTCAAGGTGTCGATCGTCCCGCGCCTGTTCGAGGTCGTCGGATCAGCGGTCGCGTTCGACATGGTCGGCGGCGTGACCGTCCTCGGCGTGCGCCGACCTGGCCTGAGCCGCAGCTCGCGCCTGACCAAGCGAACCATGGACATAGCCGGCTCAACCGCCTGCCTGCTGGTGCTCTTGCCGGTGCTGGCGATCGTCGCCCTGGCGATCAAGCTCGATTCCCCCGGGCCGGTGTTCTTCCGCCAACGGCGCGTTGGTCGCGACGGCGAGGTCTTCGGGATCCTCAAGTTCCGCAGCATGGTGCAGGGCGCCGAGGCGAAACGCGAAGGACTGGAGTCGCTCAACGAGACGAGTGGGAACTTCAAGCTCACCACCGACCCGCGTGTGACCCCCGTTGGCCGGCTGCTGCGGCACTGCTCGATCGACGAGCTGCCGCAGCTCGTCAATGTGCTCAGGGGCGACATGAGCCTCGTCGGCCCCCGTCCACTCGTGTGCGCAGAGGACCGGCTGGTCCAGGGTCGCCATCGCGACCGGCTGCACCTCGCGCCCGGGATCACCGGCCCGTGGCAGGTCCTGGGACCGGCGCGACCCCCTCTCACCGAGATGGTCAAGACCGACTATCTCTACGCCGTCAACTGGTCGATCTGGTCAGACATCAAGCTCCTGCTGCGAACTCTCTCTCACGTCGCGGCTCGGCGCGGCCTCTGAGCTGTCCGCGCCCGCCGTGGGCACCCATGGCGCACGCGTACGGCAACTAGGCGTTCCACGCCGGCGCGTTCGCCACCGATGCGGGCGCGGTGCTGCTGCTCGGCGGCTGCGGCGCGGGCGACGGCGAGCGACACGCCCAGAATCGCGTTCGCGCCCAGCCGAGACTTCGTGTCGGTCCCGTCTAACTCGATCAACGCACGATCCAGCCCAGCCTGATCGCCCGCGTCGCGGCCGGTGACCGCCTCGGAGATCTCGCCGTTGACGTGGCCGACCGCATGAAGCACGGCCTTGCCTCCGAACGCGGGGCCGCCGTCGCGCAGTTCGACCGCCTCGTGCTCACCCGTCGACGCCCCGGAGGGGACGGCCGCCCGGCCGAACGCCCCCGATTTCAGCCCCACGTCAACCTCGACCGTCGGATTGCCACGACTGTCGAAGATCTGGCGGGCATGCACCTTTGTGATCTGAGTCATGTGTTTCTCGGGGCGGCGATCGCCGCTTGGGCAGCCGCGACCCGCGCGATCGGCAGGCGGAACGGTGAGCAGCTCACGTAGTCGAGGCCCGCGTCGTGGAAGAAGCGGATCGAAGCGGGATCGCCCGTCTCGGAGACATTGGCCGAGCGGCTCACGCGCGGGCCTCTCGTCGCGGGCATCGCGTCAATCGACACTCGTAGAGGCCGCACGATCCCTACCAGAGCGGCTCTCGGCTCCCGGGCGCACGACCGGCCGTGCTGTCCGATCGCTTAGATCTGCGCTTGGGCGCTGCTCCAGATAGGGCTCGAGATAGCGCCCGAACACTTTCGTTGAGCTGCGACGCTGGGGACGTTCAGAGTGCTCGAGCGTTGCCGTGCTCGGATGGCCGAATTCGTCCAGGTCGGCGCGCAGGTAGAGCGGGTGCTCGCCGCCCAGCAGCAGAGCACGCAGAACCGAGGCGCGGCGCAGCGCCCCGACCGGAGCTCCGACGGCTGCCGCGATCGTGTGCGCGATCCGGTCGGCTTGCTGTGTCGCGAGGCCGCCGTGCTTGATCGGGAAGGCCGTCATGTCACCGGCGGCGTAGACATCCTCGAGGCCGTGGACGCGACCGAACGCGTCGGTCGGCACGAACCCCGACCAGTCTGCTGGGATTCCGGTGATCGGCCGCCCCCGCAGCTCGGGCGTGGCCACGACACGGTCTGCCTCGATCGGGCGATCTCCGTCAAGCAGCAGCAAGCCATCGCGGCGGACGCCTTTGGTGGCCGAGTCGCCGAGGAACCGAACCCCACGCTCGGCCAACAGCCCCTGGACCAGCGCGGACGCCTTGGCTCCGAACGCTTGCAGCGGCCTGTGCTCCGGGCTGACGATCGTGACGTCGCTCTCGAGGTCACGCCGGGACACCTCCGTAGCCGAAAGCAGGGCGAGCTCGTACAGGGGCAACTGCCACGCGCGGCCGGTGGGCACCGCGAACACCACACGACGAATCCGGCCAGCAGATATGTCTTGGAGCACGCCTCGGAACAGAGCCACGTCGCGTCGGTCGCGGAACGTCAACGCGCCGGCGACGCTCGCGGTTGGTCGAGCCCCGGTCGCCAGGACAAGCGCGTCGTATGGCAGCCGGGCACCGGAGCCGAGGCGCACCCATTTTTGTCGAGACGCCACTACCTCCAGACGAGACGGGTAATACTTCGCTCCGAGATCGTCGGCGATCGCAGGAAGGTCATAACTCCTCGGGGTCAGCTCGCCAAACGCCTCGGCGGTAGCCGCCGGGCGGTAGGTGAATTCTGGGTCGGGCGAGACCAGCGTCACCCGCACACGGCCCGCGGCCAGGGCTCGCAGGGCGAGGACTGACTCAAGAGCCGCGAACCCTCCACCGGCGATCACGACATGTGGTGAGGCTTGTGCTGAGGTCATGGACGCCATCACCCAAAGCATGCACGCCGCAGAGCAAGACTACATCGGCGAAGACCGCAGCTGGTCGACGGGAACTACGCATCGGGTTCCACCAGCGATTCGGCGGCGCGCGGTACGCGATCGGCGGCGATGAGGCTCGGTCGCGGCCGACTGCATCTCGGCCGCGAGCAATCGTCCACTCGGTACCGTCGCACGTCGCGTCAGGAGGCATATGATTCGACGCTGATGACCGCCCTCTCCCACGTGCCCGTTGGCGCACTGAGCTTGGAACGCTTCGGTTCGGTGCTCCCGCCCGGGGAGTATGAGCGCTTCCTGCGGATCGTGCAGGGCGCTCGCGAGGCGTTTGACGGGCGCGTCCTTTGGAATGTCAACTCGACCGCGCAGGGCGGCGGCGTGGCCGAGATGCTCGTCTCGTTGCTCGCCTACGCGCGCGGGGCCGGGATCGACGCGCGCTGGGTGGTGATCGGGGGCAACGTGGATTTCTTCGTTCTCACCAAGCGGATCCACAACTTCCTGCACGGTTCCTCTGGCGACGGCGGCGACCTCGATGTTCACGCGCGCCGCGTCTTTGACGAAGTGACCGAGCGCAACGCCGCGGAGTTCCGGGAGCTGGTCAAGCCCGAGGATCTGGTGGTCGTCCACGACCCGCAGCCGGCCGGCCTGATCCCGGCGATCCGTCACATCGGTTGCGCGACGGTATGGCGTTGTCACGTTGGCCTGGACCGGCCCGACCGGCTCGCGCGCAGGGCGTGGGAGTTCCTCATGCCCTACGTGCGCGACGCGGACGCCTACGTGTTCTCGCGCGAGGCGTTCGAGTGGGAGGGGCTCGAGAAGGGGGACGTGACGATCATCCCGCCCTCGATCGACGCGTTCGCGCCCAAGAACCAGGAGCTTGATCGCGAGCAGGCGCTCTCGATCCTCACCGTGGCTGGGCTCAACGGGGACGGCGCAGGCTTCCGGCCGACGTTCACGCGCTTGGACGGCAGCCCGGGCCGCGTCGATCGCTCCGCCCGGCGTTGGGAGCGCCGCCGGCTGCGCTCGGCTGACCGCGTCGTGGTTCAGGTCTCGCGTTGGGACGCGCTCAAGGATCCGATCGGGGTGATCCGCGGCTTCGCGCAGTACGTCGCGCCCGTGGTGCCCGACGTGCACCTTGTCTACGCCGGGCCGGCTGTCGAGTCGGTGACTGACGACCCGGAGGGCGTCCAGGTGCTCGCCCAGGCGATTTCCGAATATGAGGCGATGCCCGACGAGGTCGCGGAACGTGTGCATCTGGTCGCGCTGCCGATGGACGACGTCGAGGAGAACGCCGCGATCGTCAACGCGCTGCAGCGTCGCGCTGACGTGGTCGTGCAGAAGAGCCTGGCCGAGGGCTTCGGGCTCACGGTGGCGGAGGCGATGTGGAAGGCGCGCCCGGTCGTGGCCAGTCGGATCGGGGGCATCCAAGACCAGATCGTCGACGGCG
>JADGPO010000019.1 GCA_017882405.1 Solirubrobacteraceae bacterium | reverse complement strand
GCGCACGTCAGAGCCCGCATCGAGCGTCGTCAGGTCGAAGTAGCCGCCCTCGTCGAGCACTTCGGTGGACTTGGAGTCCCGGAAGTAGAAGTACTCGAGCTCCGGCCCGACGTAGAAGTGATCAAAGCCCATCCGCTCGGCACGTTGCACCGCGCGACACAGGACGTGGCGCGGATCACCCTCGTAAGGAGTGCGCTCGGGCGTCTGGATGTCACAGAACATCCGTGCCACCCCGGCCTCGGTGGGGCGCCAGGGAAGCGGCGTGAAGGTGGACGGGTCGGGCATCGCGATCATGTCGGACTCCTCGATCGCGTTGAAGCCGGTGATCGAGGAGCCGTCGAACCCCGCTCCGCCCTCGAACGCGTCGGCCAGCTCGGTGGCGTTGATCGAGAACGCCTTGAGCTGACCGAGGATGTCGGTGAACCACAGACGGATGAAGCGGATCTCGCGCTCGGCGACGATCGCCAGGACGTCGTCGGCGGTCAGGGGCTGGTCGGTCAGGGGCTGGTTGGGCATCGCGCGGGAACGTTACTTGCCGCGCCTCGCGGCCGTCTTTGGCCCGATGGCTCAGGCCTTGGCGGTGGCTCAGGCCTTGGCGGCAGCGCGTCCACCCAGCCAGCGACGCGCCCAGCTCTGGAGCTCGGCGAGCGCCGGTTCCAGCTCATGGCCCATCGTCGAGAGCTCGTACTGCACACGCAGCGGCGGACCGGGGATGACCGTGCGCTTCACCATGCCTCGCGCCTCGAGCTCCTTCATCCGCTCTGACAGCAGTCGGTCAGACAGCTCCGGGATAGCCTGGGCGACCTCGGAGAAGCGCAGCGGCCCGTCCATCAGCACCCGCAGGATCGCTCCGGTCCAGCGACGTCCGACGAGCTCGACCGCCTCGTGGTAAAGCGGGCAGCAGTTGCCGCGCGACCCTGGCGCGTCAGCGGTCGACTCGTCAGCGGACATCAAGGCGGGAGCTTACGCCGCTTCCAGCGCTCGGGAGGCCTCTGGGGAACCGTCGACCGGGACCTCGCCGGCGACGTTGACCATAGCGGTGAACGCCTCGAGCGTCACCGCGGCGATCGCCTCGAGGATCTGCCCGTCATCCCATCCGGCTTCGCGCGCCTCCTCGTGCAGGTGCATCGGCGGGCGTCCGTCCTCCAGCACCGCGTGGAGGTAGCGCAGCAGCGCAGCCTCTCGCTCGTCGCGGGAGTCGAACTCGCGGGCCAGTGCGACCTCGTCGATCGCCAGGCCGGCCGCCCGGGCGGCCCGGGAGTGCATCGCGATCCCCGGCTCGGAGTGGTAGTGCTGGGCGACCGCCAAAGCGATGCGCTCCAATGTCGGCAGAGCCAGCTTGCCGTGGCGAAGCTCCGAGCGAAAACGGGCATAGGCGCGCAGCGCCGCCGGCGAGCCGGCGAGGACGCCGAGGAAGTTCGGCAGCTGCCCGCCGGAGGCGAGCGCGCCGCGCAGGACGGCCGCCGACCCCTCAGGCGCCGTCAGGTCGTCGTGGATCTGGAACCTGCTCATGGGAATCTTCATCGATGACCACCGGGTCGAAACAGAGGACGGCAGGGATGTGGCCAAACCTGCCCTTTACTTTGAAAATGTACTTACAGCAAGTAAGCCTACCGGTCGAAAGATGCCGGCACAAGCTTCTACTCCCCTATACGGAGGGCGATTAGCCGAGGATCGGCGTTGCTTAGCGCGACTGAGCAACCGTCCAGGCGCGATTCCGCCACTCGTCCGAGTGGACGTTCGCCGACCTCGGCCCGAAACGACTACAGGGTGGCCGCGTGGGCGCTGGTCACGGCGACCAGGATCAGCATCACGCCCAGCAGGAACGCCCACAGCGCGGCGCGGTCGGGACGGAAGCCCTCGCGCTCGTGACGGCGTTCCGGGCGCCGGCGGGATCCGTCGGCGTATCGCCCGGAGTAACGCTCGGCTCCCTGGCCGCGGATCGTGACCGTCCGGCGGCCCGGTACTCCGGCACCGTCGCCGGCACTCGAAACCGCAGCCGCGCCGGTGGCGCGGTACCGATCAGACTCCGCGCGGCGCTCTTCGGTCACGGCACGGTCCCCTCGGGACACAGCTAGCCCAGTCTGCGGCATCTCACCGTCCTCTTTCAGTGTGGATACCCGGATCGCGCCAGGTCAACAGAACTTGTAAACGGCGTTCCACCGTTTCTCTCCGTCCACGGCGGCAGGCACGGATGGAATCCAGCTATACGGTCAGCTATACGCGTCGGCGACTGTACCAGCGGTATCAGACGACGGGACGACGCGGCAGCCGGCACTTCCGCAAAACGGGAAAGAATCGTTCAGCGGTGCAGCGGAGGCGCGGCGGCGGGTTGCGGCGCCGGGGCGGTTGCGGCGAGCCCCGCGCTGCGCGGTTACTCGTTGCCCGCGACCTTCGCCACGAACTTGGCCACGTTGGTGGCGTCGACGCCGGTGAGGATGTTCGCCGGCATCACCCCCTGGCCGAGGCATGCCTCGTCTGACTTGCTGCTCGCGTTGGGCAGACAGCCGTAGGCGAGGGTGCGCTCCACCACCGACTGGGAGGGCTTGAGCATGTCGAGGTTGGGGCCCACCTTGCCGACAGCGTTGGCCGCCGCCAGGGTGTGGCACACGCCGCAGTGCTCGCCGAACAGCGTGCGGCCGTCCCGCTCCGCGGCCGTCAGCTTCACGCCGCCGATCTGGGCGTTGGCGTGGGAGTGGTTGCCGGTCAGCATCACCAGCGGCAAGGCGATGCCGAAGCCGAGCGCGACGAACGTGAACACCACGCCGATGAGCCGGTTGGCCCCCCGCGAGGGGCGCCGGGCGCCGGCGCGGACGTTGCTGGGCCCGCCGCGGGCCGCGACGTAGAACAGGCCGAACGCGACCACGACCCAGAAGGCGACAAATGCAGCAACGCCAAGCACGCGAGCGGCACCTTATCGTGCAGGCAGGGCGGATGGGCCGCTCGTCATCGCCGGCGTCCGGAGGCGAAGCTCGTCACCGGGGGCGCGACCGCGCGGAAGTTCTCGGCCTCACCGGCGGCCTTCTGCTCGGCCAGGCCACGGCGGACCTGCTCGTCGAGCATCGAGAAGTCCTTGATGTCGGCGAGCAGGCGATCGGGCGCGTCGATCGAGTCGACCCGGTCGACCAGCACGTTGATTCCCCCGCCGGCCGCGGCGAACCGCTCCAGCTTGCCCTCGGCGAGCATCAGGGGCTCGGTCCTGACGGTCAGCCGATGGCGCTCGTAGACCTTGGGGGGCACGATCAGGTTGATCGTCCCGTGCTCGTCCTCGAGCAGGATGAAGACGACGCCGCTGGCCGTGCCGGGCCGCTGGCGGGCCACCACCAACCCGCCCACCCGCACCCGCTGGCCGTGGTTAAGGTGCCCCAGGTCGGCGCTGGTGACGATGTCGCCGGCCAGGCGCTCGCGCAGGAGGGCGAGCGGATGGGTGCCGGTCGTCAGACCGGTGGCGGCATAGTCGGCCAGCATCCGCTCCCACTCCGACAGCTCGCGCAGCCTCGGCGGGGCCGGCAGGTCCAGCGGGAGCGCCAGCTGCGTGCCGCCCGGCACCCGGCGCCCCGGCGTCACCACCCCCAACTGCCACAGCGCCACCCGTCGCGCCGCCCCGGGCCGGTGCTCGAGAACGCCGGCCTGCTCGGTGGCGAGCGAGTCACACGCGCCCGACCACGCCAGCAGCTCCAGCGAGGCGGCGCCCGACCCGGTCCGCGAAGCCAGATCGGACAGGCTGCGAAACCGCCCGGCGGCGCGGCGGGCGGCGACCAGCGCCGTCACCTCCGACTGCCGCACGCCGCGGACATAGCCCAGCCCGATCCGGACGCGTGCCGACGATTCCATGCTGCACTCCACGTCGCTCGCGTTGATGTCGGGCGGCGCCACCTCGATCCCGCGACGCTGCGCCTCGTGCACGAGCGCGTCGGGCGGATAGAAGCCCATCGGCTGCTCGTTGAGCAGCGAGCACAGGAACTCCTGCGGGTAGTGGACGCGCAACCAGGTGGATTGGTAGGCGAGCAGACCGAACGCCGCGCCGTGGGCCTTGGGAAAGCCGAAGCCGGAGAAGCCCTTGACCATCTCCCAGACCCGCTCGGCCGTCTCGGCGTCGACGTCGTGCTTGCGCCGGGCGCCGGTAACGAAGCGCTCGTGGTAGGCCATGATCGCCGCCTCCGAGCGCTTGCGGCTCATCGCCCGCCGCAGGCCCTCCCCTTCGCCGATGCTGAAGCCCGCGAAGGCGATCGAGACCTCAAGCACCTGGTCCTGGAAGATGATCGTCCCCAGCGTCTCGCCGAGTACCTCCTCCAGCGAGGGATGCTCGTAGGGGACCACGTAGTCGGGATCGACGCGCATCCGCTGCCGGCGCTCGATGTAGGGGTTGACGGCACCGCCCTGGATCGGCCCGGGTCGCACAATCGCCACCTGGATCGTGATGTCACGCAGGTTCTCGGGCCGGGTGCGCCGCAGCGAGGCCATCTGGGCCCGGCTCTCGATCTGGAACACCCCCGTGGTGTCGGCCTCCTGGATGCACTCGTAGGTGGCCGGGTCGTCATAGGGGATCCTTGACAAATCGATCGGCTCCCCGCGGGTGTGCGCGATCATCGCCACCGCGCGCTCCACCGCCGACAGCATCCCCAGGCCGAGCAGGTCGATCTTCAGAAAGCCGGCGTCGGCGCAGGAGTCCTTGTCCCACTGGGCGATCTGGCGGCCCTCCATCGCGGCGGGGACGATCGGGCAGCAGTCGACCAGCGGCCGGGTGGCGATGATCATCCCGCCCGAGTGCTGGGACAGATGGCGCGGCAGCCCGTGCGCCTCGGCCGACAGCTGAGCCAACCACGCCCAGCGGCCGGTCAGTGGGCGGCGGGGGTGTGGTCCCGTGCTCTCGATGTCTGAGCCCACGTCGCGCGCGCTCCACCCCTCGCTGCCTCGCGCCACCCGCTCGATCTCCCCCGGAGGCAGGCCCAATGCCTTGCCGAGCTCCCGGATCGCCCCGCGAGCTCTAAACGTGGGAAACGCCGCTACCAGCGCCGAGCGATCGTGGCCATAGCGCTCGTGCACGCGCGGGATCAGCTTCTCGCGGATGTCGCGCGGGAAGTCGAGGTCGATGTCGGGCAGGGAGGTCAGCTCCTCGTTGAGAAAGCGCCCGATCAGCAGCTCGTTGGCGATCGGGTCCACGTGCGAGAGCCCGGTGAGAAAGCAGACGATCGAGGAGACGCTCGAGCCCCGTCCCCGTCCCGGCGGCAACAGCGCCCGGGCGATGTCCGGACCACGTACCTCCACCGCCACCTCGCGGGCCAGCTCCAGCAGGTCGTGATGCAGCAGGAAGAAGCCGGGCAGGCCGAGCGAATCGATGATCCGCATCTCCTCGCCGAGGCGGACCTCCGCTCGCGCCCGGATCTCAGCCGATGCCTTCGCATAGCGATCGGCCATCCGCTCGCTGCACAGCTCGGCGAGCGTGCGCATCGCGCTCCCGTCCTCGGCCCCCGGATAGCGATAGCCGAGGTCATGGCCAAGATCGAAGCGTAGGCTGTCGGCCAGCCGCGCCGTCTCGGCGACGGCCTCCGGGTGCTCGGCGAAGCGCCTGGCCATCGCCTCCGGCGAGGCCAGCACGTGGCTGAAGTTGCCGCGCCGCTGGGGCTCCGAGGCATCAAGCGTGGTGTGCAGGCGCACCGCCACCAGGGCATCTTGCAGCGTCGCCCGCGCCCGCGTGTGGGCGTGCACGTTGCCGGTGGCCACGCACGCCAGCTCCAGGCGCTGGGCCAGGCCCTGCAGCCGGCGGTTACGCGCCCGGTCGTCGCGCAGGAACGGCCGCTGCAGCTCCACCCTCAGCCGCTCTGGGCCGAACGCGTCGCGCAGGCGGCGCAGCGTGGGCTCGTCGTGCACGCCGCGCAGCGCGCAGCCGCTCAGGCAGACCAGGCCCTCGGAGTGCTCCAGCACCGTCGCCAGCGGCGTCCGCGGCTCGTCAGGCGGCGCGCCCGGCCGACCCTCGCGCGTGTGCGCATGCGCGCGCGTCAGGATGCGGCAGAGGTTGGACCAGCCCCTGGTGTCGGCGACCAGCAGCGTGAGGTGGCGCCCGTCTTCGAGGTCGATCTCGGCTCCGTGGATCGGGCGCAATCCCAGCGCACGCGCGGAGACCGCGAACTCCATCGAGCCCGAGACCGAGTTGTGGTCGGTCAGCGCGACCGTGTCGTAGCCCAGCTGCAGCGCCGCCGGGACCAGCTCGTCGGGCAGCGACGCGCCATCCAAAAACGAGAACGCCGAGTGGCAGTGCAGCTCCGCGTATGTCACGAACATATGTTCGCATACGTGGCCGACGGACCCAGCCGATGACCACACAGCCGCTGGCCCTGCGGATCGGTCACGTTGCGCCGACCCCGGAGGACATGCACGTTGTTCCAGATCCGATCTCCGCCCGCCGGATATGGGCCAGATCGGGGGCTAGGCATGCGCGCGGGCCAGATCCCTCGGGGTGAAAGCGGATATGGGCCAAACGCCAGGTGCCAACCAGGGGCGCGGCCGGTCCCCCCCACTCAGAGCCCCGATGCGAAATCCAACTGGGACCCCTTGACATGTTATTAGTCGCTGCTAATCTCCTTTCCAGTTAGCAGTCACTAATTTCCTTGTCAGGAGGTGCGCATGTCGGATTCACGCAGACGCGGTTGGACCCTCGGGATCGTCTCTCTCGGTCTCTTCATGGTGGTGCTCGACAACCTGGTGGTGAACGTCGCGCTTCCGAGCATTCATCGCGACCTGGGCGCCTCGATCCAGGCGCTGGAGTGGACCGTCAACGCCTACATCCTCTCCTATGCCGTGCTGCTGCTCACCGGAGCGGCGCTGGGCGACCGCTTCGGACGCAAGCGGATGTTCATGGCGGGCATCGCCTTGTTCACCGCCTCTTCGGCGGCGGCGGCTCTCGCACCCTCGATCGACACGCTGATCGCGGCACGAGCGATCCAGGGCATCGGCGCGGCGATCGCCACGCCGCTCACGCTGACCCTGCTGGCCGACGCCTTCCCGCCTGACCGGCGGGGCATGGCGATCGGCGTGTGGTCGGGCATCAGCGGCATCGCCGTGGCCCTCGGCCCGCTTGTCGGCGGCGCCGTCACGCAGGCCGCCTCGTGGCATTGGATCTTCTGGATCAATGTGCCGATCGGACTGGTGCTCGTCCCGCTGGCCGGGATGCGCCTGAGCGAGAGCCACGGCCCGTCGAGCAGCCTGGACCTGCGCGGCCTCGGGCTCGGCTCGACCGGGCTGTTCGGGATCGTCTTCGGACTGGTGCGCAGCCAGTCGCTGGGCTGGGGCAGCACCGAGGTGGTCGTCTCACTGGCCGCGGGCGTGGCACTGGTCGTCGCCTTCATCTTCAACGAGCGCCGCACTGAGGCGCCGATGCTGCCGATGAGCTTCTTCGCCCGCCGTGGCTTCGCGGTCACCAACGCGGTCTCGCTGGCCATGTACTTCGGAATGTTCGGGTCGATCTTCTTCCTCAGCCAGTTCCTGCAGACCGTGCTGCACAACTCCCCGCTGCAGGCCGGGGTCAAGCTCCTGGTGTGGACGGGCGCCACGATGGTCGTCGCGCCGCTGGCCGGCGTGTTCTCCGAGCGCTTCGGCAGCCGGCTGTTCATGGCCGCGGGGCTGGGCCTGCAGGCGATCGCGCTCGGCTGGCTGGCCTCAGAGGCGAGCGTCGGCCAGTCCTACGCGAGCATGATCGCGCCGTTCATACTCGCCGGCGCGGGCATGGCGCTCGTGTTCGCCCCCTCCGCCAACGCCGTGCTGGGGTCGGTGCGGACCGATCAGGCCGGACAGGCGTCGGGAGCCACCAACGCGATCCGCGAGCTGGGTGGCGTGCTCGGCATCGCGGTGCTGTCCACGGTGTTCACCTCGCACGGCAGTTACGTCTCCCCGCAGGCGTTTGTCAGCGGCCTGGTGCCGGCCATGTGGGTCGGGACCGCGGTGCTGGCGGTTGGCGCGGTCATCCCGCTCCTGCTCCCGTTCAGCACCCGGGCCACCGCGGTGGCGCAGGCGCAGGTGGAGGCGTCCGAGCGCCATGCGGCGACCGGCCAGCTGGCGTCGATGCCGGCCTGACTGTCCCGTAGGATCGAATGCAACGGCTGATGGCCACCACCTCGACAAGCCAACGCAAGCCCTCGCGGCAGCGCGTCCCGGCGTCCGAGCGCCGGGACGCGCTGATCGACGCGGCGGTGCACGAGTTCGCCCAGACGGGCTTTCACGGCACGCCCGTCGACCGGATCGCCCGGCGCGTGGGCGTGGCTCAGCCCTACGTGTTCAGCCTCTTTCACTCCAAGCGCGACCTGTTCCTCGCCGCCGTGGAGCGCGGCTTCGCGCAGGTGAGCGAGCTGATGACCCGAGCGCACGACGAGTTCGATCCGTCGATCGCCCTTCCCGACACCGACGCCCTGACGGCGATGGGCAAGGCCTACGTCGAGATGCTGTCAACCGATCGTGACAACCTGATGCTGCAGTTGCAGGCCTATGCGGCCTGCGACGACGAGGTGGTCAGCGAGCGTGTTCGGTCTCTCTACGCCGGGCTGGTGCGCCACGTCGAGGCGCTGTCGGGGGCCGACCAGGAGCGGATCGACAACTTCTTCCGCTACGGCATGTGGCTCAACGTGACCGCCGCAATGGGCGTCGAGGACCTGTCGGTGGGCTGCGAGTGGATCCGCAGTGCCGCCCCCGAGTCGGCTGAGGGCTAGGAACCGCGACCGACGCGCGGGGGCTTAGCTGGGCGCGCGCTCGCGGTGGCGCGGCAGCCCGTCGTCGGGGATCTGCTCCCAGGCGGCCGCGTAGGCGACGAACTGATGCGATGCCGGACGGACGCCCGGGTCGGTGTCGAAGGCGCCGAGGCGCACCCCGATGACGTCCGGCGCGGCGGGGCTGCGGCTGAACAGCGCCGACCCGCAGTCTCCACAGAAGAACTTCTCGGCCCCGTCGGGCGGCGCCCACGAATGGATCCGGTCCTCGCCGGACACGACGCGGAAGGCGTCAGCCTTCACCCGGGCGTTGGCCGACGAGCCCGCCCCCGTCCGCCGCTGGCACCGCGTGCAATGGCAGTAGCTGGAGGAGACGAACGGGCCGGAGACCTCGAAGCGGACCGCGCCGCATCCGCAGGCGCCGGTGAGCAGGTCGGCACTCATGCCGCCACCCTTTGCGCGAGGTCGCGGTCGGGCTCGATCCGCCAGCGCCGGGCGACGTGCTGCAGATGAGCGTCCATGCCCCAGCGATCCGGCTGCTCGTCACCGGAGTGCTGCGGGCTCGCGCCCTTCAGCGCCATGGCGCCGGTGTTGTCGCCCAGGCGGCGAATCTCGGCCACGTCGTCGTCGCCGAGGCGCAGCTGGGACGGCAGGGCGGCCAGCTCGGCGCGCTTGTCCTCGATCGTCCGGGCCTGCGGACCGACCTCCTGGATCAGCGTCGGGGCCACGCAGGCCACCGGACCATGCGCGAGGTTCCACTGGCAGGCGAGCTGGATCGGAGTCAGCCCAGCGCGCTGCGCGATCGGGCGCATCGCCTCCAGTCGCTCGCGCCCGGACTCGATCCAGCCAGCCGGCCGAAACCCGCGGTGATCGCCCCGCGCCAGCTCCTGGTCGGGGTGCAGGTCGTCGAAGAACAGACCGCCGTAGTCGACCACCCGCGTGATCACGCGCACGTCGGCGGCGCTCGCCGCCTCGAGGCACAGCTCGCCGGGCCAGGGCTCCAGCGGATTGAGGATGATCATCGCCCAGTCCAGCATCTCGCCGAAGCGCTCCAGGCAGTCGATCAGATCGAGCGTGAAGCCGTTGGCGGGGCCCGGGGCGACGCCGATCATGCGCGTCAGGCCGGCGTCGCGCAGCGCCGCCATCCCGCTCCACACCGCCTCCGAGGTGTAGCCGGTGCGATCGGGGTTGTGCAGCAGCAGCAGGTCGAAGCCGTCAAGGCCGCAGCGCTCCAGGCTGCGCTCGGTGGCCATCCGCAGGTAATCGGCGTACTCGCCGGCGCCCCGCAGCGCGGGGTCGGTGAAGCGGGGAAAGCCCTTGGCGCCGTTGCGCTCCCCGTTGTAGAAGTCGTGGCCGACGGCGCCGACCACGCACATCCGCTCGCGCGGGCGCCCGGCGAGCGCGCGCCCGAGCAGCGTGTCGGCCTCGCCGGCGCCGTACACGTCGGCGGTGATCACGGTGGGAATCGCGTCATCGGGGGCGAGCAGCCGCTCCAGGCGCTCGTCGTCGATCGTCTCGCCGAAGTGCATGAAGCGCCCGCCGCTCCAGGTGCCGACGGCAGCCGGGCCGGGATCGAGGTGGGCAGGGGTCTGGCTCATGGCGCTCTTCAGTCTAAGGGCCCACCATCTCAGTCGCGGACCCTAAGGGCCCACCATCGCTCATCGCTGACGCCACCAGCGGTCCCCCATCAGGTCGTGGAAGACGATCTCGTTGCGCCCGCAGGTGGTGACGATCTCCCAGTAGCGGCGGCGCAGCGGCTGCTCGGTCCACCAGCGGTCCTCGATCAGCCACGACTCGCGGACGGCGTCGACCTCCCGGCCGTCCACCAGCTGGGGGCGTCCGCCCTCCCCCGCGCTGACGGCGATCCGCCGCGGTAGCGCCAAGCGACGTGGACCGGCCATATCGTTACACGTCCTCCGTGTAAGGCTTCCACAGATTCTGTGTAATCGGATCAGCCCTCGAACGGCGCCAGAACAGCCCGGCGTTCGGGAAAGCGCGAATCGGGGTCGACCTCGAGCACCCGCAGCGCGGCGTCGGGACCGGCGGCGGCCCGCGCCTGGCGGATCGCCTCGCGCAGCCGCCCCGCCCGGGCGGCGGCGGCGTCCTCGAGCAGCGGGCGCTGGTCAGAGGCGGGAGGACCGAAACGCTCGACGGCCAGCCTCAGCCGTTCCGCGGGCGCCGGCATCTTCGTCAGGTGGGGCACGAGTGCCACGCGCATTCGCACCGGATCGGCGAGGGCCTCGCGGAACACCGCCGGCTGGCGCCACGTCCCCCCCTGCTCGACCAGCACGGCCGAGATCACGACCGCCCGCAGCGTCCGCCCCCGCCGTTCGCGCCGCGCCAGCAGGCGGTCGATGAGCAGCCCCAGCCCGCGCTCGAGCTGGAGCCCGGACGCGGCCTCGGGCAGGTCCAGCGCCTCACGCACCAGCTCGCTCGCCGGGCGCGGCGAGAGCGCGCTGTCACCACCGCAGGCGAGCTCGTGGGCGAGCAGCCCCAGCGTGCCGAAGCGGTCGGCGAGCGCCGCGGGGGCCAGCTCGGCCAGCTCCCCCAGCGTCCTGATCCCCAGGCGCTCGAGCGCCTCCGGCAGCCCGGCCAGGGCCGGGCGAGCGCGCAGCAGGGAGACCGGCAGCCCGGCCAGATAGGCGCGCGCCCGCTTCTGCCCCCGGGCGCCGTCGTCGGCCTCCGGACGGCGGCCCCTCATCTCGGTGCCGGCGACGATCTCCGGGCGCCGCGCCCGCGCCCGCGTGGCAGCGGCGATCGCGGCAAAGCGCGATGGAGCGACCCCGAAGCGGGTGGGGAAGCGCAGTACCGACCGGACCGCCGCCAGCACCCCCTCCACCCCTCCGTGCAGCCGCAACAGGCCCCGGGCGTCGAAGCACACCAGTCCCGGCCGCTCGGGCTCGACCGCCGCCCCGACCGACTCCAGCCGTACGAGCAGCCGCTCCCAGAAGTCGGCCACGCCGGCCGGGTCAGGCGGAACGAGGGTGAGCGTCGGACAGCGCGCCAGCGCCTCACCCAGCCGCATCCCGGGACGGATCCCGAACGCCTCGGCAGCCAGTGACACCTCCCCCACCTGCTGCGTCCCGTCGGGCTCGGGCGCGAGCGCGACCGGCTTGCGCAGCAGCTCACCGCGGTCGCCGAGCGCGGTGGTGAGAGCGAAGCGCGGGATCAGGACACAGACGATCATGCGAACGCATGTTCGCATGGCTTCCGGACGACGTCCAGTCGAAATCGCGCTCGCCCGGAAACCGCGGGGCGGGGTCGGGCGGGTTCGTTTCGTCCGACGCGTCGGGCACGATGTCGCGCCCGTGCCCACCTTGCGATCGTCCTCCCTGCGCACCGAGCTTCGCCTCTGGCAGCGTCGCGCGCTGGCCGAGATGGCCGGCTGGACAGACGGTCCGTTCCTGATCTCAGCCGCTCCGGGAGCGGGCAAGACACGCCCCGCGCTGGAGTTCGCGCGAGCGCAGCTGGCGAGCGGACGCGCGGGCGCAATCGTAGTCGCCTGCCCGACCGTGCCACTGACCCGCCAGTGGGCCCGGGCCGCCCATGCCATCGGGTTGGACCTGGCACCGGACGCCGACTCGCCGCGGCCGCCGGCCGGCTTTCACGGCGTCGCTGTGACATATGCGCGGATCGCGAAGGCGCCGGTGCGCTGGAGCCGCTCGCTCCCGCGCCGGGCGGGCGGGGCGGGCGGGGCAGGCCGGGCGGGCGGGGCGGGCGGGGCGGGCCGGGCGGGCGGGGCGGGCGGGGCGGGCGGGACCCTTGTCATCGCCGACGAGGCCCATCATCTGGGCGAGGATCTGACCTGGGGAGTGACCTTCGCCAAGGCGTTTGCGGAGACCTCCCGATGGCTGCTGCTATCAGGCACGCCGTTTCGCTCGGACGCCACGCCGATCCCCGGGGTCAGCTACGACTT
This sequence comes from Solirubrobacteraceae bacterium, assembly GCA_017882405.1. Next base: position 9,478 of record JADGPO010000019.1, on the reverse strand, counting down.
CGAGGGGATCGCCGAGCCGGACGTCGCCTACAGCTACGCCGAGGCGGTCGCCGACGGGGTGTGCCGGCCGATGTCGTTCGTCGCCTATGACGGGACGCTGTCGTGGCGCAGCGGCGACGACGTGATCGAGTCCAGTTTCGAAGAGGTCCTCTCCACCCGCGAGGCCAGCCGCCGGTATCGCACCGCGATCTCCACCGACCTGCCCGAGGGACTGCCACGGATCCTGCGCGAGGCGGATGCCAGGCTGCGCACCGCCCGCCAGGATGGTCACCGCGACGCCGGCGGCCTGGTCGTCGCCGCCGACTCCGAGCACGCTCGCCGGATCGCCAAGCTGCTGCGCGAGGCCACCGGCCGCGTGCCGGTGGTCGTGCTGCACGCCGAAGCGCGCGCGGCGAACAAGCTGGCGGCATTCACCGCGTCCGCCGACCCATGGATCGTCGCTGTCAACATGGTCTCCGAGGGAGTCGACATCCCGCGGCTGCGGGTCGGCGTCTACGCCACCGCCGCCAAGACGCCGCTGATCTTCCGCCAGATCGTCGGTCGCTTCGTGCGCACCATCCCCGGGCGCCCACAGGAGCCCAGCTGGCTGTACGTGCCCGCCGATCCGGTGCTCCGAGACCACGCCACCACGATCGAGCAGGAGGTCCGGCGCTCACTGCGCCGCCCGGGCGAGGAGGAGAAGTCCGCGTTCGACGAGCCGACCGAGCGGCGTGAGACCGAGCCCACCCCGGCACCGGAGTTCGTGCCGCTGAGCGCCGACGTGGCGCCGCAGATGTCGCTCTTCGGCGGGCCGGCGCCGGCGCCGGCGCCCAAGCCCGCCCCCCCGCCGGCGGCGGCGCGCTGGCTGACCCCCGAACCGGAGCCGAGCCAGGCGGCGGAGCCCGATGCGCCGAGCGCTGGCTCCAACTCACTTCCCGCCTTCGAGCGCCGCGTGCAGTTGCGCGACCAGCGCCACCAGCTCGTGTCAGAGCTCCGGCGCCGGGACGGGACCAGTCACCGGGAGATCAACGCCTGGGTGAACCGCAAGCTCGGCATCGCCAGCGTGGAGAAGGCGACGCTCGCGCAGCTCGAGCGCTCGATCGAGCTGCTCTACGGCAGGCTCAGTCGCCGGGCGGCGTGACGTGCATCGATCGCACCGGCTTTGAGATGCAATGGCCCGACGCCGCCCTATATGCTCGCGGCCCGGTCCAACGGAGGAGAGAGCCGTGTCACAGCCAGTCCGCCGTGCCGCCCGCAAGCAGGTCGAAGGTAGCCTCTAGCTATGCCGCCCGACCTCACCGACCTGGCAATCGACGGAATCCGGACGCTGAGGGCGTTCGGCCAGCGCATCCCCGGCGCCGGCGGGATCCTCGCCCGCTCGCTCGCCGGCTCGGTCAAGGGCAGGACCGTGCTCATCACCGGAGCCTCCTCGGGCATCGGGGAGTCCGCCGCCCATCAGATCGGAGCCGCCGGCGGAACGATCCTGCTGGTGGCCCGGACGCGGGAGAAGCTGGAGCAGGTGGCCGAGGAGGTGGCGGACGCCGGCGGCAAGGCGCACGTCCACCCCTGTGACCTGAGCGATCCCGACGACGTCGACCGGATGGCCAACGAGGTGCTGGAGAGTCACGGGCACGTCGACATCCTCGTCAACAACGCCGGCAAGTCGATCCGCCGCTCGGTCGACCGCTCCTACGACCGCTTCCACGACTACCAGCGCACGATGCAGCTCAACTACTTCGCGCCGGTCAAGCTGATCCTGGACCTGCTGCCGATCATGCGCGATCGCGGCACCGGGCACATCATCAACATCTCCACGATCGGGCTGCAGGTCAACACGCCCCGGTTCGCCGCCTATCTGGCCTCCAAGGCGGCGCTGGATGCGTTCTCGCGCGGGATCGCGCCCGAGATCATCGGCGACGGAGTCCACGTCACCACGATCTACATGCCGCTCGTGCGCACCCCGATGATCGCGCCCACCAAGGTCTATGACCGGCTGCCGACCCTCAGCCCCGAGCAGGCCGCCGACATGATCGCCGAGGCGATCCGCAAGCGGCCGAAGCGGATCGCCACCACGCTGGGCAGTCTCGGGCAGCTCACCTACGCGATCGCGCCCGGCGCTCAGGACATGGTGGTCAACCGCGCCTACAAGCTGTTCCCCGAGGGCGGCGGTTCGTCCGACCGCCGCCTGGAGGCCGAGCAGCGGGCCTTCGCCCAGGCCACGCGCGGCGTGCACTGGTAGCGGCTGCCGCGCGCCGGCTGCGGCGGCACTACGAGCACCGCATCTACGAGGACCCCGGGCCGTTCGTGCGCTGAAAGCCCAGTGCCGCTAGGTCCCGATCAGCGCCGCGAATCCGGCGGCGCCGACGTTGCCCCCGGTCAGCAGCACCCCGACGCGCTCGCCGCGGCAGGCCACCGTCCCCGCCAGCAGCGCCGCCAGCGCGGACGCGCCGCTGGGCTCCACCACCAGCTTCAGGCGCTCGAAGCAGAACCGCATCGTCTTCAGGATCTGCTCGTCGGTGACGGTCACCGCGGCGTCGACGAGCGATCGGATCACCGGCCAGGTGAGCTCGCCCGGGGTCGCCGTCTGCTGGCCGTCGGCGATCGTCGGGGCGACCTGCACCCGCTCGCGCTGTCCGCTGGCCAGCGAACGGGTCACGTCGTCGGAGGCCTCGGGCTCCACCCCGATCACCCGGGTGTCGGGCGAGAGCGCCTTCACGACGGTCGCACAGCCGGAGATCAGGCCGCCGCCGCCGACCGGCACGAGCAGCGTGTCCAACCCCTCGGTCTGCTCCAGGAGCTCCAGCGCGACCGTCCCCTGACCGGCCATCACGTGTGGATCGTCGTAGGGATGCACCAGCGCCAGCTCGCGATCGGCGGCCAGCGCGCGGGCGAGCTCATCGCGGTCATCGCGATAGCGATCGAAGGTCAGGACCTCAGCACCGTAGCCCTCGGTGGCCGCGCGCTTGAGGGCGGGCGCGTCGGCCGGCATCAGGATCGTCGCCCGCGATCCGCACAACCCTGCGGCCAGCGTGACGGCCGCAGCGTGGTTGCCCGAGGACACGGCGCACACGCCCCGCTCGCGCGTCGCCGGATCCAGCGACGAGACGGCGTTGTAGGCACCGCGGAACTTGAACGCACCGCCGCGCTGGAATGTCTCGGCCTTGAGCGCGACCATCGCTCCGGTGCGCTCGTTGAGCGTGCCCGACCCCAGCACCGGGGTGCGCCGGGCGACCCCGTCCAGGCGCCGCGCGGCGCGCTGTACGTCGTCGAGATCTATGGCCGGCGCAGTGGTGGCGGACAGGGGCCGCGTCACGCCGCCGGGGAGGCGTCGCGCATCAGCTGACCCACCGGCACGGCCGCCAGATGACCTTCGTGCAGGCCCTTGACGAGCTTGCCGAGCACCTGCTGAAGCTGGCCGTCGCTGGCCACGCTGACCTCGACGACCTCGCCGGCGCGAAGGTCGCCGAGCGAGTCATCGGCATCGCGCAGATGAACGGCGCCGGCCACCAGGCGCCCGCCGGCGTGGTGGGCGAACAGCCACTGGCCGATGCTCGGCCCGCTGGTGGCGTACAGGAAGTGGTGACCGTGGCCGGTGGGGCCGACCATCCGATGCAGCTGCCCGCGGGTGCTCAGCCACCGCACCAGACCCTCCTTGGGCAGGCGGGGCAGGGCCTGGTCCTTGTAGCTGGAGACGCTCGCCATCTGCGTCGACGCCGTCTTGTCGACGGCGAACGAGGCGTGGATCCCGTAGTCGCTCAGGTTCGACGCGAGCATCGGGATCTGGCCGCCCGGAGCGTCAATGATCACGCCCACCTCTGGCCGATCGGTGGCCACGGCGGTGACCGGCTTGATGTGGGCGAAGTGCGAGACCAGCGAGTAGGAGGTGCCGGTGCTGAGCGCCCACACGGCCACCGCGGCCGCCGCCACCATCGTGGTCGCGGCGCGCGCGGTGCGCAGGCGCCAAGCGGGGACCGGACGCACGCGGCGCTCGTCGGACATGATCAGCGAGGCCGTCGGCGGCTGGCGGGCGAACGACCCGTCAGGCTCGGGGCGCAGCTCGAGCGCGCGGGCGATCGCCGGCTGCAGGGCCGATGCCCGGCGTGCCACCTGAGCGAGCGAGAAGCGCTCCAGCGCGGCGTTGGAGGCCCGCACGTGGCCGTAGCCGAAGCCGTAGGAGACGACCGGGCAGCCGCGGATGATCGCCTCCAGGACGGTCAGCCCCGCACTCGAGTGCACGAGCACGTCGGCCGCCGCCAGGACGTCGCCCATGCGATCGGTGAAGCCCATCACCCGCAGGCGCGGCTCGTCGCCGAAGCGAGCCATGACCTTGGCGCGCAGCTTGTCGTTGCGTCCGCACAGGCACAGCACCGTGGCGTCCTCGAAGCCCAGCGCAGTGGCGGTGGCGCCGGCCAGGTCGCCGACTCCCCAGCCGCCGCCGGATACGGCGATCACGCGACCCTCGGCGGGAAGGCCGAGAGCCTTGCGGGCCTCGGGGCGCGAGCGCGCGGCCAGGAACGCCGACGACGTGGGCGGCTTGGCCCAGCGCACGCTCCCGGGACCGGCGATCGCCTCGACCTCGGCGGCCGACTCGGGATGGGTGATGAAGTGGCGGTCGATCCCGGGGTGAGCCCAGAACTGCAGCCCGGCCAGGTCGGTGATCGACGAGTAGCAGGGGACGCGCAATCGGCCGGTGCGTCGCATCTCACCCAGGACCGCGGTCACGCCGGGGTAGGTGGAGACGATCAGGTCCGGATCGTGCGCCCGGATCAGGCGCATCAGGCCGCGGCGCCCGAAGAACGTCAGCAGCTTGCGGGCCAGCCAGCGGGTCGGCGCGAAGTTCATGAACAACCGGTACTGAAGGTCGAACAGCCACGGCATGAACGTGAACATGAAGGCCGAGTTCTCGCGCAGCAGCTTCGTCAGGGCCGGCCCCATCGCGGGCAGCCCGTTGACGATCGACACCTGGGCGTCGGGCTCCTCGTCGTGGAACTCGCGGGCCACCGCGCGGGCCGGGAGGTCGTGGCCCTCGCCGATGTCGGCGGAGATGATCAGCACCTGGCGCGGCTTGGCCTCGGCGTCGGGCTCGCCCGCCGGGATCATCGCGGCGTCGCCGTCGAGCTTGGCCAACTGGGCCTGCTCGTGGCGCCACTCGATGTATTTGCGCACGCCCACCGAGAACGACGTGGCGGCGGTCCAGCCCAGCTCTCGCTCGGCGCGGTCGGAGGATACGATCTTGCCGCCGAAGTCGCCGGGCCGGGCCGGGGTGTGGACGATCTCGACGTCGCCCATCAGCTCCTTGATCGTCTCGGCGATCTGCTTGATCGTGACCGTCTCGTCGCTGGCCAGGTTGTAGACGCGGTTGACGGCGACGTCGGCCAGCCCGGAGGCGACGCCCTCGGCCAGGTCCTCGACATAGACGAACTTGCGCGACTGGCTGCCGTCGCCGGCCAGCGTCAGCGGCTCGCCGGCCAGCGCCTTGTTGACGAACGCCGGGACCACGGCAGCCTCACGGGCGCGGGGGCCGTAGGGGATCCCGAACCGCAGGATCGTGTAATCGATCCCGTAGAGCTCCTGGTAGGCCTTGCAGTACAGCTCGCCCGCCAGCTTGGTCGACGTGTACAGATGGCTGGGCGGCGGCAGCAGCGTGTCCTCGTCGACCTCCTCTGGCTCACAGTCGGAGTAGACCCAGATCGTGGAGGCGTAGACGATCCGCTTGACCCCGGCGCGGCGAGCCGCCTCCAGGACCGTGACGGTGCCGCGGGCGTTGACGCGCTCGGCATCCTCGGGCGAGGCGTGTACGTCGTTGACGTCAGCGACTGCGGCCAGGTGGGCGACGGCGTCGCAGCTGTGCAGCGCCCGCTCGAGCGCCTCGCGATCCGTGATCGAGCCCAGCACGGTGTCGACCCGATCGGCTGGGTCCCGATGCCACGGCGACGGCCGCAGGTCGTAGATCACAGGCTCGTGTCCGAAAGCCCGCAGCTTGTCGACGACGTGGGACCCGATGAAACCGGAGCCGCCTGTGACGAGAACTCTCACTTTTCAATTACCTGGTCGGTAGTACAACGGAACGCACGAATGGTTTCGCGCCACCCAGTCGGAGTTGGGCAGCTCCACGTCGTGGCCCATGATCCGATGGCATGGTTCGTCGTAGACGCGGCCCGTCGAGCGCTCCAGCCAGTCGAACACGATGTACTTGTAGAGGCCCGAGGTCATGCCGTCGGGCAGTTGCAGGTGGCTCGGATACCGGTCGTCGAGCTGGGCGCGGGCGGTCTCGTTCTTCCAGGCGACGATCTCCGCCAACCGCTCGATCGCCACCAGGCCCAGCGCCGCGGTGAACTCGCTCATGCGGAAGTTCAGGCCCGCCACCTCGTAGGTCGGTTTGCCGTAGTTGCGGAAGTGGCGCGCGTGCTCGATCAGCTCCGACGCCCGCGCGACCAGCACCCCGCCCTCGCCGGTGGAGATCGTCTTGGTGGCGTACAGGGAGTAGACGCCGGCGTCGCCCCAGGTCCCCGCGCGGCGGCCGTTCCAGCTGGCCCCGTGGGCGTGGGCGCAGTCCTCGATCAGGAAGATCCCGTGCTCGGCGCAGTACTGCGCGATCCGCTCGGTGTCGAACGCGATGTGGCCGCCGATGTGGACGAGGAACGCCGCCCGCGGCTTGAACTGCTCGGCGGCACGCTCGAAGTCGGCAAACGACATGCACAGGTCCTCGCGGTTGCAATCCACGAACTGCACCTCGGCGCCCGCGCGGATCGCCGCCAGCGGCGTGGCCATGAAGGTATTCGACGGGCACAGCACGGTCTCCCCCTGCACGCCGGCGAAGTGCAGCGCGGCCAGGGCACCGCCCGCCCAGCTGGAGCAGGCCACCGAGGGGACGTGGTGGTAGTCCTCCCAGGCGGCCTCGAAGCGCGCCACCATGTCGGCCTCGGACCACCGGTTGGAGTCCAGGACCTCGTCGATCAGCGCGTGGAGCCGTTGCCGGTCGCGGTGATCGAAGCCGATCGCAAACCGCGTGAAGTCAGGAACGCTCTGTGGGGAGGCGGAAGCGGAAGTCATGTGGGGGATTGCGCCCTTGTGCGCGAGACGACGATGTCCTCCGCCGGCCGGCGGCGTCGGTACCGTGCACTGCGGCCAAGTTGCCCGCCGGTGTGCGCGCCGACAAGCGTGTCAGACAGGCAGGACGGTATCGAGTCTACGGCGTCTTAGCTCTGTCGTGATCAGCGCCACCGCGTCCACGGTGCGCCGGTGTGAATTGTGCGCGCTGTAGAAATCCGCATCATGCAGCAGGATCACGTCGCCGCCGATCACGCTGCGCGTGGCCCGGGCGGCGATCGCACCCGAGGTGGTCCACTTGCGCCAATCCCTGCCCCAACGTGACCACAGCAGCGGCTCCAGGCCCGCCGCCCGCGCCGCTCGCAGGCCGGCCGGGCTGTAGATCCCGAACGGCGGACGGTGCCAGGCCGGTGTGATGCCGATCGCGTCCTCGATCGCCGCCACGCCCCGCGCCAGGTCCTCGGCGACTGCCGCGGCGCTCAGCCGCGGCTGCAGGCGATGCCGGTAGCCGTGCAGCGCGACCGCGTGGCCGGCCTTGACAGTGCGCGCCAGCATCTCGGGACGCCGCCTGACCTGCTCTCCGATCACGAAGAAGGTCGCGCGCGCCCCCGTGCGCGCGAGCACCTCGAGCACCGCCGGGGTCCCCTCGGGGTGGGGGCCGTCGTCGAAGGTCAGCGCCACCCCGGTGGCGGGCAGCGTGCGGGGAAGCATCAGAGCGGCGGCGGCGTTTCGATTGACGGGTGCGAGCAGATGACGGATCACTGAACCCCCATGATCGCGGTAGAAACACATCCATGACGGGACCAGACCTCGACGCCTGGATGCCCGAGCCCGCGCTGCGGGTCTCGCATCGCCGCGCCAGCCGCGCCTCGGCGGATGAGCTGTGGGCCGCCGCCACGCAGGTGCGCCTCAACGACACCGGGCTGCTCGGCCGCCTCGTGCGCTGGCGGATCCCCGGCCTCGAGGGCGATGAGGGCTTTGACGCGCTCTTCCGCGAGCCGCCGTTCACGGTCCTTCAGGACGACGAACGGGCGCTGGTCTCCGGCCTCGTGGGACGGATCTGGACGTTGCGCCGCGACTATCCCCAGCTGAACGGCGCCGACGAGTTCCGCGAATGGTCGCGCCGGGGCACCGCAAGAGTGGTTCTCGCCAACTGGGTGACGCCCTGCGATGACGGCGGCGCCGAGGTGTGCTCGGAGGTCCGCGTGCAGGCCCTCGGCCCACAGGGCCGCGTGGGGATCACCGCGGTGCGCCCGCTGGTCCGGCGCTTTGAGGGCCTGGTCGGCTCCGAGGGGCTGGGCGCGGCGGTGCGGCGCGCCGAGGCGAGAGACTGATCGAGGATGAGGCCTCGCCCCGCGATCGCGATCGTGACCGTCGCCGCAGCCGGCCTGTCCGGCTGCGGCGGCCACACATCGCGAAAGGGCGGTAGTGCCGCCGCGACGGTCGCGAGCGCCGCCACCGCCGCGCGCGCCGCCACCGCCGTCGCCGTCAAGCCCAAGCCGCCACCGGTGCTGCGCCTCCAGATGCAGCTGCCGCTGATCGGGCTCTCGAGCGCGCCCACCGTGAGCTATGCCACCACCGCCGCCGCGCCCACCGTCCGCGGCGTCGTCTCCCCCGCCAGCGCCACCGTCTACATGCGCTCGCCGGACGGCACCCGCACGGCCCTGAACCCTCGCGGCGACGGCCGCTTCGCGGTGCGCGCCAAGCTCACCCCGGGCGCCAACGCGCTGCAGTTCACGGCGGCCCGGCTGGGCTCGACCAGTCGCGACGCCCGGCTGGCCATCACCTGGCGCGGGCCGGCCGCGGCGGCCCGCCAGCGGGCGATCAACGCCGATCCCGCCAAGTACATGGCGCCCGCCAGCGCCGGCCTCAACCGCAAGCTCAAGCCCGTTGGCAAGCTGCCTGCCGTCCCGATGCCCGCCCGGCACGTCACCGTCAGCTTCTCGCTGAACACGATCAAGGCCCCGCCGCCGCCCGCAATCGGCGGGGACGGAAAGTGGCTGGGCGGGTTCGAGCTGACCGAGTACTACCCGGCACTTGAGTCGTGGTTCACGGGGCGCCCGGTGAGCGCCCCCGGCCTCAGCGCGCCGCACCGGATCGACTGGCTGTACTCGGCCCGCGGGCTCTCGATGGAGGGCGACGGCATCGGCCTGGACGGACGCCGGTATCACATCGACAACCTGGGATCGGGCGGCTGGTTGACCGCCGCCGGGAACAACGGCGCCAAGTTCGGCGTGGGCGCCGACGCGCCGTTCTGGCGCACCGGCGGGTTCTGGCGCTCGGCGAGCGGCCAGCTCACCTTCCCGCTGGCCGACGGCAGCTGGTCGGCCGGGGTCGGCGTCCGCTACGTGGCGCCGCCCGCCGGGATCTCGTTCGCGCCCGGGCCGTCGCGCCCGCTGTCATACCTGCGCAGCGTCGCCGTCGACCCGCGCACGATCCCCGAGGGCAG
>JADGPO010000123.1 GCA_017882405.1 Solirubrobacteraceae bacterium | reverse complement strand
TGACGTCGTGTCTGCGCTGACCTGCGCCCAGGAGCGCGGGCTCGACGTCTCGGTGCGCGGAGGCGGGCACAACTACGCCGGCCACGCGCTGTGCGACGGCGGTCTGATGATCGACCTGACGCCGATGAAATCGATCGTGGTGAACGCGCCGGGGCGTCGCGTGGTGTGTGGCGGTGGAACCACCTGGGGGGAGCTGGATGCCGCGACGCAGGAGCATGGCCTGGCCGTGCCGGGCGGATTCATCAGCACCACCGGGGTGGCCGGACTGACGCTCGGCGGCGGCTTCGGCTGGCTCAGCCGGCTCGCCGGACTCACCTCGGACAATCTCGTCGCCGGCGAGGTCGTCACCGCCGACGGTCGCGTGCTGCGCGCGACGAGCGGCGAGAACGACGACCTGTTCTGGGCGCTTCGTGGCGGCGGCGGGAACTTCGGGGTGGTGACCTCCTTCGAGTTCGACCTCACGGCCGTCGGCCCGGTCGTTCATCTCGGGATGTTCATGTACTCACCGGACCAGGCTCGCGACGTCTTCCGGTTTGCCCGCGAGTACGTCAAGGACCTGCCGGACGAATGCGGCGTGTTCCTGGCCGGCCTGAGCGCGCCGCCGGAGCCGTTCGTGCCCGAAGAGCATCACCTCGCGCCGGTGTACCTGTTCGCGATCGTCGGCCTCGGAGACGCCGAGGCCCACGCCGCGCTGATCGAGCCGGTCCGTCAGGCGATTGCGCCAATGATCGAACTGGTCACGCCAATCCCCTACACGGCGCTCCAGCAGATGTTCAACGGCTCCGCGCCATGGGGCATCCTCGCCTACGAGAAGTCCGTGTACCTCGATGAGCTCAGCGACGCCGCGATCGAGGTGATCCTCGAGCAGCAGCCGAAGAAGGCATTCCCGCTCTCTTTCCTACCGATCTTTGTCCTCGGTGGCGCCTACGGCCGAGCGGCGGAGGACGCGTCCGCATTCGGCGGGAGCCGGTCGCTGACCTACATGGTGAACATCGCAGCCGCGGCTCCCACGCCGGAGCTCTACGACGCCGAGCGGGCGTGGGTGCGAACCTTCTGGTCAGCCCTCGTACCCCATGCCGTCGGCGTCGGAAGCTACGTGAACTTCATGACCGAGCCCGACGATGAGCGCGTGCGCGCGGCCTACGGTCCTCAGAAGTACGAGCGGCTCGCCGGGATCAAGGCAAAGTACGACCCGGACAACGTGTTTCACCTCAACGCCAACATCCCTCCGGCGGCGGGCGCCTGACCGCAGGCGGGACCGGGCCTACAGGACCTCCATCCGCGCAGCACCGGGTGCTCGAGCATCATCGGGCCCTGCTCCAGCGGTGGATAGGCCATGATCGGCAGTCCGTGCCCGAGGCACCAGGGCAGCAGCCGCCACTCGATCGAGATGGTGATGTCCGCCTCCTCGCGGGAGATGCCGGCCCCCTGTTCGACGATCTCGAGCATCTCGGCAATCCGCATAGCGGTGCAGTTAGGCTCCGAGGGGAAACAGGCAAGCCGGTTTGACTCCGGTCCCGTCGTGCGGTACTACACGCAGCGGGCTACTTCAACGGAGGGACTATGGGGATTCAAAGACGTGCTGCTGTGCGCGCCGGCATCGCCGCCGCGACCGCTGCGATCGCGCTGGGGAGCGCCGGGGCAGCGTCGGCATTTCAGCAGTTGCCGCCGGGCGGACAGGTGAACGACGACACGGCCGCCGGCATCAATCCGGCGTCGGGCGTCAGCGGGGAGCCCCCGAACGCGGATGTTGTGGGCGGCGCGCTCGTCGCCGGAAAGCCAGCCGTGCCGTGGGCGATCTTCCGCCAGCACGAAGCTGCCCCGGCCAAAGATCAGGTGTTCTCACGCTCGTTCGCGGCCGGGGCCTGGACCACGCGCGGCGCCGGCACCGTGAACGGACGATCGAGTGCCGCTCCGACGTTCCCGGGCTCGCTCAACTTCGACCAGGGACAGGACGGCGAGGCGCCGGCGATCGACTTCGCCGGGGCCGGGCGAACGGTTCCGTGGGCCACTTGGTACGAGAACACCACCGGGACTGGGTTCGCAAACAACAACATCTTCGCGAGCCGCTTCGACAACACCGCCGGCGACCCGAATCAGAACAAGTGGATCTTCGCCGGTCAGAGCCGGGGCAACGGTGGCACTGGCCCGGCCGTTCCGTCGTTGAACATCCACACCAACCAGGATGCTGAGAACCCGTCGGTGGCCGGCGGCAACGCCGCCGCCCCGCCCGACCCGACGAATCCGGGACCGTGGATCACGTGGCAGGAGACGTCCACGGCGACCGTCGGTCTGATCCACCCGGACCAGATCTTTGTGGTCCGCCCGGAGGGCCCGGGGCAGGCCAATTGCGACGGCGTCCTGCCAGCGCAGACTCCGCCGGTCCCGTCTCCCGTGCCGGCGATCGGCGGTTTCTGCTGGCAGCAGACGGGGATCCCGCGGTTCGGGACCGCGCCGGTTGATCCCAGCCTGAACGTCGATCCCACTCGCAACGGCATCGAGCCGGACATCGCCTTCACCGGCCCGTCGGACTCGGTCCCGTGGGTCGTTTGGTACGAGAAGGGCGCGTCGGGTACCGCCGGCCTGAACGGCAACGAGATGGTGTTCGCGGCCACGGGGATCAACGACGGCGCCGCGGCCAACGGCGGCTTTCACTGGGTGGCGGTCGGCAATGTGCTGCAGGGGACACTGGACACGTCGGCCCCTGGTTTCGGCACATGCGCCGCTTCGGCCGCCAACGAGGGCCAGTGCTCCCTGAACAAGAACCCCGCGGCGGACGCGGAGGATCCGCGGGTAGCCTCCGGCACGATGAACCCCGCCAACGCGACGGTTCCGTGGGTCACGTGGGACGAAACCCTAGGGGGGGTCAACCAGGTGTTCGTCTCTCGGCTGGTCGGTGCCGGGGCTGCGGCTCACTTCGAGCTGGTCAACAACGGCGCGCCGATCTCGGTGGGAGCCAACGCCTCTACCCGGCCCGACATCACGTTCTCCCACAACACCCCATACGTGTCATGGCGCGAGGACACCGGGGGCGGCGTCGAGAAGGCGTTCGTCGGTCACTTCGTCAATGCCGCCAACCCGACGTTCGTGCTCGACGAGAGTGACGTGCCGTTGACGCCGACCGCCCAGGCCGACGTCCGTGAGCCGATCTCATCCTCCTGCACCGCCAACCCGTTCAACCAGGACGGGAGCGCGTGTCAGGGATCAGCGATCGGAACGCCGTTCTTCCTGTTCACCAACGGGAGCCCAACGCTGGGCCTGTTCGCCGACGCCTACCAGCCCGGCACTCCGGTGACGAGTGCCGCGACCGCGGTTACGACCTCCGCGGCCACGCTCAACGGTTCGGTCAACCCGCAGGGCGCATCGGTCAGCGTGTCGTTCCAGTTCGGTCCGACGACCGCCTACGGCCAGTTCACGCCGGCGCAGACGCTCGGGCCCGACAACGGGAGCGACGCGTTCAGCGCCGCGCTGTCTGCTCTGGCCGCGGGCACGACGATCCACTACCGGGCCGTCGCGACCACGGACTTCGGAAACGTGGTCGGTGCCGATCAGACGCTGAAGACGGCGACGCCGGTCCCGCCGCCCAAGCCGGGTCGCGCCTCGGCCGGGCGCGTCACGGTCTCGGGGACCACGGTGACCGTGCCGCTCACCTGCCGCGGCACGACCAGCTGCCGCGTGTCGGGCAGTCTCACGATCACCGAGACGCTCCAGGGGCACAAGATCATCGCGGTGAGCGCTCGGAAGGCCAAGCGAACCCATAAGCGGGTCGTGCTCGGCAGCTCGGCGGTGACCATCGGCGCCGGCAAGCACGGCAAGCTCCGCGTCAGGCTCAACCGGGCCGGCCGGGCGCTCCTGACCGCCCTTCACCGGCTGACGGTAAGGCTCACCGTGACCCAGACCCGCCCGGGCAAGCACCGGGTGATCGTCAAGCGCAAGGTGACGTTCAAGGCACCGGCTCGTCACCGGCGCAAGTAGCTGCGCTCGCACCGCCGGGCCCCAGCGGTCCGGCGGTGCGCTCGGCGTTCTCAGTGCGCGTCAGGGAATGAGGACGATCTTGCCGCGGCGGCCGCGCTGCCCGCACAGCGGGACCATGCCCTCCCGGGCACCGAGGTCGGTCGGGTTCACGTTCGCGGCCACCAGCGAGACCACCGCTTCGCCGGCGTCCGGCGCGGGCTCCGATCGGTCGACCATCCGCAGCACATCGGGGCCGCCCGCCTTGGTTACCACGCACGCCTTCATCGCCATCCTCTTGCCGGTGGGCGAAACGCTAAACCTGCACTGCCGGGTCCGCGCCCGGCACCTCGTCCAGCATCCCCGTCGTCGGAACAGGCCCGCCGCCACCCGGCGGCGCGACCACCGGACGCATCGGGCGGGTGCGCCGAAGCGCGTCAAGCAGCGCGCCGGAGCCGACGCTGTTCTCGTGGCCGAGCGAGTCCAGCTTGCCGGCGGCGATCGCGGCTTTGTGCTTGGCCTCGTCGCCGACCTGGGCGACGCGGATCACCTGATAGTGGCGGCGCAGCTCGTCGCGGACGGGCGCGGGGAGCGCGGCGATCGCGGTCGCCAGCCCGGCGCTGTCGGGCACCCGGGACGCGAGCTGCAGTCCGCCGGACAGGCGCCGGCGCTGTAGCGACTCCTCGGCGGCGGTGAGCGGTTCGCCGAACATCAGGCGAATGCCCTGGTCGAGCATCTCGTGCACCGGCGCGTACAGGCCGGCGCTGCCGTAGTAGGCCAGGAAGCGAAACGACTTGGCCAAATAGGCCTTCGTGGCGTCGGCGCTCAGCACGCCAAACAGCCCGAGGTCGTGCTTGAGGTTGCGCGCCACCAGCTGCAGGAAGATGTCCAGCTTGTCACGGCCGGCGAGGGGGTCCTGCCGGACCTTGATCCTCTTGCCGGGGTGGCGGGGATCGTCGACCTCGACCTCGGTCTGGAAGTTGTTGACACCCTCGAACAGCACCACGGAGTCCAGCGTGGGCTGGCCGCTCTTCGCCTCGGCGACGGCCATCTCGGCCGCGCGGTTGCCGCCGGCGCTCCAGCCGCCCACCACCAGGCCGGCGGGGGTCACCGACACTCCCGTGTCGGTCTTGAGCAGGTCGAGCACCCGCTTGACGTAGGTGTTGGGAGCGGTCGAGGCGTCGCCGAAGCCGGCCGCCAGGTCGCCCTGCGGCATCACGACCACCAGCTGCTGATCGCCCTCGGCGATGCTCGCCGCCAGCTGGACCTCCGAGCGGTCGCGCGTCTCGTCCTCGTCGCGCACGTTGCGTCCGCTGGCGCGGTAGCCCGGGTTGTTGAGCCCGTGAAAGTGCAGCAGCACCTGGGCCGGCGCCGCCTGGGCAAGCGTCGAGGGGACGAGCACCACGACCCGATTGCCGCTGAGCTCGTCGGTGGCGCCGGTCTTGGCCTGGTCCGTGCTGCCACCCAGAGCCGCGTCGAAGAGCGGGTAGCGGTCGACTCCCGGCACCGGCGTAGAGCGGTCGTGGTTGGGGCTGGTCGCTCGGGTGCCGGGCCATCCCACCTGGCGCAGCAGCCGCCCCACTGCAGCGTTGCCGGCGGAGCGCTGCAGCGCGATCATGCGGGGTGCGCTCGCGGTCGTGCGCTCCGGCTCACGCCCGCGGGCTGACGCGGGTGCAGCGCCCGAGCTGTCGTCTCCGGCTGACACGCGCTCGTGTCCGCGCACCGCCCGAGCCTCGCAGATCGACCGCGAAGGCGCAACGGACGCGCTCTCTCAGGGCTAGCACCCTGGCGCCGGCCGGGACGATCGAGTCCCCGACGGCCGCCTACCGTCCCGCCGCTGGCGGCCCACAGCCATCACGCCCGGCAATGGAGTGCCAGCGACCACCTGCAGTGCGTGTTCGGAGCGGGCGGGCAACCGGACTGCCAGGGCCAGGCGGCGGTCGGCGGCTCGCTGCTGCTGTTCGCCGGAGAGCGGCTGGTCGGCGGCACGGGCCCCTACGAGGGCGCCACCGGCAACGTGCGCAGCCGGGACCGCGCCGGCGGCTCGGACATCGTCATCACGATCCACCCGCCGCGCTGAGGGCCAGGGCCGTCTCCAGGGCAGCGGCGGACTGCAGTACCAGATCGTCGCTGCCCCGCGGCCCCCACAGCTGCACGCCCACCGGCAGACCGGAGGCGTCGCGGCCGGCGGGCACGGCGCACGCCGGGAGGCCGAACAGGTCCTGCGGGACGGTGTAGGGCAGAACACAGTCGCGCAGCGCCATCCGCCGGCCGAGGTGGTCCACCTCGTCTGGATCCTCGATCAGCGATGGGGGCACCGCAGTGATCGCAGTGATCACCAGGTCGACCTGATCGAACAGGGCAGCGCATCGGTGATCCAGCGTCAGGCGAGCGGCGGTGGCGTCGGCGTACTGCTCCAGGGTGATCGTCGAGGCGTCTTGGAGCCGCGCTCGCACGTCGGTCCCGTACTCGGCCGCGCGCCCCGGGAACAGCCCTGCGCGCCGGTGCGAGATGACCGCTTCGGCGCCCTGGATCGTCGTGAACGTGGGATGGATGCGGTCGGCTTCGGGAAAGGCCACCTCGCGGATCGAGCGGCACACCCCGCCCACGAGTTCGACGGCGTTGTCAAAGACAGCCTGGAGGTCGGAGGCGAGAGTCACCCGATGCAGGTCCGGGCAGACCCCGACGCGGACCGCCTCGAGCTCGGGGCGCGACATCGGTGCGCCCAGCTCGGTCAGCCACGGCGCCAGGTCGCCGACCGTCCGTCCCATCGCCCCGACGTGGTCCAGCGAGGCCGCCAGCGGCCAGACGCCGTCGCGCGAGACCGACTGAAACGTGGGCTTGAAACCGGCGGTGCCGCAGAAGCTCGAGGGGATACGCACCGAGCCGCCGGTGTCGGTCCCCAGCGCGAACGGGACCTGGCGGCTGGCGAGCGCGACCGCCGACCCGCCGCTGGAGCCCCCGGCGACCCGCCGCGGGTCCACGGGGTTGCGCGGGGTGCCCACGGCTGGGTTGACCGAGGTGATGCCCCAGGCGAACTCATGGGTGGTGGTCTTGCCGACCAGGATCGCGCCCGCCCCGCGCAGGTCCGCGACCGCCTGCGCATCGGTCTGCGGCACGTGCTCGGAGAACATCTTCGATCCGTAGCCGGTGGCCACGTCAGCGGTGTCGAAGATGTCCTTGGCGGCGAACGGCAGCCCCTCCAGCGGCCGCGGCTCGCCGTCAGAGCGATACGAGCGCTCGGCGAGACGGGCCGCCTCGAGCGCCCGCTCCAGGCACAGCGCCCGGAACGCACCAAACTCGCCGTCGACCTCGGCGATCCGGGTTGCGCAGGCGTCGACCACCTCGACCGGGGAGAGACGCCGGGCGCGGAAGGCCTCGAGCAGCTCGCGCGTGCCGAGGTCGTTGACGGCGGTCATTCAGCCGGCAAGGCGGCGAGGCCGGCCTCGGCGCAGGCGCGATCCTCGTCCGGGGTGCCGCCGCTCACGCCCACCGCGCCGAGCACGCCGCCCTGGCTGTCGCGGATGACGAGCGAGCCCGCTCCGGCGATCAGGGGCAGGCGGGTCATCTGGCTGACGGCGGTCACGAAGGCCGGCCGCTGCTCGTTGACCTCGGAGAGCACGTGGCCGTCGCGGTGCCAGACCGCCGCGCCCTGAGCCTTGGCCTCCGCGATCTGCGCGCTGAGCGGCGAAGCCCCGTCCATGCGATCGAGCCCCTTGAGCAGGCCGCCCGTATCGACGACGGCCACGGTGACGCGCAGGTTCAGCTCGCGGGCGTGAGCCTGGGTGGCGGCGATAACCGTCCGGGTGGCGTCCTGGTTGATGCTCATTTGGCGAGGCGGATTGTAGGTGGGAGCCGCTGGCCGGGCGTCTCCCGGCTGATCAGTGCGCCGGCGTCTTGAGGGTGAGCGTGCGGTGGGTGACGCCGCGCCGCTTCGCCGAGTTGGTCAGCGCGATCGTGATCTGCACCTGGAGCTTGTGCTGACGGGTGAGCAGTCGGCGCGATGCCTTGGAGAGCTTCAGCACGACCGTCTTGGACTTGCCGGCGGCCAGCTTGAAGTGGACGGTTCCCAGCGAGACGCGGTGGCGGTGTCGCTTGGCCGTGGTGATAGCGAATGAGCTGACCGTCTGGCCGCTGACCACGCCGGCGCTGTCCTGATCCGATCGCAACAGGAAGCTCACGGCCGTCCCGTCGGGCTTCACAGTGGCGGTGAAGCCCTGGAGTCCGGGTGCCGGCCGCGGCTTGTGGCTGCCCGGCGGTGGACCGCCACTCGTGGTCGTGGTCGTGGTGCTGGTGGTCGGGCTGCCCCCGGCTGCCAGCGCGGCCAGATGGTCGTGCAGCGCGGTCCCGTTGGGCGCGGCCGGCGTGCCGGCCGGATCGCTGGTCAGGTAGTAGGCGTTGCAGCCCTGGTCGCTGATCTCCTGGGCAGTGAGCACTTCCCAGCCCCACGCCAGGTAGCTGACGCCATGCTGGTCGGCCCAGGCCATGTAGTCGTTGTCGAACGTGCTCGGCGGATTGGCGCACGGGTTCTGGTCGAACTCCCCGGTAACGACCGGCACCTGGGCGGCGACGGGCGCGATCGTGCTGTCCCAGCACGCCTTGGTACTGCACTGCTGGCCTTCGTAGTTGTGGTACGAGGCAGCCAGCTGGTGGTCTGGGTCGCTTGGCTCGTTGGCCAGCCATTGGCTGAGGTCGTTGGAGTAGGACAGCCCGCCGAGCAGGATCGGCTGCGGGGCGCCCGTGGCCCGGATCGCGTCGACCAGCGACTGCATGCCATACGCGGTGTAGAACTCAGCGTCGTTCGGGGTGGTGCCGTCGGCGGCCACCGGCAGCAAGCAGCCGCCTGATTTCCAACACGACCACGTGACCTCGGCCCCGCTGTTGCCGTTCGCCTTGGGTGAGTAGGGCTCGTTGAAGGCGTCGAAGACGACTGCGGGATTGGTCTTGAACGTCGACGCCACCGAGGCCCAGAAGTCGACCGAATGGCTGTCGGGCATCGGCCGCTGGCCGTCTGCGACGTAGACGCTCGGCGCCGACCAGTGCAGGTCGAGGATCGCGTAGACGCCATGGGCGTTCAGCGCGGCGACGTACTGCTCAACGGCCTGCTGATAGCCGGCCTGGGTCAGGGGCTCGCCCTGCGTGTTGTTCGGTCGGTTATTGATCCCCAGCCAGCAGTCCTCGTTGAGCGGGACCCGCACCGCGGTGGCGTGCCAGGACGCGATCGCCGCGGCGTCGGCGTCGTCCATGTGGCCGTCGTTGTACGCGTAGCCGTATTCGCAGGCGTATTCAAAGCTGGCGTGGTTGACTCCCAGCAGGCGGACGGTCTGCCCGGCGCCGTTTACGAAGTGGTTGCCCGAGATGCTGATCGACAGCGGAACGGAGGCGGCCCGGCCGGGCGCCTGCCCGAGCACGGACACGAGGATCGCGAACGCGATCCCGGCGAGCGCGGGCACGATCCAGCGCAGGCGTCTCAGAGTTACCGGTCCCATCAGCCCCGGACGGGATCTTACGCGCCGAGCGGGGGCGTGTCCACTTATCGGTGGATCAGCGAGCGATGAGCGCGCGGGAATTGCTGCGCGCCAGCAAGCCGTTGACGGCCACCAGCGAGCTCCAGCGACGGAAGGTTCGCCATCACCGCAGGCTTACCCCGTCCAAGCGCAGCACCAAACCTGATAGAGCTAGGGACCATGACCAAGATCGCCGTCACCGGCGGAAGCGGCAAGGCAGGGCGTGTCGTGATCCGCGACCTTCACGAGCACGGACACGAGGTGCTCAACATCGACCTGGTGGGCTCGCCGGAGTCCAATCACCCCGAGGACACGATCCCCTTCCTGCGCGCCGACGTGACCGACTTCGGCCAGGCGCTGGAGGCGCTCTCGGGTGGCGACACCCTGCCCGGGATCGAGGTCGTCGTGCACTTGGCGGCGATCCCGTCGCCCGCGCACTCGACTGCCGCTCACATCTTCGACGTCAACGCCAACAGCACGTACGCCGTGTTCTCGGCCGCGCAGCGCCTGGGGCTGCAGAAGGTCGTGTGGGCGTCCAGCGAGACCACGCTCGGGTTGCCGTTCGACCACCCGCCCGACTACACGCCCGTCGACGAGGCGCACGTCTACCCGGAGACCAGCTACGCGCTCTCCAAGGTGGTCGGCGAGGAGATGGCCCGCCAGTTTCACCGCTGGAGCGGGATCCCGATCATCGGCCTGCGCTTCTCCAACGTGATGGTCCGCTCCGACTACGACCGCTTCGCCGCCTGGCAGGACGACCCGCACGCGCGCAAGTGGAACCTCTGGGGCTACGTCGACGAGCGCCACGTCGCGCAGAGCGTCCGGGCCGCGCTGGCCTCGGACCTGCAGGGCGCCGAGAGTTTCATCATCGCCGCCGCCGACACCGTCATGGAGATGCCCAGCCGCGAGCTGATGTCCGCGGCGTTCCCCGACGTGCCGCTGGCCGACCAGGTCACCGGCAACGACACGCTGCTCGATATCACCAAGGCGCGCGAGGTCCTCGGGTATGACCCGCAGTTCAGCTGGCGCGATCTCGAACCGGTCGGCGGCTCGGTCGACTGATCGGCACCGTGGCGCTCAGCCCTTGAGCGGCACGGCGGCCTCCGGGGTGGCCGCATGGAAGCTGAAGCTCTGCTCCAGGTACAGGCGGACAACCTCGCGGTCGTGGTCCAGATAGCCGATCGACAGATCCTGGCCGGACTCGAACAGGAAGTCGTCCCCACGCAGGCTGAGCACCACTGCGCCTGAGACCCCCGGGGCCCACACCACCGGCCCGTCGAGGATCTTGCGCAGATGGTCGCGCAGGGGATAGCCACCGTGCTCGGCCGTCTCCGAGACGCGCGTGAACTCGTCGCTGCCCAGCGCCAGCGCATAGGGCCCGGAGATGCCGGCCTGCAGCAGCTGCTCCACCGCCCGGGCGACCGGCCGGGGATAGCCGTCGGCGTCGTTGCCCAGCGTCAGCCCCTGATGGGGCGAGGCCTCCGAGATCCCGACGATCCCGGCCTCCGGCCAGCCGTGGAAGACCGCCTCGTTCTCCGCCACCGCCATCTGATGGGCGGCCAGGTCCAGCGGCTCCAGATCGGCGTCCTCGGCGCCGCGGTCGTCATCGCGCAGCTCGGAGCGGGAGATCGCGAACTCGGCCCGCAGCTCCGCCAGCGGCAGCACGCGCCGCTGCACGGCGGTCACCCCCTCGCACGGGGCCTGCGCAAGATCCGAGACCCGGCCGAGGTTGGTGGCCGAGTACTCCCAGCCGTATGGCCCCAGGAAGTCGATCAGCTTGCGTGCGGCGAGCGCCGCGCTGAGGCGCTCGCGAGCCTCGTCGTCGAGCAGCTTCCAGTTGCCGTCGCTGATCGGCGCGTGAGAGCGAAGCAGGTGGTTGCTCATGCCGTCATCCTCCTCAGGCTGCCGAGGCCCAGCGACCCGCTGCCGTCGGCGGCGTACGCGCCGGCATCGGCATTGTCGTCGCCTCCGTTGCCCTCGGTGGCCTCCTCCTCGGCGGCCTCGCCGTGCTCGACGATGTCGCCCGGCTGGAACAGGATCCCCTGGGCGATCTCGCGCCAGATCGGCGTTCGACGCAGGAGGAACTCGAGGTCCATGCTGAAGTGCTTGTACTCCTCGCCGACGGCGTCACGCATCACCGCGACCGCCTCGGGATCCTTCTCGATCGCGATCCGCTGCTCGTACCAGCCGATCGCCTCGGCCTCCTCGGTCAGCGAAGCGCACAGCCGGGCGAACGTCCGGGTCTCCGCCGGCAGCTCCTCAGGCGGCTCGTGGTACTGGTCGAAACCCATCTCTTGCTCCTGGTCGCGTTGGCTCTGTCGGACACGCTACCCCCTCGAGCACTGTGGGATCATCGATTTTGTGTCAGACCTCCTGGAGCGAGCGCCCACCGCGCCGATCGCCGCGCTGGGACTCGTGGCCGGCTTCGGAGTCGCGGTGGCCAGCGGCTCGCGACCGCTGGGCGGCGTCGTGCTGGCCCTGTGTGGCGCGTGCTGCATCGCCGTGTGGTTGCGCCGCGATGGGCGGCGGACCGCGGGCTGGCTGACGCTCGCCGGACTGGTCGCCTTTGCCCTCTCGCACGTCCTGGGGCTGGTGATCGGGGCCTGGCCGGCGGTGGCGCTCGTAGCGCTCGCCACCGCCGGACTGTGTTGGCGGGTGTCGGACGCGCACCGCGGGCAGCCCCGCCGACGGAGGCCCGAGCGCGCCGGCCGCAGGCTTAGCCCGGGGCCGAGCGATTGCTCGCCAGCTTCTAGGGCAGCACCTGGATGCTGTCGCCGACCGCTCGGGCGCCGGTCGCATCTGAAGGATGGTTGATCGTCTGGCCCCCGAGCACGAAGGAGGTGGAGCCGCCGCCGTCAAGGTTCATCGCGTCGACCGCTCCGAGGCTTTGCATCAACTGGGCTTCCTCGTCGAGCGTCAGGCCCTCGCTCACTCCCGTCGCCTGTGCGCCCGCGCCTACCGGCAGGGCAGCCCCGAACGAGGACGTGAACAGCACGAGATCGTCAGCCCCGGTGCAGATCACGCCCTGCCGGGACGCGGCGGTCGGCGTAAAACCGGGCACGCCGCACCGTCGGGGCCTGGATCGTGATCGTCCACTGAGGGTGCACGGCCGGGTCTCCGTGTGAATTGGTCGTGACGCGCAGGCTTAACCTGAGCGCAGCCGGATCGTTACAACGGGGGCACTAAGCTCCGGTGCATATGGCGTACACGACGGCAGAAGGCAGAGAGCAGGTGCTGGGCGACATGGCGGTCGCGATCGAGCAGATCGCCGAGTCGCTGGCCGCGCTCGGAGAGGCCTACGAGCAGCTCGACGAGCACACCGCCGACGTACTGGAGGAGGAGCTGTTCCGGCCGGTTCAGTCCGCCTACGGGCGCGCGCGGCGCACCTACTCTGAGTTCGCCACTCGTTCCGGGCTGACCGGGCGGACGTTCGCCGCTCACACCCCGGGCGTGCAGTCCCAGACGATCCAGGCGCTGATCGAGCGCGCCGTGGACGCCACCCACGACGCCGATCAGTCGATCGCCGAGCTGCAGGACTCGATGCTGCCCGTCGAGGTCGGAGACCCCGAGCTGCGGGCCGGCCTCTCTCAGGTACGCGAGACACTGGCCGCCGTGCCGGTGCGCGCTCGCAACCTGGTGCGCACCGTCGGCCGATAGGGCCACCTTTAGGCTTGCCTTTAGTGAGGAGGGGAGCCATCTGCGTGGCGCTGCTCGCGCTGGGCGTACTGCCGAGCGTCGCGCAGGCCGCCTCCTTCCAGGCCCGCGGCGGCGTTCAGCAGGTCTACGCCGCCGGTCTGAGGCCGCACGCCACGGCCACCCTCGAGGACGCGCACGGACATCTCCAGGCGCGCCGCCGGGCCGACGCCCAGGGCGGGGTCCTGTTCCGGCAACTGGCGCCCGGCCGGGGCTACCGGCTGCGCAGCGGCCGCAACCGGTCGGGACGGCTGACCGTACTCGGCGGTCGCGCGGCGCCCCCGAGCACGAAGCCCTATGACCAGACCCTGCCGACCAGCGGATACGGGTACCTGAAGACGCGCGACGGCACCGAGCTGGCGATCGACGTGCGCCTTCCCGCGGGTGCAGGGCCGTATCCGACGCTGGTGGAGTACTCCGGCTACGGCTACGCCAATCCGGCCGGCGCCGAGAGCGGGATCAGCCAGATCGCCAACCTGCTGGGGTTCGCCGTCGTCGACGTCAACATGCGCGGCACGGGCTGCTCGGGCGGGGCGTTTGACTACTTCGAGCGGCTGCAGAGCCTCGACGGCTACGACGTCGTCGAGACCGTAGCCCATCAGCCGTGGGTGCTCGGCCACCGCGTGGGGATGACCGGCATCTCCTACGGGGGCATCGCGCAGCTGTTCGTCGGTGCCACCGATCCGCCGCACCTGGCGGCGATCACCCCGCTGTCGGTGATCGACAGCACGATCACGACGCTCTATGCGGGCGGGATCCTCAACACCGGTTTCGCGCTCGGCTGGGAACAGGATCGCGCTCACGACGCGCTCCCCGCCTCGCCCACCGGCGGGCAGGCGTGGGCGCTCAAGCGGATCCGCGAGGGCGATCGCATCTGCCGGGCCAACCAGGCGCTGCACGGCGAGGCCGCGAACCTGGCGGCCAAGATCCGCCGCGACGCCCACTACGTCCCCGCCGTCGCCGACCCTCTGGATCCGGTCACCTTCGTGCATCGGATCACGGTCCCGACGTACCTCGCCTGCCAGTGGACCGACGAGCAGACGGGTGGCGACTGCGCCGACCTGGCCCAGCATTTCACGGGCACCCATCGCGCCTGGTTCACGTTCACCAACGGCGTGCACACCGACTCGCTTGATCCGGGGACGTTCGTTCGGTGGTACGACTTCCTCGAGCTCTACGTGGCACACCGGCGACCATCGCTCCCGCCCAGCATCCGGGGACTCGCCCCGAAGGTCTACCAGTCGACCTTCGGCATCTCGGGCGTGACGCTGCGCCCGGATCCGATTCAGTCCGACAACCAGACCTACACCGCGGCCCGCGCGGCCTTCGAGCGCCTGGCTCGGGTCCGTGTCCTGTTCGACAACGGTGCCGGCAGCACGTCGCCCGGGGCGCCCTACGCTGCCTTCGAGCGGTCCTTCTCGCGGTTTCCGATCCCCGGGACCCGCTCCCGGTCGTGGTTTCTGTCGACCGGCGGTGGCCTGGCTGGCGCCAAGCCGGCGCGAGCCAGTGCCGATCGCTTCCGCTGGCGTCCGCACGCCCGTTCGGCGACGAGCTTCACGGGCCCGGACTCGGGCTCGCCCGGCGGACTGTGGAACGCGATCCCGGCGTATCACTGGGATCAGAGCCCAGCGGGCACGGCCGCCAGCTATGTAACGCCCCGGCTCGCCTCCAACACGGCCGTCATCGGCGGGGGCGCGGTCCATCTGTGGGTCAAGGCCTCGTCGCCGAGCGTCGACCTGCAGGCGACGATCTCCGAGGTCAGACCCGACGGCCGCGAGACGTTCGTGCAGGACGGCTGGCTGCGAGCCGACGCGGCCAAGCTCGACCCGGCGCGCAGCACTCTGCTGGAGCCCGTCCTGAGCCTGCGCGCGGCCGACGTGGCGCCGCTGCCGCGCGGTCGCTATGTGGAGCTCACGGTGCCGCTGTACTACGAGGGCCACGTGTACCGGCGAGGGTCGCGCATCCGGCTCACGGTCTCGGCTCCCGGTGGCGACCAGCCGTTCTGGGCGTTCGCCCAGACCCGGCCGCAGGGCCCGGCGAGCGTGACGATCGCCCATTCCGCGGCGATGCCGTCGCGCGTGATCCTGCCGGTCGTCAAGGGGATCGCCGTGCCCACCGGTCTGCCGCCGTGCCCGGGTCTGCGCGGGGAGCCGTGCCGGGCCTACCGGCCCTATACCAACACCGATACGCCCGTGGGGCGGTAGCGAAACCACCTCGTCGGCCGGCTGTAAGGGCTCAGTCTCACGCTGTTATCAGCTTCAGCCGTTAACATCCGTCGCGACCTTCATGGCAATCGACTCGCCCACAGCGGTCGCCGAACCTCCCGCGTCCGCCCCAGACGAGCCGTCCGCGCCGCACGTAGAGAACGTTCGTGCGGTCAAGATGCCGCTCATCGACCGGTTGGCCAGCGCGGTCGTCACCGGCGCGCCGCCGATCCTCGTCGTGCTGGGGATGTGGTTCGGCTGGAACCACGGCCTGCTCGTGTGGCAGGACCTGCTGGTGCTGGCAATCTTCTACATGGTGATCGGCACCGGGATCACCGTCGGCTTCCACCGCCTGCTCACCCACCGCAGCTTCAAGACCAGCCGGCTGTTGCGGGCGGGTTTCGCCGCCTTGGGGTCGGCCGCCGCGGAGGGCCCGGTGATCGACTGGGTGGCTACGCACCGCAAGCACCACCAGTTCTCCGATGAGACGGGGGATCCGCACAGCCCTCATCTGGACGAGCGTCACGGCTGGCGTGGCGAGCTGTGGGGCTTTGTGCACGCGCACGTCGGCTGGGTGTTCTCCGACATGGAGGTCGCCGACGAGCGCC
The DNA here is from genome assembly GCA_017882405.1 of Solirubrobacteraceae bacterium. The sequence goes on along the minus strand of JADGPO010000123.1, from coordinate 21,652 downwards.
GCTACGCCAAGGACCTGCTTGCGGATCCGTGGATCCGCTTCGTCGACAAGACGTTCGTGCTGTGGGTCGTGCTCGGGCTGGCGGCCGCCTTCGGCCTCGGCGTGGCGCTCACCGGGACGGTCGACGGTGGCCTGACCGCCCTGCTGTGGGGCGGCGCAGCGCGGATCTTCTTCATGCATCACGCCACGTTCTCGATCAACTCGGTGTGCCACTTCTTCGGCCGCCAGGCCTACGACACCGGTGACGAGAGCCGCAACGTGTTCTGGCTTTCGATCCCCACCTGGGGCGAGGCCTGGCACAACAACCATCACGCGTTCCCCACGTCCTATCGCCACGGCCTGCGCCGCTGGCAGCTGGATCCCTCGGCGGCGATCATCCGCCTGCTGGAGATGACCGGCCTGGCCTGGGACGTGGTCCGGGTGGACCCGGCCAAGCGAGACCGCCAGCTCGCCGCGGCCGCGTCCAAGCTCTAGCCCCCGCGACTCCTTGGCGTTCTCCAACACGGCACTTCTGCGCCGGCAGGTCGAGGCCGCGCTCCCGCGCCGGCCGTTCGCGATCTCGTTCTGGGACGGCACCTCGGTAGCGGCCACCGAGCCCGATGCGCCCACCTTCCGGCTGCTGTCCCCGCAGGCGCTGGCCCACGCGGTGCGGGCTCCCGGCGAGCTGGGGCTGGGGCGGGCGTTCGTGCTGGGCCTGATCGAGTCAGACTCGGTCGAGGGGGCGATCCGGGTGATCGACACGTTCGAGCCGCCGAAGCTCTCCGTGCGCCAGATGCTCGGGCTCGCCGGCGGTGTGCTGCGCGCCTGCGGGCTGGTCAGGCTGCCGCGCCCGCCCGCCTCCGAGCTGCGCCTCACGGGCGAGCGGCACACGGTGGGCCGCGACCGCCAGGCGGTCAGCTACCACTACGACGCCGGCAACGACTTCTTCGGGCTGTTCCTGGACGAGTCGATGACCTACAGCTGCGGATACTTCCGCAGCGGGGCCCAGACGCTGGCCGACGCGCAGCGGGCCAAGCTGGACCTCGTGTGCACCAAGCTCGGGCTGCGGGAAGGCGAGCGGGTGCTCGACGTGGGTTGCGGCTGGGGGAGCCTCGCGATCCATGCCGCCCAGAACTACGGCGCGCGCGTGCTCGGCGTCACCCTGTCCGAGGAGCAGGTCCGGCTGGGCCGCGAGCGGGTCGCCGCCGCCGGCGTCTCCGATCTGGTGGAGCTGCGGCTGGCCGACTACCGCGATTTGGGAGGCCAATCGTTCGACGCGATCTCCAGCGTCGGGATGGCCGAGCACGTCGGGCACGAGCGGATCGGTCTGTACATGCGCACCCTGCATGACCTGCTCAGGCCCGGCGGGCGGCTGCTCAACCACGCGATCGCCAAGCTGATGGACTTCGACGAGCAGGACGAGGGCGCGTTCTCGGAGCGCTTCGTGTTTCCCGACGGCGTGCCGCTGCCGCTGTCTGAGATCAACGAGGCGATGGAGCGCACCGGCCTGGTGGTCCGCCACGTCGAGGGCTTCCCCGAGGACTACGCCCAGACGCTCAGCTACTGGATCGAGAGCTTCGAGGAGCGCTACGACGAGGCGGTGCGGCTGGCCGGCGTCGAACGGGCGCGGGTCTACCGCGTCTATCTACGGGCGGCGCGGGCGGGCTTTCTGACCGGCTACGTTTCCGTCTACCAGGTCTTGGCTCACCGGCCGACCAGCGCGCGTTATGAGGCTCCGGCCGGCGCGGAGCCGGGCGGAGAGTACTTCTAGGTCGCGGCGGCGCTCGTGTCCGGGGCCGGGGCGGGGGCCGCCGGCTCCGGCTGGGGCTCGGGAGCGGCGTCGGCGACGGCCTTGGCGCCGATCGCACCGAGCGCGCCCAGCACCAGCGACAGCGCCGCCCACTTCGGACCGTGCATCTCGATGTCGAGCGCGTCGTCGACCGACGGCGAGCCCGGACCGGTCTCGGCCAGCGCAGCCGCCGCGGCGATCAGCACCAGGTTGTACTCATAGCCCTGGTCGCTCACCCACGGGCCGTTCTTGAGGTGCACGCGGTGGATGGCGGTGAGCATCGTGGCGATCAGCGCCGCGGAGGCCAGCGGGGTGGCCGCGCCGAGCACCAGCAGAGCACCGCCACCCGCCTCGGCCGCGCCGGCGGCGATCGCGTGGCGCTTGCCCGGGCGCAGCCCGAGGCTCTCGAAGAATTGGCCGGTGCCGTCCGGGCCGTAGCCACCGAACCAGCCGAACAGCTTTTGGGTGCCGTGGCCGACGAAGAAGCCGCCGACGACGAGGCGAAGAACGAGGCGTCCAAGTTTCATGGTCTCGACCCTATCAGATTGTTGTGCGCACAACCGACTTGCAACGTTCCTCCGGCGCGCTCTTACCCGGGTCTGTAGGCAACACGCAAGGAGTATCGTGGCGCCCAGCCGAAGCGCCTTTTAAGGAGGAGAGACATTGAGCACCGTAACCGTGCGCCTGAACGTGAATGGCTCCGAGCATACCCTCGAGGTGGAGCCCCGCCTGCTGCTGGTGCACGCCCTACGTGACCAGCTTGGCCTGACCGGCACCCACGTGGGGTGCGATACCTCCAACTGCGGCGCCTGCACGATCCACATGGACGGCGAGGCCGTCAAGTCATGCACCGTCCTGGCCGTCCAGGCCGAGGGCGCCGAGCTGACGACGATCGAGGGTCTGGGCACCGAGGACAACCTGCACCCCATGCAGGAGGCCTTCTGGAACAACCACGGACTGCAGTGCGGCTACTGCACGCCGGGGATGATCATGGCCTCCTCCGCGCTTCTCACCGAGAATCCGCACCCCACCGAGGAGGAGGTGCGCCACGCCCTGGAGGGCAACCTGTGCCGTTGCACCGGCTATCACAACGTCGTCAAGTCGGTGCTCGACGCCGCCGATAAGTCCTCCTCGCAGGTATCCGCATGAGCGTCACCGAGGCTCCGTCAGGCGAGAACGTCGGCGCCGCGCTGCGCCGCAAGGAGGACCCCCCACTGATCACCGGCCACGGCCGCTACGTCGACGACATCAATCTGTTCGGCATGCTGTGGGCGTCCTTCGTCCGCTCGCCGGAGGCCAACGCCAAGATCACCTCGATCGACACCTCGGCCGCCGCTGCCCGTGACGGCATCACCGCGGTCTTCACCGGCGAGGACATGTCCGATCTCGGCGGTCCGCTGCCGATGGCCTGGGCGCCGCCCGGCGTCGAGGTCAACAACCCCGAGCACTGGCCGCTGGCCAAGGGCGCGGTCAAGCACGTGGGCGACCCGGTGGCGGTCGTCATCGGCGAGGATCGCTACGCCGTCCAGGACGCGACCGAGGACGTGCTCGTCGAGTACGAGTCGCTGCCCGCGATCGTCGACCCCGAGGCCGCCATCGTCGGGGCGCCGTTCGTGCACGAGTCGCTGGGCACCAACAAGGTCCATGAGTGGACGCTGGCCGGCGGCGACGTCGAGGCCGGCTTCGCCGAGGCCGACGTGATCGTCGAGCGGCGGGTGGTCAACCATCGGATCGCCGGCGCGCCGATCGAGTGCCGCGGCGTGATCGCCGACTACCGGGCGGGCTCGCTGACGCTCTACTCAGCGACCCAGGTGCCGCACTTCGTACGCCTGTTCATGGCGCTGCTGCTCGGTCTTGGCGAGGACCACGTGCGGGTGATCGCGCCCGACGTCGGCGGAGGCTTCGGCCAGAAGCTCCAGGTTTACGGCGAGGAGCTCTTGGCCTGCTGGGCTTCGCGCAAGCTGGGCCGGCCGGTCAAGTGGACCGAGACGCGTTCGGAGAACATGTCGGTCGCCCACCAGGGCCGCGACCAGATCTCCCACGTCAAGATGGGCGCCAAGCGAGACGGGACGATCACCGCCTTCCACGTCAAGATCCTGGCCGACTTCGGGGCCTACAACATGATCCTGACGCCACTGATCCCGTCGCTGGGGGCGTTCGTGATGGGCGGCTGTTACAAGATCCCCAACGTCCAGACCGACATCAGGGGCGTGTTCACCAACAAGTGCCCGACCGACGCCATCCGCGGCGCCGGGCGCCCCGAGGCGACGCAGATGATCGAGGTCACGCTCGACCAGGTAGCTCACGAGCTGGGCATGGATCCGCTGGAGATCCGCCGCAAGAACTTCATCCCCACGGAGGACTTCCCCGCGGAGACGGCGACCGGCGTGGTCTATGACTCGGGCAACTACCACGGGACGCTCGACAAGCTGATGGAGCACGTCGACGTCGCGGCGTTCCGCGCCGAGCAGGAGCAGCTGCGCTCCGAGGGCGTTTACCGCGGGATCGGCTTCTGCACCTGGACCGAGATCTGCGGGCTGGCCCCCTCGCGGGTCACCGGTCCCGCGGGCGTCGGGGTGCAGGCCGGTCTGTGGGAGTCGGCGATGATCCGCGTGCACAACACCGGCGCGGTGACCGTCTACACGGGCACCTCGCCCCACGGCCAGGGCCTGGACACGGCGATGGCCCAGATCGTCGCCGACAAGCTCGGCGTCGACCCGTCGGTGGTGGAGGTAGTTCACGGCGACACCTCGATGGGTCCCGAGGGACGCAACACGTACGGATCGCGCTCCCTGGCCACCGGCGGCGAGGCTGTCGCCCGTGCCACCGACAAGGTGGTCGCCAAGGCCAAGGCGATCGTCGCGGCCGAGCTGGAGGCCGCCGCCGAGGACATCGAGGTCGCCGGCGGCAAGTTCTCGGTCAAGGGCTCTCCCGACAGGGGGATGGCGCTGGCCGACGTCGCCGGGATCGCCTACATCGGCGCGGTGCCCGAGGGCATGGAGCCCGGGTTGGAGGAGACGACCTTCTACGACCCCGAGAACTTCGTGTTCCCGTTCGGCGCCCACGCCTGCGTCGTCGACGTTGACGTGGAAACCGGCAAGATCAAGGTCATCCGCTACGTCGCGGTCGACGACTGCGGTCCGGCGATCAACCCGATGCTGATCGACGGGCAGATCCACGGCGGCGTCGTCCACGGTATCGGCCAGGCGCTGTACGAGCGCGTGCACTACGACGATGACGGCCAGCTGGTCACCGGCACGTTCGTCGACTACGCGCTGGCGACGGCCGCGGAGCTGCCCAGCTTCGAGACCGATCGCACCGAGACGCCCTCGCCGGTCAACTCGATGGGGGTCAAGGGCGTCGGCGAGGCGGGGACGATCGCCGCCAGCGCGGCCGTGACCAACGCCGTGATCGACGCGCTGCGTCCGGTGGGCGTCGACTACATAAACATGCCGCTCAGCCCGATGCGGGTCTGGAAGGCGATACGCGACAGTGAGGGCGCGAGCCCCGAGGGAGGCCTCTCGTCATGATCCCCGCAGAGTTCGACTACACCGTGCCGGAGACGCTAGAGGATGCGATCAAGGCGCTCGTGGACGGCGGTGAGGACGCCAAGCTGCTGGCCGGCGGCCACGCCCTGATCCCGCTGATGAAGCTGCGGCTGGCAGCGCCCTCGCTGCTGGTCGACCTGCGCAAGGTGCCCGGCCTGCACGGCATCGAGCGTCAGGACGGTCATTGGCGGATCGGCGCGCTGACGCCTCACCGCAAGCTCGAGTTCTCCACCGAGCTGGGTCTCGTCTCCCAGGTGGCGGCGACGATCGCCGATCCCCAGGTGCGCTCCCGGGGGACGATCGGCGGCGCGCTGGCCCATGGCGACTCCGCCTCGGACCTGCCGGCGGCGATGCTGATCGCCGAGGCCGAAGTCACGCTGCAGGGCTCGGGCGGCCAGCGCACGGTGGCCGCCGGTGACCTGTTCAAGGACTACCTGACCACCGCGGTCGGCGAGGATGAGGTCCTGACGGAGATCAGGGTGCCCACGCTCGAGGGCTACGGCTCCTCGTATCACAAGTTCAACCGTCGCTCGGAGGACTGGGCGATGGTGGGCGTGTGCGTGGTCGTCAAGGACTCCGGCGGCACCTGCGAGGACGTGCGCATCGGGATGACCAACATGGCCTCGGTCCCGCTGCGGGCAACCGTCGCGGAGGAGGCCCTGCGCGGGCAGGAGCTCAGCGCGGAGAACATCGCCAAGGCCGCCGAGCTGGCCGCCGAGGGCACCACGCCTCCGTCGGACCTCAACGCGTCCACCGAGTACAAGCAGCACCTGGCGCGGGTGCTCACCCGGCGTGCCGTCACGGACGCACTCGCATAGGATCCCCGTCCGCCCACCCCCTCACCTCCTAACATCGACAGCCGGATGTCGCTCGCGGAGCTCCAGACGGTCGGCGCCGCGAGCGACGCTCTCGCGGCGCAGGGCTACCTCGCTGATCGGCCGCTTGCCCTGGCGGTCAGCCTGGCCGTGGCGCTGGAGCAGCCGCTGCTGCTGGAGGGCGAGGCGGGCGTCGGCAAGACAGAGGTCGCCAGGGCCCTGGCCGCGGCCAGCGGCGCGAAGCTGATCCGCCTGCAGTGCCACGAGGGCATCGACCTGCACCACGCCGTCTACGACTGGGACTACGCGCGCCAGCTGCTGGCTCTGCGGGCCGCCGAGGGCGGCGTCGACGAGGGCGAGCTGTTCGCCCGGCGCTTCCTGCTGCGCCGGCCGCTGCTGGAGGCGCTGGAGGCCGACCCATCCGAGCCGGTGGTGCTGCTGATCGACGAGATCGACCGCGCCGACGACGAGTTCGAGGCCTTCCTGCTGGAGTTCCTCTCGGATTTCGCGGTCACGATCCCCGAGCTGGGGACGGTGACCGCCCGCCGGCGGCCGATCGTGCTCCTGACCTCCAACCGCACCCGGGAGCTGCACGACGCGCTCAAGCGCCGCTGCCTGTACCACTGGATCGACTATCCCACCCTCGAGCGCGAGCGCGCGATCGTGCACTCCAGGCTGCCCGAGGTCCCCGACAGGATCGCCTCCCGGGTGGTGGCCGCGGTGGCCAAGCTGCGCGACCAGGGCGACCTGTACAAGCAGCCCGGCGTCGGGGAGACGATCGTGTGGGCCCAGGCGCTGCTGGCGCTCGGCGAGGAGGCCGACCTGGAGGAGACGCTGGGCGCCGCGCTCAAGGTTCACGAGGACCTGCTGCGCGTGCGCGAGCGCGGGGTCCTGGAAGGGGTGTGACGTTGGCGGTTGATTCGCTGTACGCGCCGGCGGATGCCATCGTCGGCCGCCTCGGCGATCTGGCGGCCGCGCTGCGCGCGCAGGGCACCCGCGTGGGGGTGGGTGAGCTGCTGACGGCGGTGCGCAGCCTGGACGCCGTGGACCCCGCGTCCCGGGAGGACGTCCGGCTCGCCCTGCGGACCGTCCTGTGCTCCCGGAGGATCGACCTGGAGCGCTTCGACGCCGCGTTTGAGGCCGTGTTCGGCGACGGTGAGGTGGCCGGCCGCTCCTCGGACAATCCGCTGGACGAGCTGGGCAAGATCGAGCGCGCGGTGCTGCCGCGGGCCGGCATGGCCGACCCGGGCGCCGGCACCCCGCGCGACGGCGCCGAGCCGGTGCCCGCCGCCTGGTCGGACGTGGAGCTGATCGTCACCAAGGACTTCGCCCGCTACACCGAGGCCGAGAGCGTGCTCGCCCGTGATCTGATCGCCCGCCTGGCGCGACGGCACCCGACCCGGCTGTCGCGGCGCACCCGTCCCTCACGCCGGCGCGGTCGCACGCCGGACCTGCGCCACACCGTTCACGCCTCGCTGCGAACCGCCGGCGAGCCGCTGCACCGCCGCTGGCGGGCGCCCACCCGGCGCCCGCGCCAGCTGGTGCTGGTGTGCGACGTGTCAGGTTCGATGGCGCCCTATGCGCGGATGCTGCTGCAGTACATGCACGCCTGCGTGGCCGCCCGGCGCCGGGTCGAGGCGTTCGCTTTCGGCACCCGGCTGACGCGGATCACCAACGAGCTGGCCGGACGCGATCACGACCGTGCGCTGGACCGGGCCGCGGCCGTGGTCACGGACTTCTCCGGCGGCACGCGGATCGGCGCCGCACTGGCCGAGCTCAACCGTGTCCACGGCCGGCGCCTCGGCCGCGGATCGGTGGTGGTGATCCTGTCCGACGGCTGGGACCGCGGCGACCCCGAGCAGCTGTGCGACGAGATGGCGCGCCTGCACCGGGCGTCCCACCAGCTGGTGTGGCTCAACCCATTGGCCGCCCACCCCGACTACGAGCCGCTGACGCGCGGGATGCAGGCCGCTGTGCCCCACACCGACCAGCTGCTGGCCGGCAACTCGCTGGCCTCGCTGGAGGAGCTGGCCGAGATCCTGGAGGCGATGTGAACACGCCGGAGCAGCTCGAGTGGTTGCGCAGCTCCGAGGTGCACGGTCCCGCCTTCGAGGAGGCTCCGAACGCCGTCTCGCGGCTGGTGATCGTCGGCGCGGTACCGCTGGCGGCGGCGCTCTGCCGGTCAGCGCGGGCAATCGGATGGCGTTGCTTTGTCGTCGACCCGCGCGAGCGGTTCGCCGACGCCGACCTGTTTCCCGACGCCGACCGGGTGCTCGTCGCCTGGCCGTCGGAGGCGTTCGCTGATCTGGGGGGCATCGATGCGGCCACGTCGGTCGCCTGCCTAACCCACGCCCCCGAGCTCGACGACGAGGCACTGATGATCGCGCTGCGCTCGCGCGCGCCGTACGTGGGCGCGATGGGCTCGCGGCGCACCCAGGCGCGCCGGCGCGAGCGTCTGGCCGCCGCCGGGCTGGGCGAGGCCGAGCTGGCGGGGCTGGCCGGGCCGGCCGGGCTGGACCTGGGCGGCGTGACCGCGGCCGAGGCGGCGCTGGCGATCCTCGCCGAGGCGGTCGCGGCGCTGCACGGCCGCGCGGGCGGACGCCTGACGACGTCGGCCAACCAGATCCACACGTCGCCATGACCGGCGGCCTGATTCTGGCGGCCGGCGCCGGCAGCCGTTTCGGCGACGCGCCCAAGCAGCTGGCGTGCATTCGCGGGCGCCCGCTGCTGGAGTGGGCGGTGCGCGCGCAGTGCGCCGTGCCCGAGCTGGGGCGCGTGGTCGTGGTGCTGGGGTCGCGGGCGTCGCAGGTGCGGGAGGCGGTTGGCTTCGGTCGTGCCGAGACGGTGGTCTGCGAGGACTGGGCGAGCGGCCAGGCGGCCTCGCTGCGCCGCGGCCTGCGCGAACTGGCCGACGGGCGGGCGGGCGGGCTCCGAGTCGTCGTCACCCTGGGCGACGCGCCGCTGGTCACCTCGGAGGTGATCGGCCTGTTCTGCGGCGCCGCGCCGCGCACCCGGGCCGTCTACGACGGGCGCCCCGGCCATCCTGTCGTCCTGGGCGCCGAGGAGATCGCGGCGCTCACCTCGCTGCGCGGAGACCGCGGCGCCCGCGACCTGCTGCGCGGTGGCCCGGTGCTGGAGGTCGGCCACCTATGCTCCGGGCGCGACGTCGACACCCCTGACGACCTGGAGGAGATAGCCGATGAAGCTAGAGCAGTCATTTGAGGTCCAGGCTCCGCTGGAGCGGGTCTGGAACGCGCTTGTCGACGTTGAGCGGGTGGCGCCCTGCCTGCCCGGGGCCTCGGTCACCGGGCGCGACCCCGACGGCAGCTACAACGGGGAGTTCAAGGTCAAGATCGGGCCGACTTCGGCCGCCTACAGCGGCAAGCTGCACATGGACGACATCGACGAGACCACGCACTCGGCCACGATGCACGCGGCCGGCACCGACAAGCGCGGCCAGGGCGGCGCCAAGGCCACGATCGTCTCCTCGGTCGCCGAGACCGCGGGCGGCACGACCACGGTCAACGTGTCCACCGATTACCACATCACCGGACGCTTGGCGCGGTTCGGGCGGGGCGGGATGATCGAGGAGATCTCCAACCGGCTGCTGGGGGAGTTCGCCAGCTCGCTGCAGGGGATGCTGGCCGGAAGCGGCCACGACGCGCCCGTAAAGACGAAGGCGGCCAAGTCGGCGACGACCGACGCCGTGCCGAGCCCTGAGCCGGCACCGACCGAGGCGGCGCCCGAGCCGGCGGCGAGCACCGGGCCGGCCGGCGTGCCATCGGCGCAGGAGTCAGCGGCGGCCGCGGGCAACGGAGCGGCCGCGGGATCCCCGCCGCGCTCGGAGCCTGTGCCCCCGCCTACGCCGCCGCCGACCGCCGGTCCGGAGGCTGGTCGGACCGCGCTGACGGCCGGTCCCGCTACGGACAGCGAGCCGCTCGACGCGCTCACACTGATGCGCGCCGTGGCCGCCATGAAGATCAAGCGCCACCCCGTGCGGTTCCTCGGCGTGCTCGTCGGCTTCCTGGTGGCGCTGCGGGTGCTGCGCCGGCGCAGCTGAAGCCGGCGCGGCCGGCGCGCGGCTGGAGGCCTGCCGCGGACGATGCCGGAATGCCGGGAAGGAACCGGCATGGGGGGCGTCTTGATGGTCGATGCCGGGTCACATCGCCATCGCGCTGGCCACTGTGGCCGCCGCCGCGCCCGCGCACTCGGCCCACGCGCACCTGCCGCTGAGCCGCCACGTGGCGGCGGCCAGCTCGTTCGGGTCCCCGCCACCGCCACCGCCATCGCTTTCGCCTCAGCCGAAGAGCGCGCCGCGGCATCGCCGCCCGCAGCCGGTCGTGCGCGCCAAGTCGGTGCATCGCCAGGTCACGCACTCCGCCGCCGACCCGGCCGTCACGATCGCCGACTTCCACTTCACGCCGCCCAGCACCACGGTGCACGTCGGCGACACGATCACCTGGACCAACGACGGGCCCAGCTCGCACACCGCCACGGCGAGTGACGGCAGCTTCGACACCGGCACGCTGAGCAAGGGCCAGAGCGGCTCGCACACGTTCACCAAGCCCGGCACGTTCGCCTACGTCTGCTCGATCCATCCGTTCATGCACGGCACGATCACCGTGCTGGCCGCGGCGACCTCGACCCCCGCGCCGACGACCACCACCGCGCCGTCGACGACCAACTCGCCGGCGGCCACCTCGACCACCCCCTCGAGCACGAGCCAACCGGCCACCACGACAACCGCCCGGGCGGCGACCGCCAAGCCGACGCTCCCGGTGACCGGCATGGACGTGCTCGGCGCGATCGCGGCCGGCGCGATCCTCGTCGGCTCCGGGCTCGCCCTGCGACGGGCGGTGCGCGTGTGAGAAGCAAGGGCGGACCTGACCCAGCGAGCGCCGCCGGCCGGGGGTGAGAGCCTAGGCCCGGCCGGCGGGCTCGTCGAAGCTGGCCTCCGGCAGCATCGCGATCAGCCCCGAGGGGTTGATCATCGGGTGGGCGCACCTCGCGCTCGTACACCTCCTGCCGGGTGGCGAAACCGGCCTTGTAGACCGCATTGTTGACGCCGTCGTAGATCTTCCGGTTGAGCTCGTCGATGTCGCCGCGCAGTCGCTCGGGATACAGCTCGACCGGGTGCTCGGCCAGCGGGGCGAACACCGTCGAGAGCATTCGCAGGATGTCCTCGGACTCGGTCGCGCAGCGGACTCACGAACGAGACGCCGATCGCGTCGTGTAGCCCCATCAGGCGGCGTCCGATCAGCGTCCGGTGCGCCCACGGGCAGGCGCGCGCCACGTAGAGGTGATACCGGCCCGCCTGCAGCGGGAAATCGGTCGACCCGTCGTCGGAGACGTAGTCGCGAAACGTCGAGGCCTGGCGCTGGAACGAGCCGTCCTCGCCACCCTCACGCCCCAGTTTGGAGGCATGTTGTTGAGTGCTCATCCAACCGAGGCTAGCCCACCAGCGCGTAGCCTGTAGACGACATGACCGTCCAGTCTGACGTCGCTGAGCGGTTTCTGGGGCTGCATCGCCCGGGCCAGCCGCTGCTGTTGCCCAACCCGTGGGACATCGGCTCGGCGCGGCTGCTGGCCTCGCTCGGATTTCAGGCGCTGGCCACCACGAGCAGCGGCTACGCGGCCACGCTTGGTCGTCTGGACGGCTCCGTCACCGCTGAAGAAGCGCTCGAGCACGCGGCCGCGATCGTCTCGGCAACCGAGCTGCCGGTGTCCGCCGACCTGGAGAGTCTCTTTGCCGACAGCGCCGAAGGCGTGGCCGAGACCGCCCGCGGGGCGGTCGCCGCCGGTCTGGCGGGCTTCTCGATCGAGGACTACTCGGGCGACGTCATCTACGAGGTGGAGCGCGCCGCCGAGCACGTCCGCGCCGCGGTCGAGGTGGCCCATGCCGGCCCGGCGCACGTGGTGGTGACCGCACGGGCCGAGAACCACCTGCACGGCCGCGACGACCTCGACGACACGATCGCCCGTCTGCAGGCCTACCAGGAGGCCGGCGCCGACGTGCTCTACGCCCCCGGCCCGACCTCCGCGCAGGAGATCAGCGCGATCGTCTTGGCGGTCGATCGGCCGGTCAACGTGCTGGCTCGGCTCGGCTCGCCGTCGGTCGCTGAGCTGGCAGCGCTCGGGGTCAGCCGGATCTCGGTCGGCGGCAGTTTCGCGTTCGCCGCCGTCGACGCGCTGGTGAGCGCCGCACAGGAGTTTCGCGACGAGGGGACCTACGGCTACGCGGAGCGCTCCGGGGCGGGCGCGCGGGCCGCGCGAGCAGCATTCGCATAGTGGACTCTCGTTTGAGGCCAGTAGGCAGTGGCAACACTGAGGACCGCGTATCTGGCGCGAGCGACCTTGAGCGGTGGCAGCACTCCGGTCCGGAGGCGCAGCTGACATGAAACAGGTCCTGCGGATCGCCGTCTTCCGCCGGCTGCTCGCCGCCTACTTGCTCAACGAGCTGGCGTGGGCGGTCGGTACGCTGGCGCTGGCGCTGCTGGTCTACCGGCGGACCGGCTCGGCGATCGGCTCCACCGGGTTCTTCCTCTGCTCGCAGGTGCTGCCCGCGCTGATCTCACCGGCGCTGGTGGCGAAGCTGGACCGCCGCGCCCCCAGCCGGCTGCTGCCGGTGCTGTACGCGATCGAGGCGGTGCTGTTCGGCGTTCTGGCGTGGATGACGAGCCGGTTCGCGGTGGCGCCCGTACTGATCCTGGCGCTGCTGGACGGGGTGGTCGCGATCATCGCCCGGGCGATGGCGGCCACCGTACGGGTGCAGGTGCTGCGGCCGCTGGACCTGGTGCCCGAGGGCAACGTCGTGGCCAATGCCGGGTTCGCGATCTGCTTCGCGGCCGGTCCGCTGCTGGGCGGCCTGGTCGTGGTCGCCGGCGGGACGGTCACCGCGCTGTTGGCCAACTGCGGCCTGTTCGCCGTCATGGGGGTGCTACTCGCCACCGCCGGTTTGCCCGGCAGGTCGGAGGCCGCAGGCCCCACCACCGGACGGCTGCGCGGCGCGCTGGCCCACGCCCGCGCCGACCGGGGCCTGTGGCGGCTGCTGGTGGCGCACGGGATCGGCCAGGCCTGCTTCACGATCTCGATCCCGGTCGAGGTCGTCTACGCCCAGCGTGTGCTGCATGCCGGAGCGGACGGTTACGGCGCGCTTCTGTCGGCGTGGGGAGGGGGAGCGGTTGCCGGCAGCATCGTGATCGCCCGCTGGCGCCGGCGCTCAGCGCGATTCCTCATCGGTGCCAGCGCGCTGGCGCTTGCCATCGGCTTCTTCGTGATGACTGTGGCGCCCTCGCTGGCGCTCGGCGTGGTGGGGGCGGCGATCGCGGGCGTCGGCAACGGCGTGGAGTCGACCGCCGCGCAGACCGCCGTCCAGCAGCGGGCGCAGCAGGAGTGGATGGCGCTGATCATGAGCCTCAACCAATCGATGTCCCAACTGGCGCCCGGCCTCGGCATCCTGGTGGGCGGCGTGATCGCGTCGGTGGCGTCGGCCCGCGTCGCCCTCGGCGTCGCCGGCGCGGGGTCGCTGTTGTTCGCCGCCGTCGTGGTGTTCGCCCTGCGTCCCGCGGTGATGACGCCCGCAGCCCAGCCGGCGCCGCCCGGCGACTCCCTCCCGATCGACGACGCACCCACCGCGCCCACGAGCGGCCACAAGTCGGTCGTCTGAGCAGCGCCATGCGAGCCGGCTGCATCGACATCGGCTCGAACACCACTCGGTTGCTGGTGGCCGATCGGACCGCGGACTGCCTGCAGGAGGTCCACCAAGAGCGTGCGTTCACGCGGATCGGACGCGGCATGGCCCGGGGTGGGGAGATCGCGCCTGAGAAGATCGAGGAGGTGGTCGCGGTGGTCGCCGCCCAGCTGGAGACCGCGCGCCGGACGGGTGCCACCCGGCTTCGCGCCGTCGCCACAGCCGCCATCCGCCACGCTGCCAACGGCCAGCAGCTGATCGAGGCGATCCGGGCCGCGACCGGTCTTGAGGTGGAGATCCTGTCCGGCGCTGAGGAGGCGCGACTCGCCTTCTGCGGCGCCGCCGCGATGCTGGACGCAGAGCTCGTCCCGCCCGCGCTGCTCTGCGTGCTCGACGTCGGCGGTGGGTCGTCCGAGATCGTGGTCGGCAGTCTTCCGTCGCACGTCGGCTGGTGGGCGTCGATCGAGCTGGGCTCGAGCACGCTGACCGACCAGTGGCTGCACAGCGATCCGCCATCGGCCGCGCAGCTGGCCGCTGCCCGTCGGGAGGTGGCCACCACCTTGATGTCGCTGACCCCGCCACGGCCGGCGCTGACCGTCGCCGTCGGCGGGAGCGCCACCTCGCTGGCCCGGCTGGCGGGAGCGGCGCTCGATGCCGGAGCGCTGGTGCGCGCAGTGCGAGTGCTGGCCCGCGAGCCGTCCGCGATCGTGGCTCAGCGCACGCAGATCGACCCGCAGCGCGCCCGGCTGCTGCCCGCCGGCCTGCTGATTCTGGAGGCAATGGCGCAGCGGCTGGGCACCCCGATCGTGGTGGGGCGGGGCGGCATCCGCGAGGGCGTGCTGCTAGAAGCCATGGCCTAGTGACCGTCGAGCCTCCGATCCCCCCGCGCGATGCCCTGGCCGAGGTGCGGCTGCGCGCGCCGACCCGCGGCAACCGCCGTCTGGAGCGGCTGATCGAAGTCGTCAACCGGCACCATCGCGGTCGTGCCGGCGCGGCTGACGATCGTGCCGGGATGCTTGAGGTCGACACCCTCGAGCGCGTTGGCGAAGTGGTTGGAGTAGCCCTCGCGGCGGATCTCCCCGTCGGTGATGATGCTGAGCCCGGCGCGCTCCTGGTCGGCGATGGCCACGATGACAGCGTCGTCCGGAGCGTCGCGCAGCCATGCGGCGTCGATGCGCCAGAGCTCCCGCGCGCGCAGGCGGAGAGGCAGGCGCTGGTTGAGCGCCTCCCGATCGACGAGCCAGTCCGGCTGGGGGTAGGAGCCGACGAGGCTCGTGGCGATCGCGTCGCTCACGAGACGGGTCAGTGCCGCACTAGCAGGGGCGGAGCGCGTCGATGATCAGCTCCAGGTGGCGATGCCAGTCAAAGCCCCTGGCGGGGTGTGCCATCGTCGCGCACAGCCCGCACATCAGCATCCCGATGTCGATGGCCGTGGCGTCGGCGCGGATCGAGCCCGTGGCATGGGCGCGGGCGATCAGCTCACCGGTGAGCTCGACGAGCTCCTCCTGCTCGGCCGCGGCGTGGATCCAGATCTGATCCCCGGCGCCTGCCAGCGCCTGCTGCATGGCGGCATCGCGCCCCAGCTTCGTCGCGTTCTCGCGCAGCAAGTCGGTCAAGATCTGAAACGGCTCGCCCGTCCGCTGCAGGGCGTCACGGGCGCCTTCGCTCAGCAGCCGGAACTTCTCGCGCACCAGCTCTGAGAGCAGTGCCTCCTTGGTGGGGAAGTGGCGGTAGACGGTGCCCACCCCGACGCCGGCTCGCCGCGCCACCTCGTCGATCTGCGCGTCGGCACCCGATTGCGCGAACACCTCGCGCGCGCTCTCCAGGATCCGCTGACGATTGCGGCGGGCGTCGGCCCGCTGCGGGCGCTCCTCCTGGCTGAGCATGTCGGTCACCGTCTGATCACAGGATTCGTTGACGACCGGAATCGTTGTTCAGTATAGTGCCCCGAGGCAAGCGGAACCGGAGGTCAGCTTCCATGTCCACTGTTAACGAAGATCAGCCAGCAGAGCTCTACGCCCCCCGAGCGAAGAACCTCGCCCTTCTGCTGCTCGCGATGACGCAGTTCGTGATCGTCATCGATGCGTCGATTGTAAACGTCGCGCTGCCCTCGATCGGCTCGGCGTTGCACTTCTCCCGTGACGATCTGACCTGGGTGGTGAACGCCTACACGCTGACCTTCGGCGGCTTTCTGCTGCTCGGCGGCCGGATGGCCGACCTGCTCGGCCGCCGCCGCATGTTCATGCTCGGCCTGATCCTGTTCTCCGTGGCCTCGCTCGCGGGTGGCATCGCGCAGTCCGAGGGCTGGCTGATCGCGGCTCGCGCGGTGCAGGGCCTGGGCGCGGCGATCGTCTCGCCGGCCGCGCTGTCGATCATCACCACCACGTTCGCCGAGGGGGCCGAGCGCAACCGCGCGCTGGGCATCTGGGGCGCGGTGGCCGGCGCCGGTGGCGCCGCCGGCGTGCTGCTGGGCGGGATCCTCACCAGCGGGCTGAGCTGGCGCTGGGTGCTGTTCGTCAACGTCCCGATCGGGCTGGCGGCGGCCGCGCTGGCCCCGCGTACGCTGCTCGAGAGTCGCCGCGATATCGGATCCCACTCGTCCCACTCCTTCGACATCCCGGGCGCGGTGACCGTTACCGCCGGCCTGGCGCTGCTCGTCTACGCGATGGTCGAGGCGGTCAACGTCGGCTGGGGCGCCACCCGCACGATCCTCTGCCTGGCCGGCGCGGTCGTGCTGCTGATCGGCTTCGTGGCGATCGAACTGCGCCAGCGCGATCCGCTGGTGCCATTCTCGATCTTCCGCCTGCGCACGCTGCGGGGCGCCAACATCGTCGGCCTGCTGATCGGCATGTCGCTGTTCTCGATGTTCTACTTCATCTCGCTGTACCTGCAGAACGTGCTCGGCTATTCGGCGATCAAGGCCGGCGTCTCCTACCTGCCGCTGGCGGTGGGCATCATCGTCTCGGCGGGCGTGGCTTCTCAGCTGGTCACCCGGCTGGGCTTCAAGACGCCTCTGATCGCCGGGCTGCTGCTGATCGCCGGAGCTCTGCTGTGGTTCTCCCAGGTCCCCGCAACCGGGGGCTCGTTCGCCGCCGACGTGCTCGGCCCGTCGGTGCTGGCCGCCGTCGGACTGGGCTTCGCGTTTGTCCCGGTGACGATCGCCGCGGTCACCGGCACCAAGCCCAACGAGGCGGGGCTGGCCTCTGGCCTGATCAACACCTCACAGCAGGTCGGCGGCGCGCTGGGGCTGGCGATCCTGGCGACGATCGCCAACAGCCGCACGCAGAGCGTTCTTCACGGCGGCGTCCACAACGCGGCGGTGGCCCTGACCAAGGGCTTTGACCGGGCATTTCTGGTCGGCGCCGGGTTCGCCCTCGCCGGCGCGATCCTGGCCGCTCTGCTCATCTCCTCGCGTGACAGCCGCGAGCATGCGCAGGCGGCGGCCTCCGAGAGCGCCGCGGCCCCTGCCTGATCTGCGCGGGATGTGTGCTGCGGGCCGGCGCCGGCCGACTACCAGCCGCCGCGCCAGTCGGCGTTGGCGGCGCGCGCCTTGAGCGCGTCCTCGCGGGCGTGCTTGCGCTTGTCCAGACGCCACTGGATCAGCGAGAGAACCGTGATCAGCAGGGGGAAGAAGGCGATGGTGATGAACATCACATTGGTGACGTCCTTGTCGTTGCTCTCGCCCCACCAGCCCTGACCTCCGTCGGCCCGCGCGAAGGCGGCTGAGGGGATCGTCAGCAGCGCGACCGCCACGGTCGCGAGGGCGAGGGTGATCCGGGCGCGGCGCATCGTTCGCAGAGCGTATCTGATCGCCGGGCGAATCCGGCTAAGCGGCGATGCTCTGGGGGGCGGCCACTGCCTCAAGCGCCGACAGCAGCGCCGGGTTGTACTCGGCTTCGCGGCTGGTGAGACCGCCGCCGCCGCCGCGTCGTCGGCGCAGTCGCTCAGCCGGAACGACGCCAGGGCCCGCAGACCGCGCGCGTGGCCCTCGCGCGGCGGAATCGGTTGGTACGCGGGCGTACGGGCCATCGCGCACGATCTTATTCGGTGGCCCTCCGGGTCCTACCATCAGAGGTCATGGCCGTGGTCATCGCCTCCGATCTGAAGAAGGACATAGCGGGAGAGCCGCTGCTGCAGGGCGTGTCGTTCAAGCTCGAGCGCCGCGACCGGATGACGCTCTCGGGGCGCAACGGGTCCGGCAAGACGACGCTGCTGCGGATGCTGGCCGGCGAGGCCTCGATCGACGGCGGCGAGCTGGTGCTGAGCAAGGGCGCCAAGATCGCGCTGCACGACCAGCGCCCCCCGCGCGACCGCGACATCTCGCTGCGGGACTACATCCTCTCGGGCGCGGCCGAGCTGGTGTCGATCGAGGCCGAGCTGGGCGAGCTGGAGCAGGCGATGGCCGGCGGTGCCCACGACGAGGCGACGCTGGAGCGCTATGCCGGCGCCCAGGCCCGCCTGGAGCACGCCGGCGGCTACAACTGGCGCGAACGGGCGCTGGCCACGCTGCACGGACTCGGGTTCGGCGATGACGCCGATCTGGACCGTCCGCTGGCCACGTTCTCCGGGGGCGAGCTGACCCGCGCCTCGCTGGGGCGCGCGCTGGCCGGCGACCCCGACCTGCTGCTGCTCGACGAGCCGACCAACCACCTGGACATCGCCTCGCTGGAATGGCTGGAGGGGCATCTGACCAGCCTCGACGCGGCGATCGTGCTCGTCGCTCACGACCGCTGGTTTTTGGAGGCGGTCGGCACCTCGGTGCTGGAGCTGGAGGCCGGCCGGGGCAAGTTCTTCGCCGGCACCTGGCACCAGTGGCGGCGCGAGAAGGCCGCCCGGGAACTTGCTCTGGGGCGCGCGATCGAGCGCCAGCAGGCCGAGATCGAACGCCTGGAACGGTTCGTCACCCGCTTCCGCGCCGGCACCCGCGCGCGCCAGGCGCAGTCGCGCGCCAAGCAGCTGGCCAAGATCGACCGTCTGGATCGCGATCCCACCGACGGCGCGGGCCTGGAGTTCGCCTTCAAGGCGCCCGAGCGCAGCGGCCGGGTGGTGTTCGAGCTCGAGCACGCCTCGCTGTCGGCCGGCGGCAAGCAGCTGCTGCACGACGCCGACCTGTGGCTGGAGCGCGGGGAGCACGTGTCGCTGGTGGGCGCCAACGGAACCGGCAAGACGACGCTGATCGAGACCCTGTCCGGGCAGCGCGAGCTCGCCGAGGGCAAGCTGCGCGTTGGCCACAACGTCACGATCGGGTTTCTCTCCCAGCACGCCGAGGAGCTGGGCGGCACGGCCCGCACGGTGCTCGAGGCCGCCCAGCACGCCACCGGCCTCACCCCCGGCAAGGCTCGCGCGCTGCTCGGCCGCTTCCTGTTCTCCGGCGAGGACGCCGAGAAACCGCTCGAGGGGCTGTCGGGTGGCGAGCGCCGCCGGCTGTCGCTGGCGATCCTGGTCCATTCCGGCGCCAACCTGCTGATCCTCGACGAGCCCACGAACCACCTGGACCTGGAGAGCCGCGAGGCGCTGGAGGCGGCGCTGAGGTCGTTTCCCGGCTCGCTGCTGCTCGTGTCCCACGACCGGGCGCTGCTGGACGCGATCGGGACGCGCACGGTGGCGCTCGAGGACCAGACGCTGCACAGCTATGTGGGCGGCTGGCCGGAGTACGTGCGAATACGCGCCGAGCGAGCCGCCAAGCCGCCGGAGCCGCCCAAGAAGACGGCGGCCGCCACCAAGAAGCACGCCCCGTCGGCCGCTGCGCCCAAGGCGCGCGGCAACGGCGCCGCCAAGCTGGAGGCGCAGATCGAAGCCGCCGAGGCGGCCCTGGCCGCGATCGAGGACGAGCTGTCTGACCCCGGCGCCTGGGCGTCGCCCAGTGCGAGCGCCCGCTCGACCGCCAAGCACGAGGAGGCCAAGCGGGTGGTCGCCGAGCTTTACGCGCGCTACGAGACGGTCGCCGGCTAGCTGCTAGCCCGTCGGGTGGCGGCCCTACACTCAGTCACACATGGCCCCGCCACGGCAGGCCACGGGCGTCAGGCTCGCGCTGATCGACGACGACAGCGGCCTGGTGGCCGTACTCGACCGGCGCCTCGAGGCGCTGCACTGGGATCGCGAGCTGTTCGGCTATGCCCCCGCGCCCGACCAGCTGGCCGCGCTGCGCCTGCATTCTCTGATCGTCAACCCGGCGATCACCGGTCTGGAGTACGTGGAACGGGTGGCCGGAGCGCTGCCGGGGCTGGGTCTGCTGGTGGTCGCCGCGCCATCGCCGGTCGCCGACCGCGTGCGGGCGCTGCGGGGCGGTGCCGATGACTGGATCGCCAAGCCGTGCCATCCCGACGAGCTCGTGGCGCGAGTGGAGGCGGTGCTGCGCCGGCGCCGGATGGGGGACGTGCCGGTGGAGCAGACGACGATCGTGGCCGGCGAGCTGTTGATCAGGCCCGACCGCTTCGACGTCTACGTCGGCGACCGGGCGGCGTCGCTGTCGCGCAAGGAGTACGAGCTCCTGCACCTGCTGGCCGCCGCCGAAGGCCAGGTGCTGGAACGCGAGGACGCCTACCAGCGGGTATGGGGATACACGATGGCGCGGGGGGACCGGTCGGTCGACGTGTTCGTGCGCAAGCTGCGGCTCAAGCTGGAGGCGGTGTCGCCCGGATGGCGCTACGTGCACACCCACTTCGGGGTCGGCTACCGGTTCGCCGCCGAGCCTGTCGGCGGGGCCGTCCCGGCGCCCGCCGGCGCCGGGACGGCACCGGCCGCGGACGTCGTACTCTTGAAGCGGTGACGTCGACCGTTCGCAACGTGATCATCATCATGGCGCTGGCCGCCGTGGTGGCGATCGTGCCCGGCGGCGGGACCGCCTCGTCGGTCCTGCTGCAGGCCGTGTGGCTGGTGTTCCTGGCGGCGATGACCTGGGCGGCGACGATCTTCTACCGCGAGCGCCGCAGCGACCTGTACGGCCTGGGCGATCGGCGCCGGGCGGCGCTCTACGCCGCGCTGGCCACGTTGGCGGTCACGCTGACGGCCACTCACCGGCTGTGGGCCAGCGCCGGCGGCTCGATCGCCTGGCTGGTGCTGGTCGGCGGGGCCGTCTACGTGGGCGGCGCCGTGCTGTGGTCGGCGCGCCGGTACTGAGTCCGGGCGGAGTCCGGGCGCGCCGGCGCGTACACTGCCGCCGCCGTGAGCGCGGGCAGACGAGAGGCGGTGGCCGACTGGGCGATGGTGATCGCGGGCCTGGCGCTGCTGGGCTCCCTGTTTCTGCCGTGGAGCCACCTCCCAGGCTCGGTGCTGGCCCAGTACGGGGCCAGCGCGGCGCTGCAGGGCGTCCCCCGGGACCCGACCGCGTGGCAGGCATACTCCGCCGTCGACGTGCTGCTGGCGCTGCTGGCGGGGGGCCTGCCGGCCGCCGCCCTGCGGGGCGGGCGACCGGCACGGCTGGGGCTGATGGCCGCGCTGGTGGTGGCAGTGGCGTTCACGCTGCACGCGCTGAGCGCGCCGCCGACCAACGGCGCAACGCTGTTCGATGCCGGGGTCGGCTATGCGCCCGAGTCCCCGGGCGCCGGCGCGGGGGAGACGCTCGCCATGGTGGCCCTCGGCCTGGGCCTGGGCGGGCTGGCGCTGTCGTTCACCGCCGACCGCTAGATGCAGACGAACACACCGGGGCGGCGCAGCGTGCTGTCGACCGCCAGCAGCGCCACGTGCCCTCCGCGCAGCCGATGATCGCCGCCCGGTGCTCGCGCCCGTCGGCCTCGGCGGTCGGCATCCCGACGTGGACCCCGTGGTCGTCGTGATAGCGGCGGCTGGTGGTGAAGAACTGCTCCAGGGTGTTGCTGCGCACGTCGATGTAG
>JADGPO010000122.1 GCA_017882405.1 Solirubrobacteraceae bacterium | reverse complement strand
CGTGGATCGACGCCAGCGTCGAGAAGATCGGGGCCGTCCCGACGCTCAACACCGTGCTGCTGCCGGCGATGAAGGAGGTCGGCGACAAGTTCGGCGCCGGCGAGCTGATCCTGCCCTTCGTGCTGCAGTCGGCCGAGGTGATGAAGAAGGCCGTCGCCCAACTGGAGCAGTACCTCGACAAGCTCGAGGGCTACACCAAGGGCACCGTGGTGCTCGCCACCGTGTTCGGGGACGTGCACGACATCGGCAAGTCGCTGGTCAACACGATCCTCACCAACAACGGCTACACGGTGATCGACCTCGGCAAGCAGGTCCCGATCTCCACGATCCTCGACGCCGCCGTCGAGCACGACGCCACCGCCATCGGGCTGTCGGCGCTGCTCGTCTCCACCTCCAAGCAGATGCCGGCCGCCGTGCAGGAGCTGTACGAGCGCCAGCTGCCCTATCCGGTGCTGATCGGCGGCGCGGCGATCAACCGCAACTTCGGCCTGCGGATCCTGTATCCCAACGGGACGGAGTCCGACGAGATCTACGAACCGGGCATCTTCTACTGCAAGGACGCCTTCGAGGGCCTGCACAAGATGGACGAGCTGATCGATCCCCAGGCCCGCGAGGCGCTGATCGCCAAGACCCGCGACGCCGCGCAGCGACTGCGAGACCAACCGGCCGCCGCGCCCGACGATTCGCCGGAGGTCACCGACGACACCGTCCGCAGCAAGGCCCGCACCGACACGCCGGTCCCCACCCCGCCCTACTGGGGCGTACGCGAGCGCGAGATCCCGATGGACGAGATCTACCGCCACCTCGACACCCACGTGCTGTTCAAGCTGCACTGGGGCGGGCGCGGGGTCAAGGGCGACGCCTGGGCCAAGCTGTTGCGCGAGGACTTCCAGCCCCGCCTGGAGCGGATGTGGCGTGATCAGGACTACCTGCGTCCGCGCGCGCTGCTCGGTTACTTCCCCTGCAACTCCGAGGGCAACGAGCTGATCGTCTGGGACCCCGAGGACTTCGACCCCGCCCACCCGCGTGAGCTGGAGCGCCTGGTGTTCCCGCGTCAGCCCCGTCACGACCGCATCTGCCTGGCCGACTTTTATCGGGCGGGCGGGCCGGATTCCGAGCCCGACGTGGTGGCCCTCCAGGCGGTCACCGCCGGCGAGGAGGTCACCGAGCTGATGGCCTCGCTGGAGGCCGACGGCGAATTCGCCGAGCAGCTGTTCGTGCACGGCCTGGGCGTTCAGACGGCCGAGGGCATGGCCGAGTGGCTCCACGGCAAGGCTCGTTCCGAGCTGGAGATCGGCGCCGCCCAGGGCCGGCGGTACTCCTGGGGCTACCCCTCCTGCCCGGAGCAGTCAGAGCTGGAGAAGGTCTTCCGGCTGCTCGATGCGCCCTCGATCGGGCTGCGGCTGTCCGGCGGCTACGCGGTCGAGCCCGAGCAGTCGACGCTCGCGATCGTCGCCCACCATCCCGAGGCGGTGTACTTCGGGATGAGGTCGGGGACGCTTCCCCGCGACGGCCGCCAGGCCAGCGACGAGCTGGTCGCCGGGACCGAGAAGGATCCGACCCGGATGGCTCCGCTGCCCGACGCCGACCCCGTGCCCGCCGAGGCCCAAGCGGAGGACGCCGAGGGCGAGCCGGCGATGACCGGCGCCTGAGCCCGGGCGAGCTGACCGTCAGCTCTTGGCGCTGGCCGTGCCCGAGCGCCGCGACGAGCCGCGGCGCGACTGCTCCGGCAGCTTGACCGGAGCGGCGTGCATCGCCCGCAGGCGGACCTCGCGCCAGGACATGCCCTCCTTGAGCAGTGCCGGGGCGCCCATCAGTATCGCCGTGGCGACCTCGACCGCCTGCAGGATGACGCCGTAGGCCACGCCGGTGCCCAGCCCGACGTGCCAGCCGGTGTGCAGGACCGCCGCGCAGGCCGCCTGGAACACGCCGAGGTTGGCCGGGGTGGCGGGGAGCACCGCGGTGACGTTGACGGCGAACAGCACCGCCGCCGCCGCGCCGACGCCCGCCTGGTGGTTGAGGCCGAGGGCGACGAGCAGCACGTAGCAGGAGAACCACTGCAGGGCCCAGGCGCCGAGCTGGGCCACGGCCGCGATCGGGCCCAGCCTGGGATTGCGGAACACCACGAGCCCGGCACGTACGCGGGTCATCGCCCGGCGCGCCTGGCCCAGCAGCACCGCTGCGCGTCTGAAGCGCGAGCCCGCCGGGCCGTGGCGCAGCACGAGCGGCGCCAGCAGCACCAGGACGAGCAGCGCCACCGGCGCCACGGCGACGACGACGAGTGCGTTCTGGTGCCCGTTGAACAGGTCCACCGAGGAGAACATGACCGCGCCCAGGACCCCCAGGGCGACGATGTTGAGCAGCGTCTGGGAGACGAGTGTGCCGAGCACGACGGGCAGGTTCTCCCGTGGTCGCCCGCTTCGCCGGGCGACGACCAGCGCGCGCGACGGTTCGCCCAGGCGCGCGGGCAGCGTCGAGGACATCAGCACGCCGATGAACGTGCCCTGCATCGCATCGGACAATCGCACGCGGGCCGCGGGCATCGCCGCCTTCAGGATCGCGTGCCAGGAGACGGCGCGCAGCGCCATGGCGCCGCACATCAGCCCCAGCCCGAGGACGACGAACGAGGGACTGGAGGCCAGCAGCGCCGCCACGATGTTGTCCAGGCCGATCTTGTTGAGCGCCAGGATCGCCAGCAGCAGCGCGCCCAGCGACACCGCGGCGAACGCCGCTCGCCGGGCCAGCGACGCCCACGGGTTGGGCTTGTCGGCCGGCGGCGGCTCGAGGCTGCGCAGGCGCTGCGCCGGGACATGGGGCTTGAGGTCAGCGGCGCGCGTGCCCACCGCCACGGCGGCTCGGGCGCTCACGGTCTGTGGCTGGGGGGTGGCGATCGCGTCGCGGTAGGCCTCCATCACCTCGCCGGCGACCCGCGGCCAGGCGAAGCGCTGCACGTCGGTGGCGGCCGCGCGGGCCATCTCGGCCCGCCGCTCGGGCTCCTCGTAGAGGTCGCGCAGCGTCTCGGCGAGCGCCTGGGGATCGGCGGGCGGGATCAGCACCCCGTCGATGCCGTCGCGGACCACGTCTCGGTAGCCGGCGATGTCGGAGGCGATCACCGGCGTGCCCGCGGCGAACGCCTCGGTCAGCACCATGCCGAAGCTCTCGCCGCGCAGCGAGGGCGCGCACAGCACGTCCGCGCGCCGCAGCTCGGCGTCCTTGCGCTCGTCGTCGACCTTGCCCAGCGCGCGCACGCCGCGATCGTCGACCAGCAACGGGGCGAGCTCCTCACGCGTAGGACCGATCACCGTCAGTTCGCACGGGATGTGCTCGCGCAGCGCCTCGAAGGCCCGCAGCAGCAGCGGCAGTCCCTTGCGCTCCACCGACTGGCCGACGAACGCGATCCTCAGGCATTCGGGATCGGCCCCCGCCCGGGTGGCGTCGGTCAGCTGGGCGCGCTCCAGCACCGCGGGGTCGACGTGCACCCCGTTGGGGATCACCCGGTAGTGGCCGCCGAAGAACCGGCGGCCCGTCCAGGCCGCCGCCTCGGACACGGCGATCCGGACATGCAGCCGGTTGAGCACTCGCCGTGCGCCCATCGCGTTGGCCAGCCCGTTGGAGAGGCGGCTCTCGGAGAAGGAGTGAAACGTTCCGACGAGCGGCAGTCGGGTCCAGTCCGACGCCACCCAGCCCAGCAGCGGCGCGACCGGCTCGTGGACGTGGACCACGTCGTAGTTGCCCCGGCGCAGCTCGGTGTGCAGTGTCGCCACGCCGTACGGGGTGATCGAGAGGTTCGAGACCGCGCCGTTGGCCTTGAAGCCGACCGTGCGCCCGAGCGACACGAGGTAATCGGGCGCCACCAGGGGCTGCGGACCGGCACCGCGGTGCAGCGCGGTGGAGAGCACGTCGGGCGGATCGTAGGGGGCGAGCACCCGGACATGGTGTCCGTCAGCGATGAAGCGCTCGGCAAGCGCCTCGATGTGCCGCGTCACGCCTCCCGGATAGGCCCACGAGTACGGAGACACCAGAGCGATCCGCATGCCTCCCATTCTACCGGGTACTCCGGCCCCAAAGCCGGGATCGGATCCCATCCACCCACGGCCTAACATAGACCGTCCATGCCGACCCGGCATTTCGTCAAGTACACGTTCCTGCAGGTCGATCCCGCCTGGCGGCGACTCGACGACGAGCAGCGCGCGGCCGACAAACGCGAGTTCATCGCGGCCTGCGAGAACTTCGCCGACGGCCACCTGCTGCGCTCCTTCTCGCTGGTGGGCACGCGCGGCGACGCCGACCTGATGCTGCTCGCCCAGGCCCAGAACCTGGAGCGCATCCACGAGTTCCACGTGGTGCTGGCGCAGAGTGGACTGATGAAGTGGTGCACGGTTCCCTATTCGCTGCTGGCCATGACCAAGCCGTCGGAGTACTCCGACGAGTCACGGCTGGAGGTTCGACCCGCGCACGGCTCATACCTCTTCGTCTATCCGTTCGTCAAGACCCGCGCCTGGTACCTGCTCTCCCCCGAGGAGCGCCGGCGGATCATGCAGGAGCACATCAAGGTCGGGCGC
The DNA here is from genome assembly GCA_017882405.1 of Solirubrobacteraceae bacterium. The sequence continues at coordinate 252 of JADGPO010000122.1, read as the reverse complement.
GAGTACCCCTCGATCGAGCTGAACACCAGCTACTCGTTCGGCCTCGACGACCAGGAGTTCGTGGTCGCCTTCGAGACCGACAACCCGGCCGACTTCCTCGACCTCGTGCAGCGCCTGCGGACCACCGAGTCAAGCGCCTACACGCTGCGCGACACGCCCACCTTCACCTGTATCTCCTGCTCGGTGCAGCGGGCGCTGGGCGCGCTCGACGGGGCCGCGATGTCCCTCAGCGCCTGATTTCTCGCCATCCGT
>JADGPO010000121.1 GCA_017882405.1 Solirubrobacteraceae bacterium | reverse complement strand
GCCGAGACGAGCTGCAACTTCTTCTGGGGAGAAGCCTGGGTGCAGCGCTGCCACGACGACCTCGACCGGGCCACCCAGCACCTGGAGCAAGCCGGGCGACTGTTCTCCAGATAAACCCCGCTCCACACAAGTCGTTATGCCGGGGCGGGCGTAATGCCGAGTTGATCGGGCATGGCTTATGTTTCTGCTGCTGAGCGCGGTGTAGACCGTTGACCGACTCGGCATAAATCGCCGGCTTGACCGTTGGCGCGCGGTTTTCTCTTGGAGCTGATCGAGCTGGGTTACAGCTGGACGGCGCAGATGGCTCGGCTGCGGTTGACGTCGGAGCTGAGTGCTTGGATCCTGGCCGACACGCCGCGGCGCACACAAGGGCGATTCTCAAGCCTGGGTCGCGATCGCTCACAATCTCCAATGGAAGCCGATGTGGGACGCGGCCAGGCAGGTGAAGAAGTCCGGCGCAACCGAGTCCGCCGGCTCGTCGCCGGCGAGCGCCTCCATCGTTGCGCACACCGAGGAGGCGAGCGCGTCGAGCGCGTATCCACCCTCCAGGACGGCTCCCACCGGTGCGCCGGTCCGGGCTCCCAGCCCCCGGATGTATCGCGCCATCTCAGCGAACGAGGACGCCTCGAGCTCGCCGGCGGCCTGCTCGTCATCGCGGTGGGCGTCATACCCGGCGGAGATCAGCACCAGGTCGGGCTGGAACTCCTCAGCGGCGGGGATCACGATGTGCTCCAGTAGCGAGAACCACGCGTCTTCGTAGGATCCTTCTTGGACCGGCAGGTTGATCGAGTAACCCTCGCCGGCACGCACTCCTGCGTCGTCGATGGGCCCGGTACCCGGGAAGGTCCCGGAATGGTGGATGCTCGCGAACAGAACGGCGTCCGTGGTTCGGAAGATGTCGTTAGTTCCGTCGCCGTGGTGCACGTCCCAGTCGAAGATGAACACCCGGCGTGCGCCCAGCGAGTCCAGCGCGTGAGCAGTCGCGACCGCGATATGGTTGAAAAGGCAGAACCCGGAGGTAGTGTCCACGCGCGCGTGGTGCCCGGGCGGTCTGGTAGCGCAGAAGCCGACGCGCGGCCCTCCTCCTGCCAACAGGGTCTCCACCATGGCACACGCAGCGCCTGACGCGTGTGCCGCGGCGCGGTAGGACCCTTCACTCACGATGTTCTCCTGGTCAAAGGTGCCTCCGCCGCTCTCGCTCAGCAAACGCACCGCGTCCACGTACTCGGCGGAATGCACCGCGACGAGCATCTCGCGAGACGCCGGTGGCGCCTGGCGAACTTCGTAGCCGAGCCATCCGCGCTGGGCGAGCGACGACTCAATCGCAGCAATGCGCGCCGGGCGCTCCGGATGCCCGCCCGTCGTCTCGTGCTCCAGGCAGGCGGGATGCGAGAAATACACCGCAGATCCCATCAGGCTGAGCTGGGCGCCACAGCGACCGGAGCAAGAACAACCTCTGGGCTGGCTGTGATCCAGTCCGCGACCGCCCGGTCGCCGATCGCACACACGGCGGACCAGAGGGGGCCGACGACGCCGGTGACGATCAGCAGCACGCCGGCCTGCCGGAGGATCGGGGATTTCTCGGTTCGGCGGTACATCACCACGTCTGGACGCGCTCGACTGCGCGCCGGGGCTCGATTCGCAGTCGCATGTCGAGCACGACGCAGCCGCTGGTCATGCACCGGACGGGGTTGAGGTCGGTCTCGACCACCTCCGGGACCTCCCGGAGCAGGAGGGAAAAGCGCAGCATCAGCTCGCGTAGGGCCTGTCGGTCGAGCAGAGCGCTACCGCGAAATCCGTCCAACTCGGTGGCGACGCCCTCGGCGGAGTCGATCAGCTCGTCGGCCTCTGCGTCCGTTACCGGTAGCAGGCGAAACGCCGTCGTGCGGCCAAGGCCGGCCCGGCGACCGCCGAAGCCGACCGCCAGCACCGGGCCCAGATCGGGATCGCCGACGGCCCCCACCAGCACATCGGCCCCGCCGGACGCGATCATGCGCTGGACGATCGCTCCGCTCCACTCCCGTCCGGCCGTCTGCACCTGTTGTTCGAGCTTGCGCCAGCACGATCGCACCGCCGACTCGTCCTCCAACCAGAGCATCACGGCGTCGATGTCGCTGGCATGCTCGGGAGCGGCAAAGTCCGCCTTCAGCGCCACCGGACCGCCGGTTGCGGTTGCCACCGCAACCGCGCGCTCGACGTCGCTGCACTGATGCGAGGCGACAACCGGGATCCCGTGCGTGGCCAGCAGAGCTTCCGCCTCAGTGACCGAAAGCCAGCCGCCCGCGGGGTCGCGATCGAGAAACGAAGAGATCACCTGACGCGCGGCCGGCCCATCGAGGTCGGGATAGTGCGGAGGCTCGCCGAGCGGCCGCGACAGCCATTCGCGACGTTCGGCCGCGCGCGAGAGGACGGCGGCACACGACTCGGGGAACAGGTAGTTCGGCACACCCAACCCGGTCCGCGCGGATAACTGCCCGTCGGAGCTCAGCACAGATGCCACAACGGGCTTGGGCTGCCCCTCCGAGACCGCCGAGATCGTATCCAGCACGGCCTCTGGGTCGCCGTCGTAGAAATCGATGTAGAAGACCATCAGCGCGTCGATGCCGGAATCGCCGAGCAGCTCGCGGATGCTCGCAGCGTATTCGTCCGGTCCGGCGCTGATCCCGACGAGTAGCGGGTTGTGCGCTTCGCTCGCCTCTCTGACCTGCAGCCCGCGCGTCGCGCACGCGTCGGCGGCGAGCGTCGCCACCCCCGCGGAGTTGCTCACGACCCCAATCTGCCGCCCCCTCGGCAGCGGTTGGCGCTCGAAGAACTCGGCGGCGTCAAACAACTGCTCGCCGCCGCGGAACCGCAACACCCCGGCTTGCTCCAACAGAGCGTCGACGGCGGCGTCGCCGCGCAACGCCGCCGCCGTGTGCGAGCGCGCTTCGCTGAGCAGCTGCTCGGCCCGTCGACGCCCCTTGACCGCGAGGATTGGCTTGCTGCGCGACACGCGCCGCGCGATCCGGGTAAAGCGCTCAGGGCTGCCGAACGACTCGACGTACAGGACCACCGCGGCCGTCCGCCCGTCTTGCTCCCAGCACTCGAGCATGTCGTTGGTGGAGACGTCGGCGCGGTTGCCGAGCGAAGCGAACATCGAGACGCCCAGCCGACGGGCGGACGCGTGACCGAGCAGCCCGATCCCGATCGCGCCTGACGGTGAGCAAATCGCCAGCCCCCCCGGGCGCACCCGGGCGCCGGTGAACGTCGCGTTCAGGCTGACGTCGGGGGCGGTGTTCAGGACCCCCAAAGACCTCGGCCCGACCATGCGCAAGCCTCCACCGCGCACGATCTCCAGCAGCCGCTCCTCTTGCGCCAGGGACGCCTCGCCTCCTTCCTGCCCAGGACCAGCGGGGAGCACGAGCAGCGCCCGTGCTCCGGTCGCGACCGCCTCGGCGGCGAATTCGAGTACCTCATCTCCCGCGGCGGCGATGACCACAAGTTCGGGTGCGACCTCCAGCTCGGCCAGACTGCGAACGGCCCGCGTCGAGCAGACGACATCCCCGGTACGGTTGACCGGTGTCACGACACCTTCAAAGCCGCCGGCGATGATGTTGGCCAGGACCGCGCGGCCGACGTTGCCCGGCGTGGCCGCAGCGCCCACAACGGCCACCGTCGAGGGCGCGAGGATCGGCCGCAACGAGGCGACCGCGGCCAAATGGTCGCGCTCGCCGATGTGCTCCAGCACCGCCTCCGTCGGGGTGATGTCCAGTGACACGGTCAGCTCGCCGTAGGAACCTCGACGGCGAACGGCGAAGCCGACGTGCTCGAACACCCCCAGCATCGACGCGTTGTTGCCCATCACCTCCGCATCGAAGCGATGGATCCCACGGCCCGCCGCGATCTCGGCCAGCTGCTCGAGCATCCGCATCCCGATCCCGCGGTCCTGATCATCATCAGCCACCGCAAACGCGACCTCGGCGACGCCGGGCTCGCGCAACCCGTCATAGCTGGCGACAGCCACGACCCGGCCGTCGTGGCGGCTGATCAGCGCCAGGCGATCCACACCGCTGGCCTCCGCGTCCGCGCGCGCGACCGTGTCGGTGCGTCCAAAGCCGTGGAAGCGGAGATAGCGGCTATCAGGCGACAGGCGATCATAGAACGCCTTGATGTCATCGAAGTCCACCGGCGTCGGCGCCCGCAACCGCAGCGTCGACCCATCGCGCAGCAGAACGTCCCTGACCAGCGGCTCGGGCTCCGGCTCCGAAGCGCCCATCACATCTTCCGGCTGCCGTTCAGCGCCCAGACCCAACCCGCGATGGAGGAGAAACCGAACGCGTAGGCGGCGATGTGGCAGCCGTCGCGGACCTCCCAGCCGTGGCATGAACACGCCTGCTCGTACGAGGAGACCATCCTTGTGGAGCTCATTGACCCATGATTGCCTCCGCGGGCGTCCGCCACAAGGCCGAGTAAGCCATGGCGATGACTTCTTGAGCCCTCGAGCCGGTTGATGCGTCGCCACTGGCGCGGGCAGCGGCGCAGAAAAGCTCGCTGAGACTCGACCTACCAGGTAGGGTCTAGCGACTTGCGATCGCGGTTAGGGAGGGAAAGTGCCCCAGGCTAGAAGTAGTGGTTCAAAGTCGACGTCGGGCGCAAAGACGACGTCGGGCGCAAAGACGACCGGACGCGGGCGACCCAAGCGGTCGACCGCTGGATCGTCGGCGGCCACCACCCGCGCCCCAGCTTCCGGCGGTGGCCGGGCTCGAAGCGGGAGCTCGACGACGGGCGCGCGTTCGGCGAACGCGAAAGCGTCGGCAGGCTCGCCGGAGGCGCGTCTTGAGGCGACCGCGGAGCGTCTGCGCAAGCTGAACGAGCGGATCATCAAGGTGGGCAAGCAGACGGGCGAGAGCACGCTGTCGAGCTACGAGAAGGCGCTCAAGGCGATGGCGAGCGCGGTCGAGCGCGGCCCAGGCAGCAGCGACATCGAGTGGATATCTCACCTGGCCACCACTCAGGCGAAGTTCATCCGCGACGTCACCCAGGCTTGGACCGCCGCTGCTCGCGACATTCTCAAGTAGCCCGAGCTAAGGGCCCACGACTCTATAACTGCCGTTTCCGGCGGCGTCTGGACGCGCCTGACACCACCCGCTCGCCCTCACTTACCACTCGACCGCTGGGCCGCGGGAGCCGCGGCGTAGGAGGCTGACGGGCGGCTCCTCGGTTGTCTCCGTCTGCGCCTCCCGCTGAAGCAACGCCACCACGGCTCGGTTACCCACGCTGCGCTGAAGGGCCAGCCAGCGAGCCGGCGGCCCGACGGGCGCGGGCCGCTGTAGCGCCTGGTCGCATGAGGGCGGCGCTTCGTTGACAGCGCTCCGGGCCTGTCCGACCATCGTGCTCGTATACCAGCTTTCGCAGCGCCGCGGGAAGATTCGCGTCTGAAATCACTCGCCACCACGAGCTGGGGCCGCGGGAGTGGCGGCTACCGCAGCTATCTCGTTTGCTGGCGCGGCCATACTGCGGTCGTGCGTTTACTTCGAGCATGGCCGGTGGTGATATTCGTCACTTGGGCTGGGTTTGTGTTCCCTGCGGTTGGTCGTGCCACGAAGCTGACTTCCGTTGCCGCCGTCAAGCGTGGTCTTGAGGGGATCGTCGCTGCTAGGGGCGGCCCTCCTGGCGCGATCGCGACCTTCTATGGTCGGGGTCGCATGACTGTCGTGAGCGCGGGTCGCGCTGATTTCGCGCGCCGGGGGGCGCCGCGCGCGATCGATCACATGCGGATCGCGAGCATCACCAAGGCGTTTAGCGGCGCGGTCGTGCTGCACCTGGTGCAGCAGGGCCGGCTTGGCCTCGATGACACGATCGGCAGGTGGCTGCCCGGCTTCCCGGCAGCGTGGGCGTCGGTCACGGTGCGTCAGTTGCTCAACCACACCAGTGGGCTTCCTGACTACACGAAGTCCGCTGGGTTCGCCAAGCAAGTACGGACGGATCCGCGGGGTTTTGTCGCGCCGAGCACGATCATCGACTGGGTGCGCGCGGACGGCCTGGAGTTCGCGCCCGGCTCGCGTTATGAGTACTCCAATACCGACAACATCGTCGTCGGGCTGATCGCCGAGGCGGTGACGGGGGAGCCGTACCGCAAGCTGCTTTCTAGCATCGTCTTCGGTCCGGCGAAGCTGCGCCAGACCACGTTCGCGACCGCGATCGCGTTGCCCAAGCCGTTTATCCATGGGTACGTCGTCGACCCGCCCACCGAGCCCCAGGACGTCAGCATGTTCTTGAGCCCGAGCGGGGCGTGGGCGTCGGGCGCGATTGTCTCGACCCCGGCCGACCTGGGAACGTTCATTCGTGATGACCTCGGCCGCAAGTTCTTTGGCGTTGCGCAGCAGCGCGATCAGCTGCGGTTCGTAGCGGGCGCGTCAAGTCCGGCCGGCCCGGGCACGAACGCGGCCGGGCTTGGGATCTTCCGTTACCGCACGCGCTGCGGCACGGTCTACGGCCACACCGGAAACTTCCCGGGCTACGCGCAATGGGCCGCGGCGACCGCAAACGGCCAGCGTTCGGTGACGACCACGCTCAACATCCCCGCGCCGACGGGCAGGCTGCTGACGCGGCTTCGATCCGTAGAGACATCCGCGGTATGCGCGCTGCTGGGCAAGTAGACGTCACGCCCCAAGCCCAAGCAAGCCGACTCTGACTCCAGACGCGGAGCAGACACTCCCGATCCAGCCGGCGGGTGCGGCTCTCTGGGGGTGGCCGGGCTGGGCGGCGTCGCGGCTTACATACCGCGCCAGGTGGGCGGCCGCTTCTGGAGAAACGCGCTCATGCCCTCCTGGGCGTCGATCGCGAGCGCGTTGTCCGCCATCACGATCTGGCAGTGCTCATAAGCGTCGTGCTCGGGCCGATCGACCTGTGCATAAAACGCCTGTTTGCCGGTCGCGACCGTGTACGGGCTTGAGCGCGTGATCGCCTCAACGAGGTCAACGACGGCGAGCTCGAGTTCGTCGGGCGCCACCACGCGGTTGACCAGGCCCCAGTCCAGGGCCGTCGCAGCGTCGATCGGCTCGCCGGTCAGCAGCAATTGCATTGCCCGTTTGCGCCCGACGGCTCGAGACACCGGCACCATCGGCGTCGTGCAGAAGAGACCGATCTTGACTCCGGGAGTGGCGAAGCGCGAACCGTCGGCCGCCACTGCCAGGTCGCAGGCGGCCACCAGCTGGCAGCCGGCGGCGGTCGCGATGCCGTGTACTTTCGCGATTACCGGCTGCGGTAGCTCGTGAATGGTCTCCATCATCACTGTGCAGACTGCGAACAGCTCACGGTAGAACGCTTCATCACGACCGATCATCTCGGACAGATCGTGACCCGCCGAGAATGCTGGGCCCGCGCCCTCGATCACGATCGCCTGCGTGAGCGTTTGGGCCGCGGCCTCCCGCAGCGCCGCGATCAGCTCTTCCATCAGCTCCAGCGACAGCGCGTTGCGCTTGTCCGGGCGGTTTAGCGTAATGCGCGCCGCCCCCGCGTTCGCCGTGACGAGCAGGTTCCGATACTCGGTACCGGGCGCGTAGCTCACGCCCTCAGGTTACTTTCGCAACGAGCTCTTTACTAGCCCGCTCCGGACAGACGCGAGTCGTTCAGCGAGCGATCCGAACCAGCACGCTCGCCTCCGCCCCTGTGCGCGAGCGTGACGCGGATGCAAGCTCCGCGGCGAGCGCTGATCAGCCCGCCCGGCCGCGCCGGGAGACCACCGCGCCCGCGGCCAGCCCCGCGAGGACGACGGCGACTCCGCAAACGAGGATCGTCACCGCGACGCCCCGCAGCTCGGTCGTTGACCCGCGCCTCCGGGCTGGCCAGGATGCCGGCGGCCAGCCGCAGGCCGAGCGAGCGCAGCATCCTCAGGGCCGGCTGGGCCAGGGCCGGCGGGAGCGCGGAGCGCAGCAGCCCGGCCACGTTCGTTCGCGCATACAGCTCGTCGACGGCGAACGTCCCCACGCCCTGTCTGATCTGGGGGTTGGCGATCAGCTGCGAGCTCGCCGTCTGCCAGCCGCTGGGGCTCAGCGCCTGGCGGTCGAGCCACACCGCGAAGCTGCCCACCAGGGCCGCCGCGCTGCCCAGCACCAGGAGCAGGGCGACCAGCCCGCGCCGGGGACGGCGCCTCCCATCGGGTCGGTCTCGCCTGCCGGCACCGGACGACATCTCAAAGATTGTCGCTCCATGCCACGCCGGGCCCCCGGGTCTGCCACTCTCTCAGCATCCGCTTTCGCAGAGACGGTTCTCGTCGCGACAACTCCCGCCGCACCTTCATCCCCAGCCTTGGCGTGCACGACATGGCGATCGACCTGGGCACCGCCAACACGCTCGTCTACGTCGGCGGACGGGGGATCGTCGTCTCCGAGCCGTCGGTGGTCGCCTCTGACCTGTCGACCGGCGAGGTGCACGCGGTGGGCGCCGAGGCGGAGCGGATGATCGGGCGCACCCCGGCGACGATCTCGGCCACCCGTCCGCTGCGCCACGGCGTGATCGCCGACTTCGAGGTCACCGAGGAGATGTTGCGCTACTTCATCCGCAAGGTGATCGATCGGCGCGCCGCTCACCCCCGGCTGATCGTGTGCGCGCCCTCGGGCGTCACCGAGGTGGAGAAGCGGGCCGTCGAGGAGGCCTCGCTGGCCGCCGGCGCGCGGCGCGTGCACCTGATCGAGGAGCCGATCGCGGCGGCCATCGGGGCCGGGCTGGCGATCGAGGAGCCGATCGGCCGGCTGGTCGTCGACGTGGGCGGCGGCACCAGCGAGATGGCGGTGATCTCACTCGGAGGGATTGTGATCGCGCGCTCGGTGAGGGTCGGCGGCTATGAGATGGACGACGCCATCTCGCACTACATCCGCTCCGTCTATCAGCTGGCGATCGGCTCGCGGTCGGCCGAGACGATCAAGATCGAGCTCGGATCGGCGCTGCCACTGGGCGAGCACGAGCGCACCTTCGAGGTGCGTGGCCGCCACCTGGTGACCGGGCTGCCGACGGCCGTGCTGCTGCGCTCAGAGGAGGTGCGGGCGGCGATCGCCGGGCCGCTGCGCGAGATCCTGCAGGGGATCCGCGACACGCTGGAGCAGACTCCGCCCGAGCTGGCCTCCGACATCGCCCGCGACGGGATCCTGCTGGCCGGCGGGGGCACCCTGATCCGCGGCTTCGACGATCTGGTCGCCCGGGAGACCGGGATGCCGGTCTACCGCGCCGAGTCGCCCCTGACCTGCGTGGCGGTCGGCTCCGGGCAGGCGCTGGACCATCTGGACTCGCTCAGCATGACCCGGCAGCTCGGGCGCTCCCCGACCACGCCGGACTGGCGCACCGCCCAGAACTGACATGCGCCGCGCGCCGCTCGTCACCGCGCAGGCGGCCAGCAGCACCAGGAAGGGCTCGATCGGCTCGCGAAAGCGCGGCGTCTCGACGTTGACGAACACCACGCTCAGCGCCAGCAGCACGGGGATCGCCCACACCCAGCCGGGGGTGCGGCGGGCGGCGCGTGTGAAGGCGCCGGCCAGGGCCAGCGTAGCCATCACCCAGAACGCGATCACCCCCGTACGGGCGACGTCGACGTGCATGCCGACCGCCTCGGCCGACGCGTGCCACGCGGGAGCCCCCTCCAGCTCCAGCATCCGCACCAGGTTGTGCCAGCCGGCGCTCAGCGGCGCCGTGAGATGGTCGCCGACGTAGCCCAGCGCCTGGGACTGCAGCTTGGCGTCGAGCTGGGGCTCGGTGTAGCGCCGGGCGATCTTGACGAGGTGGGCGTCGGAGGGGATCTTCCAGAAGAACCGCCACTTGTAGGGGATCTGGCGCTCGGCGGCCGAGTAGCGGTTGTAGGTGCCGACGAGGGTGATCCCGGTCTCGTCGGAGATGGGCACGAAGTGATGCAGCTCCACGGCGTTGCGGGTCGTCCAGGGGGCGATCGCCAGCAGGGTCGTCACGACCAGTAGGGCGGCGCCGCGGGCCCGGGTTCCCGCTGCCCACACGGCCGCGCCCATGGGGAGCACCAGCAGGATCGCGTTCTGGTGGGTCAGCGTGGCCAGGCCGGTGAGGATCCCGGTGGCGGCGATCCAGCGGTAGGGATGCGGCGAGCCCCGCGCGCGCAGCGCCGTCCACACCGCCGCCAGTTCCAGCACCACCAGCAGGTTCTCGGCCACCAGCGTCCCCGTCTGCTCGATCAGCACCGGATAGCCCGCCGCCAGGGCCATCGCCACCAGCGCCGCCGCGGAGCCGAGCAGCTCCAGGGCCACCAGGCCGAGCAGGCCGACCGCGGCCGTGCCGGCCACCGCCTGCTCGATTCGTTCTCCCTGCAGCGCGGGCTTGTGGCCGGAGGCGTGGCCGTCAAGCAGATCGGCGACGGCCAGGAAGTACGGGAAGCCGGGCGGGAAGTAGGCGGTCGGCCCGCGTGAGCCGCCGGCGCCCGAGCCCGGGTCCGAACCGGTGTCGTAGTCGCCTGTCTGCGCGATGTTGGAGGCCAGCCGGTTGTAGGTCCCGGCGTCGTTGACCGCCTTGAACGGCGTGTGCTCGACGTACCCGATCCGGACGGCCAGCGCCGCCAGGAGGATCGCCGCCGCCAGCAGCCTGCGGACTCGGCGGGCGATCAGTGGATTCCGACGATCCCGGCGCAGACCCAGTTCGACGCGCCGGCGCCGCCCCTCCAGATGCGGGAGGCCACCGCGTCCTGCTCGGCCTTGGAGGCCAGGTAGGCCGCCGGTCCGCTGCCCCCGAACAGCTTCCACGTGCCGGGGATGATCTGGTAGTAGCCGGACGCGCCCGCGCTGTTGGGCGGGAGGTTCTGTCCGCCGGACTCGCACAGCACGATCGCGTAGGGAATCGTCCAGCCGCCGCTGCCGCCGGTCGGCCCGAGCGGGTTGGGACTTGTCGGGGCCGGCGCCTGCGCCGCCCGCCGGGCCGCGGCTTCGGCGGCCGCCTGCTGAGCCTCCACGTGGCGGATCTGCATACGAAGCTGGGCTCCGCGCATCCGGCTGGCGGCCAGGGCCGATTGCTGGGCCCCCCGGGCGCTCTGCAACGCGCCCTGCTTGGAGTGCAGGAGGGTGTTCATCCCGGCGACGGCGCGCACCTGCACCGCGGTGGCCTGCGTGATCTGGCGATCGGTGCGCTGCAGCGTGGCCAGTCGCCGGGCGGCCTGGTCGGCTTGCGCCTTGGCGACGCGGGTGGCGGTGATGGTGCTCTGCTGCACGTGCTCGGCGCGGCCCAGGAAGTCGATCTGCTCCAGCAGGTCGCTGAAGCCGTGGGCGTTGAGCACCACCGAGACCAGGTCGGGCTTGGACGATTCATAGCTTCCGACCAGCTGGCGGCTCAGCCGCGCCCGCGCGGTGGCCAGGCGGTGGCGCAGCATCACCAGCCGGGCCCGTTCCTGCTTGAGCTGCACCTGGACGCGGGCCAGCTTGGCGCGGTCGCTGGCCAGATCGTTGGCGAGCGCCGCCTCGCGGTTCTCGACCAGCGATATCTGCGAGTCCAGTGAGTCGATCAGCCGGTTCAGAGAGCTGATGCTGGCCGTCAGGCTGTCCTGGCGCGCCTGCTGGGCGCCCAGCTGGGAGTGCAGCTGGCCGAGGCTGGACGCGTCCGCCGAGGTGGAGCTCACCAGGACCGCCAGCGCGGCGCCGACCGCAACAAGGGCGGCGACGAATGACGGGAGGATGCGATGAGAGCTGCGCATGCGCGGAAACCAAGCCACCGCCCGGCGGGCGAGGAGGTGGACATAATCCGCGAATTGCGGGGAAATCGCGGCCGCAGCGACCTTATCAGGAAGTCATCGGCGCGCTGGCAGGCGCCGGGAAGTCATCGGGGCGCTTGGTGGCGCCAGCGTCCCGGGGCGGTGCCGTGGTGGCGCTTGAACGCCGCCGCGAACGAGAACTCCGACGCGTAGCCGAGCGCGGCGCCGATCGAGGCCAGCCGCGCGTCGGAGTCGCGCAGCCGCTCGCGGGCCAGCGCCATGCGCCAGTCGTTGAGGTAGGTCAGGGGCGGCACTCCCAGCAACTCGGTGAACTGGCGGGCGAACGCCGAGCGCGAGAGCAACGCGTGTTCCGCCAGCTCGGCGACCGTCCACGGGTGGCCCGGATTGGCGTGAAGCGCCTGCAGCGCGGCACCGATCCGCGCGTCGCCCGAGGCCCTGAACCAGCCCGGCGCGCCGGCCGTCGCGGTCGAGAAGTGATCGCGCAGGATCTGTACCAGGGCCACGTCGAGCAGCCGGTCAAGCAGCGTCTGCTGCCCGGGATCGTCGCGCAGCATCTCCCCGGCTATCAGGTCCATGGTCGCGCGCAGCGTGCTCCCGGCCGCGGGGCGCAGCCGCAGCGTGTCGGGCAACGTCTGCAGCAGGCTCTGACAGAGATCGCCCTCGAACCGGTAGGCGCCGCAGAAGAACGTCGCCGCCACCGGCTGGTCCGGGTCGCCGATGCACAGACTCCGCCCGATGCCGGCCCGGGCCGCCGTCGTGTCCGCCATCGGCACGCACTGAGCACCGGGCAAGTGCGCGAGGTGATGGGGCGTGTGCTCGCGGACGAGCACCACGTCGCCGGGGAAGACATGCAGTGCGGCGTCCGGCTCGCGGGCCCACAGATGGGCCTCGCCCTCGACGAGCGCATGCACCGACAGCGGGGCGCTGCCCGGGAAGGTGAGACCCCAGTCGCCGTGCGCCGTGGTGCGCAAGAAGGCGGCGCCCTGGGCCCGGGAGCGCTGCAGCAGGTCGGTGAGCACGTCCATCGTAGGAGACGATGACATATGTTTCTGGCGCTGGCAAGCATGGAAGCGCCGCGACGAGTGCGATTTGATTAGCACACAGCACAGCGAGAAGGAGCATCGAATGTCACGCGCAGTCAGATTCGAGGAGTACGGCGACGTGGACGTCCTGAACGTCGTCGAGGTGCAGGACCCCGTTCCCGGACCCGGCCAGCTGCTTGTCAGGGTCAAGGCCGCCGGCGTCAATCCGGGCGAGGCCAAGATACGGGACGGCCTCCTGGCCGAGCGCTGGCCGGCCACGTTCCCATCGGGCCAGGGCAGCGATTTGGCGGGCGTGGTGCAGCAGGTCGGCGAGGGCGTCGACGGGTTCAGCGCCGGCGACGAGGTGATCGGGTTCACCGGGGAGCGGGCCAGCCAGGCCGAGCTGGTCGTGATCGAGGCCGCCAACGCCACGCCCAAGCCGGCGGGGGTCTCGTGGGACGTGGCGGGCTCGCTCTTCGTCGCCGGGGCGACCGCCTGGGCGGCGGTGCGCGCAGTGTCGCTGGTCGCCGGGGACACCGTCGTCGTCTCGGGCGCGGCCGGTGGGGTCGGCGTGATCGCCGTGCAACTGGCCAAGCGCGCCGGCGCGACGGTTATCGGCCTGGCCTCCGAGCGCCATCACGAGTGGCTGCGGTCCCACGGCGTTGTCCCGGTGACCTACGGCGACGGAGTGGCCGAGCGCATTGGCGAGGCCACGCCTGACGGCGTGGACGCGTTCCTGGACCTGGTCGGCGGCGGCTACGTGCAGCTGGCGCTCGAGCTCGGCGTGTCGCCCGAGCGGATCAACACGATCGCGGACTTCGCCGCCGTCGACAAGCACGGCGTCAAGTCGGAGGGCAACGCCTTCGGCGCGTCGGCCGAGGTGCTGGCCGAGCTGGCGGGCCTGATCGACGCCGGCGAGCTGGAGGTCCCGATCGCGGCCACGTACCCGCTGGATCAGGTGCGCGACGCCTACCGCGAGCTGGCCGACAACCACACGCGCGGCAAGATCGTGCTGGAGCCGTCATCCTGAGGCCGTGACCTCGTCGCCGCGAGCCGAGGCGGTGCTCGAGCGGGTGCGTGCGGTCCCCGAGGGATACGTGCGCACCTACGGCGACGTGTCCCCGGAAGCGCCGCGCTTCGCCGGCACGGTGCTGTTTGAGTGCGATGATCCCGAGGTGCCCTGGCACCGCGTCGTCCGCGCCGACGGCTCGTTGGCCAAGGGCCGGCGCCAGCGCCGGCTGCTGATGGCCGAACGCGTCCCGTTCCGCGGCGAACGCGTTGACATGCGCGTGGCGCGCCTGCCGTGGGCGGAGGACTGATGTGGATCCAGCGTGCCATCCGCCTGCAGCCCCGCCCCCGTGGCTTTCACCTGGTCACCGCCGAGGTGCTGGAGGCCCTGCCCGAGCTGCGGTCGCTGGGAGTGGGAATGCTGCACCTGCTGATCCAGCACACCTCGGCTTCGCTGACCCTCAACGAGAACGCCTCGCCGGACGTGCGCCGTGACTTCGAGACGTGGTTCTCGCGCGCCGTGCCCGAACGGGCGGACTATTGGACGCACACCCTGGAGGGCGACGACGACATGCCCGCCCACGTCAAGGCCGCCCTGCTCGGTCCGTCGCTGACCCTGCCCGTGTCAAACGGCCGGCCGGCGCTCGGGACCTGGCAGGGCGTCTACCTGTGCGAGCACCGCGACCGTGGCGGGTCGCGTTCGATCGTGGCCACCGCCTGGGGCGAGTCCGCCTAGCGCCCCTTCCAGACCGGCGCGCGCTTCTCGGCGAACGCCGTCGAGCCCTCCTTGGCGTCCTCGGAGTCGAACATCGGCCCCGAGATCTCCTGCTGGCGCTCGAAGAACTCGCTGTCGGGCCAGTCGAGCGACTCGTTGAGGATCCGCTTTGAGCCGACGAGGGCCAGGGGAGCGTTGACGGCGCGGCGATCAGCGGCTTGGCCGATGCGCGCTGGTTCGCTCATGCCACGAACAATCTCAGGTCGGGCTCGCGCTCGCCGCGCAGCACGGCCAGGTCGACCTCCACCCAGGCGATGTCCCGTGACTCGGCCAGCACCCGCGCCTGCGGCTTGATCACCTGGGCGGCCAGCACGCCCCGGCATTCGCCCAGCGCGGGATCGAGCCGGATCCGCTCCAGGTACCGGGTGAGCTGCTCGACTGCCTCGATCCCGGCCACCCGCTTGATCTCCACGGCGATCCAGCCGTCCTGCTCGTCACGGCACATCAGGTCGACTGGGCCGATGTCGGTCGCCCACTCGCGCCGGACCAGGCGAAAGCCCTCCCCGCACCAGTGCGGCTGGTCGGCCAGCAGCTCCTGCAGATGAGCCTCCACGCCGTCCTTGGCGAGGGCGTGGTCGGCGTCCACCGATCCCATCTCCAGCGTGACGTCGGAGATCACCTCGTGCAGCTCGATGTCCAGCCGGTCCTCGCTGGCGGCGCCGTGCTTGCGGACCGTCAGCCGGTTGCCGTCCTCCTCGATCACCGTCGGCGGCGTCATCCAGTTCAGCGGCTTGACGCTCTGGCCGCCGTAGTCCGACCACACCATGAAGGTGCCGTCGGCCTTGGTCATCAGCAGCCGGGTAGCCTCCGCCAGGTGGGTGGTGAGGCGGCCGGAGTAGCCGATCGAGCAGCGGGCGACCATCAGGCGCATGAGGCTGCAGATTAGGTTTCGCGGCGGACCGACGCGCCCTCGGCGGCTCCTATGATCGCTATGAGCATGAGAAACCAGTTGCGACCTCTGTTCGACCGCGTAGTGATCAAGGAGCTCGATCCGGACCGCATCCGCCGCTCCGGCCTGCTCGTGCCCGCCGGCTCCGACGAGCCGCCGCCCCAGCACGGAATCGTCCTGGCCGTCGGGCCGGGCCTGGACTGGTGGGATCAGGCCGGCATTCGGATGCCCGTCAAGCCCGGAGACCACATCGTGTTCCCGGCCTCCGCGGGCGCCTGGGTGGAGGTCGACGAGGAGCGGCTGCTCGTCTGCCGCGTGGGCGAGCTGTTGGGCGTGCTCGAGCAGATCGAGCAGTGCCCCGCCTGCGGCGGCCGTCCCCTCAGGCCCCAGGAGTCCTGCCCCGTGTGCGGGCGCGAGGGCTCGGTCGCCTCTCCGTAGCGCGCGACGCGGTCCGATACTTGTCCCGCTTTCCGGGACAAATATCGTACGCAACCGTGCGGTTGCGTACTCAGGCGGCGCTGCGCTCGGAAAGGCTGCGCGGAGCGGCGGCCTCGACCCGGGCGAGCAGCTCGGAGACCTCGGCGTCGGCGCCCAGGGCGAGCGCCTCGCGGCAGGCCTGCTCGCACTCGACCAGGCGGTCGGTGCGGGCCAGGGCGTGGGCGTAGGTCGACCAGGCGCGCGTTGACTGGGGGTCGATCTGGGTGGCCGCGTGGGCAGTCGAGACCTCGGCGCCCACGTCGCCGGCCAGGTGATAGGCGAGTGCCAGGTCCAGCAGTCCCTCCAGCGACGGGCCGGCCAGCCGGGCGCGCTCCAGCGCGGTGATCGCCGCGGCGCGGTCCATCAGGCGCAGGCACAGCCGCCCCAGCCGCTCCCAGGCCGAAGCGTCGGCGGGGGCGCGCGCCGCCGCCCGCTCGGCCGCATCGGCGGCCAGGTCAAGCGCGCCCATGTCCTCGTAGATGCGCGAGGCGTAGCGCTCGGGCGTCGGCCGGTCGGTCTCCACGCGTGCCCAGTCGCGCACCGAGCGCCCGGCAGCGGGCAGGTTGCCGGCCTGCCAGAAGGCGGCCGTCAGCAGCCGCAGCACGGCCGGGTTGTCGGGCTCGGCGTCGCGCGCGTAGACCAGCCGCTGGGCGGCCAGCTCGGCGTCGCCCTCGGCGAGCGCGTGCTGGGCGGCGGTCATGAAGCGCTCCACGCGGTCGGCCGCCGGATCGGGCTTGGAGAAGTCGACGAACTGCAGGGAGCCGGCCGGGATCGTCCGCACGCCCACGGCGAAGCGCACGCGCGCCCACTGCTGGGAGGCCTCCTCGTCGCCGGAGAAGTAGATCCCGGCGACCGTGCCCACGCCCCACTCGGGATAGGAGACGCAGCGCGCGTAGCGGTGCACCACCGAGTGGTCGGGCACGCGGGAGCCGAACGGATCGTGCTTGGCCCGGTCCTCGGCCGCGGCCCGCTCGCGCTGCTCGTTCTCATAGGCGCGGCGGCCGGCATCCTCGCGCGCCCGGCGGGTCGCCGCCGCCGATGCCTTGACCGCGTTGCGGCTGACGCTGCCGCCTCTGGAAGTCTCGGCCAGGCGCTCCAGCTCGTCGGCCGCCTCGTTGATCGCCTGTAGGTGGCGCTGGTGCTCGTGACGGCGTCCCGGGGGTGCGATATCGGGGTGCCAGCGCTTGGCCATCCGCCGGCGTGCGAGCTGAACCTCGCGCTGGTCGAAGGGCGGCTCGAGCTCCAGCAGGAGCAGGGCAGCTTCGACGTCGAGGATCCGCGGCATAGTCGGTGAACGTTAGCGGGGCCACGGCGCTCAGCGGCGCGTTCCGGACGTCGGCCGGACGCTTCTTAGCCCCACTTATGTGTAACGAATCAGTCTCAATTAGACTAAAATATCCTCACGTGCATCTATCGTTGACGCATGAGCTCCACCTCGCCCCGCGGTCGCCTCAGCCGTCCGGCGATCCTGCTCGGCGGGACGCTGGGCGCCCTGCTGGCCGTCGGCCTGGGCCTGGTGCTGTTCGTGGCGGTGATCGTGCTGCCGTCGTCGTCGAGCTCGTCGTGCGGCGGTCAGCCCGGCACGTCCAAGGTCTCGCTCACCCTCGGCCCGCCGGGAACCGGCGAGCGAGTCGGCGCCACCGAGTACGGCGGCCCCGGTGATCCGACCAGCGGGACCGTCGGCGCGTCTGACCAGAGCCTGATCGCGCACCCCGACAGCTACGCCGAGCTGGGCGGCACAACCTTTCAGACCGCGCACGCGATGGGCGGATTGGCCTACATGACGCCGCTGCGGATCACGTGGGGCCCTCACTCGGCGATCGCCTACAAGCGCGACTTCGGTTTCGGCGGCGCGCCGGTGGCCGGGCTGCCGCGCGTGATCGATCTGTGGTGGCAGTTCGCCGGGGCGCTGGGGATCCCGTACGAGAACGGCCTGTGGTCAGGCGCGGTGAAGGTGGAGCGCCCGCCCGCCAGCGGCTCGGGCGCGGTGCTGCAGCAGTCAGTCGCGCTGCGGGCGCCGGCCGCCGTGGCGGCACCCGTGGCGCTGCCGGCGGGCTGCGGCTCTCCGGATGGCCAGGTGCCGGTCACGGCCGGCCCGCGGGCTCGCCTGCTGCCGGGCGGCACGGCCGCCGCTCCCGCCGGCGCGCCCCCGACGGTCCGGGGGATCATCGCCTCCGGCGACCAGATCGTGGGCAAGCCCTATACGTACGGGGGCGGGCACGGCACGCCGCTCGACGAGGTCGCGTCCACCTACGACTGCTCCTCGAGCGTCGAGCACCTGCTCTACGGGGGCCGGCTGCTGCCGGTCGGCTACGACGCGGCGTCGGGCACGCTGGAGTCCTTCGGCCGGCCTGGACCCGGCCGGTGGGTGACGATCTATGCCAGCGCCGACCACGTGTTCATGTACGTGGCCGGGCTGCGCTGGGACACGCACAACGCCGCCGGGCCCGACGACGGCAGCGCGGGGATCGGCTGGCATCCGCTGGTGCGCGACGCGTCCGGCTTCGTCGAGCGGCATCCGGTAGGGCTGTGAGGGGAGCCTTGGCACTCCTGGTGGTCCTCGGGCTGGGCGGCTGCGCTCCGAGCCCGGCCGCCGCGCCGCGCCCGCCGGCCGCCACCGACCCGGCCTCCGCCTCGTCGCCGGCCGCCGAGGCGAAGCGCACGCACGAGGTGCCCACCCCCGCGCCGCGCCAGACCGTCGCGGGCGGCTGGCGCACCCCCGCCCAGGCCGTCCAGGAGTTCGCGACCTACTACGTCAACTGGAACTACCGCACCGTCTCGCTGCACCTGCGGGCGCTCTCGGAGGTCAGCGTCGGGCAGGCGCGCTCGATGCTCTCGACGGCAGCCGACCAGGTGGGGCGCGACTATGAGCTCAGGCATGGCCAGGTCGGCAACAGCGGCGTGGTGGAGGCGATCGCGCCCGTGCGCGGACACGGCGACCACTACGCGGTCGTCACCCGGGAGCGCACGACGGCCGCCAACACCAACGCCTATCAGGGGCTGGCGCCCGCCTGGCACGTGGCGCTGGCCACGGTCACCCGGGTGAGGGGCCTGTGGGTGCTGAGCGCCTGGCAGCCGGAGAGCTGAGCCAAACCGCGGTGGTTGTGTTGGAAGCTAAGGAAGCGGTTCTCGATCCGCCCCACGCCGTCGATCTCGACGACCACTCGGTCGCCGTCGCCGAGCAGCAGCTTCGGCGGGCACCCGCGAAGTTGCGCCGGCCGCGCCGCTCAATCGTAGGCGAGCTCGTCGAGCAGCCGCTCCAGCGCCCGCACGCCGGCCGCCGTGGGCGCCTCGTCGATGTACTCATCGAGCCGGTGGGCGTGACCGCCGGTGCTGACGCCGACCGTGATCGCGGGGATGCCGCGGCCGTAGGCGGCGTTAGCGTCGGTCGAGGAGAAGCCCTCCTCGGCATGCTCCAGGCCCGCCGCGGCTCGCGCTCGGCGGGCGGCCTGCAGCAGTGGATGATCGGCAGCGATCGCGCCCGCCGGACGCTGCCCGACGCGCTCCACCACGGCCTCCAGGCCGTCGGGGGCACGGTGCAGCAGCTCGCCGGCGGCCGCCGCCAGCGCCGTCAGCTGGGCGGGGTCGCGGGAGCGCAAGTCGAGTTCCAGCGTGGCCTGCGCGGCGATCGTGTTGACCGAGGTCCCGCCGTGGACGCGGCCGACGTTGAGCGACCCATTCCGACCGGGGTCGATCGCCACCAGCTCCGCGGCGCGGGCGATCAGGCCGTGCACGGCGCTTGGCGTGCCGCGATCGCTCCAGGGATGCCCGCCGGGGCCGGTGTAGGTCACGCGATAGCGCTCGGAGCCGACGCCGCCGACCTGGATCACGTTCAGCGATATTCCCTCGACGGCGATGAAGCACCGGCACTCGGTGCTCGCCACCAGGTGCTTGGCGCCGCGCAGATCGCCCAGGCCCTCCTCCCCGACGGTGGCCGCCAGCACCACCGGCCGTCCCGGCGGGCGCGCCGCCAGCCGGCGGGCCAGGGCGAGCATCGCGGCCACCGCCAAAGAATTGTCGCCGATCCCGGGCGCGGCGATGCGGCCGTCGCCCCGCACGATCTCGATCGGCTGCTCGGGGCCGAACACCGTGTCCAGGTGGGCGGCGAACACCGCCGCCGGCCCCTCACCGCCGATCCGGCAGACGACGTTGCCCACGGCGTCCAGCTCGGCCGGTGCCCCGGCGGCGTGCAGCAGCTCGGCCACCAGCTGCGCGCGCGGGCCCTCGGCGAGCGTGGGCGCCGGCACGGCACAGATGCGCTGCGCGTCGGCGAGCACGGTCTCGGCAGCGTCGGACACCCGCGGCATCCTAGGACGCCCACCACTAGTGGTGGGCGATCGAGTTCAGCGCCACCGCGGTGCCGAAGCACACCACCGCGGCCGTCCGCAGCGCCCAGCCCGCGCGATCTCCGGGCCGCCCGGTGACCATCCCGACTACCGCCACCGCCATGCAGGCCACCGCGACCAGGGCCAGGATCGCCGCCAGGACCCGCAGCATCAGCCGCTCACGGCGCCGACATGCCCAGCAGGCGCAGGTAGCGCGAGACCGCCTGGGCGCGGTTGGCCACCCGCAGTTTGCGCAGGATCCGGTTGACGTGAAACTTGACGGTGCCGTCGGAGATCACCAGCGCCTCGGCGATCGCGCGGTTCGAGCATCCGTCGGCCAGCAGCCGCACGACGTCGAGCTCGCGGCGGGTCAGCAGACCCTCGAACACCGTCCGGTCATCGCGCCGGCTTCCGGGCAGCGCGGCCTCGGCGAACGTCGACGTCGAGGCGCGGGGCGTGCGGGCCACCGTCGCCAGGCGGATCGGCGCGTCGGTCAGCTCGCCCGAGCGGGCGCCCAGCCAGCCCAGGAAGC
Source organism: Solirubrobacteraceae bacterium (assembly GCA_017882405.1). The sequence continues at coordinate 2,749 of JADGPO010000121.1, read as the reverse complement.
TGCGCATCTGCTCGCGCTCGTGGCGCAGCGCCCGGCGCAGGCTCGCGCTCTCATAGGCCTGGGCGAGCGCCGAGGTGAACTCCCACAGCACATCACGGTCCAGCACGTCCAGCTCCTGCTGGCGGCCACGGTCGGCGTGCAGCACGCCGATCACCCTCCCGCCGACGACCAGCGGGGCCGCGGCGTACGCCCGCCAGCCCATCACCTCCAGCATCCCCTGGTCCACGCGCGCGTGCACGGCGGCGTCGGCGACGATCGTGGCCCGCCGGCGCCGCAGCATCTCGGTCTCGATCAGCGGGTGCTCCAACCGCAGCGGCTGGGCCTGTAGCCGCGCGAGCGCCGCCTCGGCACCGGCGCGGTCGCCGGCGAAATGCGCCGCCTGCGTGAGCATCTGGCCTTCGCCCACCAGGCTGAGCAGCGAGCGCTGGAACGCCGAGGCGCCGCACAGTTCCTCCGGTGCTCGCGTCAACATCGTCGTCGGGGAGGTGAGCCGGCGCAGCTCGTCGACGGCGCCGCGCGCGCGATCCAAGGCGTCGAAGCGTGCCTGAAACCGGGCGTGCAGCCGTGCGCGGGCCGCTTCTTGCTCGCCCACCAGGCGCCCCGCATCGCCCCCGCGCAGGGTCGCCAGGCGGGCGGTCAGCCCATCGATCAGCTCCCGCAGGCGCTCGGTCTCGCCGGCGCCGGCCGCCGCGTGCCCGTCGGCGCTGCGCCCCAGCAGCGCCTGTGCTCGGGCGGTCGCGTCGCCCAGCCGGGTGCCGAGCTCGATCGCCGAGCCGCCCGCCAGCGACCCCGAGCTCACCGCGGCCCCTCCTCTGCGCTGGCGCGCACGAACCGCGAGACCGCGTCGGCGCGACTGGTGGCTCCCAGCTTGCGCAGGATGTTCTTGACGTGGTACTTGACGGTCCCCTCGCGGATGACGAGCGCGTTGGCGATCGCCAGATTGGTCATGCCGCGGGCCAGCAGGCGCACGACCTCCAGCTCGCGCCGGGTCAGTGAGCCGAGCAGCCGCGCCTGCGCCGAGAACGCCGGGGCCGTGCGCGCGCCGGCGCCGCTCCCGCCGGCGAGGTCGCCCAGGCGCTGCACTCGTTCGCCCATCCACTGCACGGCCGAGGCCAGCTCGGCCCGATGCAGGGCCAGCGTGTGTCGCAGCACGGCGCGCTCGAACGCGCCCGAGAGGCCGCCGGCGTACGTGGCGACCACCTCCAGGTCGACCGCGTCCAGTGCCCGCTGTCCGCCGTCGCAGTCGGCGTGCAGCAGACCGATCGTGTCAGCCCCGGCGCTCAGCGCGGCGACCGCGTAGCCGCTCCACCCCAGCCCTGCGGCCAGCGACCTGGGGGTGCGGCCGGCCGCCTCGGCGACATCGACCAGCCGGGCGCTGCGATCGCGCGCGACCTCGTACTCCAGCAGCGGGTACTCCAAGGCGATCGGCTCCTCGCGCAGCTGCGCGAGCGCGGTCTCGGCGCCCGCCTGGTCGGTGCGCGACCATAGGGCCAGCGGACGCAGCCGGCCGTCGTCGACCTCGCTCAGCAGCACGCGGTGAAAGTCCGAGTTGGCGCCGAGCTCTGCGGCGGCCCGGGCCAGCAGGCCCTCGGCGCCCGCCATCTCGCCCACGCGGCGCACCGCCTCCCCGGCGCGCTCCAGGGCATCGGCGCGGCGCACGTAGCGCAGTTCCAGCAGCTCGCGCTCCAGTTCGAGCAGCTCCACCAGGACGCGCTCGGTCGCTCGCGCCTGTTTGCGCCGATCGGTGCTCGTCAGCGCCGTCAACGCCGCCGCGGCTCCCTTGACGGACGGGCTAGAGCTCTGGGTGCGTGCGTGCCAGCAGGGTGTAGCGCGCGATCGCCTCGTGGCCGACCGCGCAGATCCCGAACCGCTCGCCCGCGCTGTGGAGCGCGTGCCACACCGCGGGTGCGCCCCGATGACCCATGAGCACCAGCGCGCGATGGTCTGACTGCAGCAGCCAGGTCACGTCGACGTCCCCGATTCGGCTGCAGGCCACCGGCGACACCGAGCGTGGATCGCCGGCCTCGCCGTAGACGCCGAGGGCCGCCAGCACCTCGCCGGCCCGGCGTCCCACGATCGCGATCGCGCTCCACCGCACCGAGAGGTCGCGGATCCGCAGGGAGGGGTGCCACGTGAGCAGCCGGCGGATCCGGCTGTGCAGTCGATCCCCGCTGGCCGGCTCGGAGAGCACGAGCACGCGCTCCGGGCTGGCCGCGCACCACCAGGCAGCGCCGGTGAAGGTGGCCCCGCCGGGAGCCAGCGCCGCGCCGGCGAGGTTGGAGACGACCTGCTGAAGCATCTGCTGCGGGCCCTCGAGCGAGAGCTTGATCAGCTCGGAGCGGTCGGCGAGCCCGGCCCGGGTGACGCAGGCCGCCAGCTCGCCGGCGGCCGAGCCGTAGTTGAGGGCCACCGAGCGTCCGGAGTGATCGCAGAAGACGGCGCCCGCGCGGTTCACCACGGCGTCGAGCTCGTGGTCGGCCCGAGGTGATGGGGTGTGGATCGACATTGCACGGGCAAGCTACCGGCTTGGACAACCCATGACCCTCCCCTTTTGGCAAGAGTTCCCCTATCGATCGAGAAGTCAACGCCGCGTCTCCGCTCGTGGGCCGTGTCGCACGACGATACTGACCGTCATCCTACTCAAAAGGCCAGTTTGTTCCTGACGAGCGGGGGTGGCGCGTCGCGCCCGCGCTCGCGCTCGCCAAGCTCTGACTAAAGGACGGTCCCGGCGGCAAAGCGCAGCGGAGAT
>JADGPO010000003.1 GCA_017882405.1 Solirubrobacteraceae bacterium | reverse complement strand
TGACGCTCGCGGGCGCCGTCGTGGTCGCCGCCCGGGCGCATGGTGCCGGCGCCGGCGCGCGGGGGGCCGCACCGCGCCCGCGTCTGCTACGGCGGGGCTCGGCGGGCGGGGTGGGCGGGCCGGTCTGAAGGGCGTGACGGCGGTGCGGCGCTGGACGCAGGCGCGCGACGCCTCGACGCGGCCGCGCGGAGCCCCGGCGTGGGCGCGCGGAGCCCCGGCATGGGCGGCGCTCGGCCTGGCCGGCTCGGTGCTGATCGCGTGGTGCGCGCCGCGGGCATTGCACGACGGCGTGGTGGGCTGGTGGTATCAGCCCGGCTGGCCCGGTCGCGCGGCCACCGGCCTGATCTACGTCGGCATGGCGGCGCTGACCGTGGCCTGGCTCGGTCTTGGACGCTCGCTGCCCGGCCGGCGCGGGCTGCTGGCGATCGCGGCGTTGTGGATCCTGCCGCTGGCGCTGGCGCCGCCGCTGTTCACCCGCGACCTGTACAGCTACCTGGCGCAGGGCACGATCCTGCATCTGGGGCGCAACCCCTACCACGTGACGCCGACGGTGCTGGTCGGCCTCGGGCACGGGCACGTGCTGAACGCGGTGTCGCCCTTCTGGCGTCACACGACGGCGCCGTACGGCCCGCTGTTCCTGGAGCTGGTGGGCCTGATCGTCGGCATCGTCGGCTCGCACCTGGTCGCGGGGGTGCTGCTGGCACGCGCGCTCGAGCTGCTGGGGATCGTGCTGCTGGCGGTGTTCGTGCCGCGGCTGGCCCGGGCGCTGGGGACCGATGCCCCACGTGCGCTGTGGCTCACCGTGGCCAGCCCGTTGACGTGCCTCGGGCTGGTGGCGGCCGGCCACAACGATCTGTTGATGGCGGGTCTGCTCGCCGCCGGGGTGGCGGTGGCCCTCGAGGGGCGCCCGCTCCAGGGGATCGCGCTGTGCGCGCTGGCGGCGACGATCAAGGTCCCGGCGCTGGTCGGCGCCGTGTTCATCGCCGTCGCCTGGGCGCGGACCGCCGATGACCGCGCGGCGGCCGTGCGCCTGTTGGCTGCCGCGGCAGTGGTGGCGGGCATCGTGCTGGCCGCGGTCACGCTGGCCAGCGGCGTCGGCGTGAGCTGGCTGTCGGCCTCGTTGTTCGCGACGCCCGCCAAGGTCCGGCTGGCGATCACTCCCGGCACGGCCCTGGGCTACACGCTGGCCGGGCTGCTGCACGCCGTGGGCGTCTCGGTGTCCTCGCGCGGGATGGAGTCGGCCGTCGGCGAGGTGGCGTTCGGGGTGTCGGCGGTGATCGGCCTGGTCGCGCTCTACCGGGTGCGCGTCGGCCGGCTGGTGTCACTGCTGGGGCTCGCGCTGCTGGTGGCGGCCGCCGGCGGACCCGCTGCCTGGCCCTGGTATTTCAGCTGGGGTCTGGTGCTGATCGCGGCCCTGCGCGGCTGGCAGCGGTCCTGGGCGCTGGCAGCGGCGCTGGCGATCTCGGCGTTCCTGGTCAAGCCCAGCGGCGTGCTCGCGGTCCCGCTGGGGGCCGCTCCGGCCGTGCTGGCCGTTTACCTGGTGATCGCCGGCGTGGCGTGGAATCGCTGGCGCCGCCGCTGCGCCCGCATCGATCCCGGCCAAGCTGAGCCGGCGAGGCCCGAGAGCGGCACGCCGCCGGCGCTGGCCAGGACCTGACCCGATCTTGCCTCGCCTGTCTCTCGATGCGCGGGGGCGCGAGCTTGCCGCGATCGCGGTGCCGGCGCTGCTCGCGGCGCTCCTGAGCATCATTCGGATCACGTCGCGCAGTCTCGGCTTCGACGAGGGCGCGACGATGGCGATCGTCTCCCAGCACGGATCGGCGCTGGGGTCGGCGATCGCCCGCGACGGGGGCAACATGTCGGGCTACTACCTGCTGATGCACCTGCTGGTCGGCTGGTGGGGCACCGGCCTGACGGTGCTGCGGCTGCCCTCGGCGGTGTTCACCGTGATGACCGTCGCGCTGGTGGCCGCGCTCGGCCTGCGGCTATTCGATCGCCGCGTGGGGGTGGTGGCCGGGCTGCTGTGCGCGGTCAACCTGCCGCTGGTCTACTGGGCGCAGACAGCGCGCGGGTACGCGCCGATGGTGGCCTTCGTGTGCGCGGGCTTCCTCTGCTTCTTGACGCTCGCCGAGGAATCGGCGCCGCCGGCGCGGCGGCGCTGGGCGTGGGCGGGCTACGTGCTGGCGATGGTGCTGGCCGCCTACTCGAGCTTCGTCGCCGTGCTGGTGGTGCCGGTGCAGCTGCTGGCGCTGATCGGCCGCCCGGCGGCGCTGCGGCGGCTCGCGTCGGCGCTGATCGCCGTCGCCGTGTGCTGCCTGCCGCTGGCGATCCTCGCCGTGCGCCGCGGGTCGGGACAGCTGTTCTGGGTCCCGCGGCCGTCGCGCAAGGTCGAGAGCCAGGTGCTGCAGTCGCTGACCTCGACAGGACTGCAGCCGAGCTTTCATCCGCGGTTCACGACGGCGGTCGGTCTGGTGGCGACCGTGCTGGTGGTGATCGGTGTCGCGCTGGCGATGCTGCGGGCGCGCCGGGCGGGGCCCGGGGAGTACCCGGCTGACCCCCGGCTGGCCGGGTGGCCGGCGGCGCTGACGCTTCAGTGGCTCGCCGTGCCGGTGGTGCTGACGTTCCTCTATTCGCTGGTCGCGCAGCCGATCTTCCTGCCCCGGAACCTGCTCACCTGCCTGCCGGCGGTCGCGCTGGTGCTGGCGGTGGCGCTCACCCATCCGCGCCTGCCCGCCCGGCTCGCACTGGTGGGGTTGGTGGCAGCGCTGGCCGTGCGCGCCGTGCCGCTGGCCGCCGCCTACGGGGTCTCGCCGGAGCCGTGGCGGGCGGCCACCGCCGACGTGCTCGCCCGCGCGCGGCCGGGTGACTGCATCGCCTTCTATCCGGAGGACGCCCGCAACGCATTTCAGTACTACGTGAGAGACGGGCGGGCGCCCCGCTCGATCCTGCCGGTGCTCCGGTGGGGCGCCGTCAAGCCGTTCGTCGAGCGCTACGCGACCCTGACGCCCTCACAGCTCTCGGCGGCGGCTGCCGGATGCCGGCGTCTGTGGTTCGTCTCCAGCCACGAGGGCCAGCGGGACGGACCGGCCCGGGCGCGGGCCAATCGAGCCGGCTACCTGCGCCTGGATGTGCGCCTGGAGCGGGCTTTCGGCCACGGCGCGATCAAGCAGTACGGCTACGCCAGCCCGATCCACGTGCAGCTGCTGCTCGGCGCAGGACGCCGCCGGCCCGGGTAACGGACTCGGCCGCCTGCGTTTTGTTGCAGCTACGGGCGCAGCGTGGTCGACCAGAACGTGAGCACGCTGAGCCCCGCCAGGAGCCACACGTTGACGAACACGAGGACCGCGAACCACTTGCCCTCCAGGTAGCGCCCGACCACCATCAGCGCCGGAAAGGCGGTGATCAGCATCCGGGGGTTGGGCGGGACGTACTCCGAGGTGACGGCGAAGACCGCGATCCCCAGAGTCCACACGATCGCCACCGCGGACACCGAGCGCCGCGAGCGCCAAAGCAGGTACAGCTCTCCGGCCAGGATCACGGCGCCGATCAGTCCCACGACCAGGTTGAGGTTGATCGTCACCGGGCTGTTGAAGTGGTTGGGGTCGAACGTCGGCGCCATCCGGGTCGCGGCGTGCACCAGCGCCAGGAGTTCGGTCTTCTCGCTCCAGCCGTGGTGCTGGGCGATGTAGTTGGCGAACGGGTTGCCCGTCCAGATCCAGAGGAAGATCATGAAACAGACGGCGCCGGTAACCGACAGGACCGGCGCGATCAGCGCCCGGCGGGCGTCGCGCAGGTGCCCGCGACATCGGTAGAGCTCCAGCAGCGCTCCGGCCAGGCAAACCACCGGCAGCATCAGTCCCACGGGTTGGACCGCCGAGCCGAACCCCGCCAGCACTCCGGCCAGCACCCAGCGCCGGCGCTCCAGCGCCCACAGGCAGCCGGCAGCCAGCGGCATCAGCAGGGCCTCTGAGTAGACCATCGAGAAGACGACCGACCCGGGGAAGACGACGAACAGGATCGTCGCCCGGCGGGCCGCCGCGCGCCCCCACCAGCCGTCGGCCAGGCGATGGACCAGGACCGTCGCGATCCAGCCGCCCACGGCCGAGAGCAGCGCTCCGGAGACCGTGGCCGCCCAGATCGCGTTGTGACTCGTGAACACCAGGAACACGGGCTCCAGTAGCCAGATGGCGATCGGGAACAGCGGGAAGAACCCGAGCGTCGTCTGTCCGTAGTCGACGTGCCCGGGATAGCCGTGGTTGGCCAGCCGGCGGTACCACAGCCCGTCCCAGTTGGCCAGCTCGTGCAGGAAGTTGTGGTGGCCGAAGGCGCCGTTGACGAACGCCACGAGCAGCAGCAGGACGCGCGCCGCCAGGTAGATCACCGTGATCCACAGGACCTCCCGGCGCGCGTCCACCGACAGCCACGTCCGCCGCCGGGTCCGGCGACGCGCGCGGGCGGGCGCAGCGGTCGGCTCGGCGACCGTCGAGCCCGCCGTGCCGTTCAGTTCGAGGTCGACAAAAGGGGGTAGGTCGAGCGAGTCATCCCGGTGTGGGTCGATCGGCTCTGAAGCGGTTTCCACGGCGGCGCAGTCTAGGTCGAGCTAGATAAGGAGCATGTATGTCGCCAACAACAAGACAATCTAGAGCGCCGGAGGTCAACGTGTTTTCGGTGCTGTCGCCGACACTGGAGGTACCTCAGCCGACCGAGCCGGCTACGCCTGTCGTCCCGGACACGCCGATCGCCCCGATCGATCCTCCGGACCCCACCCCCGCCGATCCCGAACGGCCGTCGACGGTCCCCCAGCCCGACGAGCCGGCCACCCCGGTCGTCCCGGAGCCCAGCCCGGCGAGGAGTGATCCCCTACGGGATTGCCTGCAACGCCACATGGCCGCTCCAGCGAAACGTGTCGTGGCAGGCTGCAGCGTCGCCCTGGCAGGGACTGAGCGGAGAGCCTGAGACCAGCGACAGCGAGCTCCCGGGCCACGATACGCGGACGGGCGCGTAGGGCTTGGCGGGCAGGTCGGCGCCCACCAGGCCCAGGGGCGGCGCCACCGCCGTCGTCGCCCCGCTGTCCCACAGCGAGGGCCCGAGCGTGTAGTCGCTCGGGTCGCAGTCGCCGCTGGGGTTGGCCTTCGTGGGCACGCCGATCTCCAGCCCGCCGGTGGCCGGGAACGACAGCAGCCCGTCCGACGGCGAGCCCACGGAGTACGTCGCATCGCATTCGAACGTCGTCGGCTGTCCGTTGCAGCCCTCGTCGATGGCGGTGCGCGACCGGATCTCGTGGGCCGAGAGCCTTGACTGCGAGCGATCGAAGGCCACCGCGGGCACCAGCACCGTGCCGCCCGGGGCTCGCACCGCGGACTGCAGCGCATCGAGGTCGACCACGTAGCGAACGCTCCACGACATCGGCTTGACCGTGTCGGTCTGGTCGTCGGTGAACCCGCCGGCGCCAACGCACACGCTGCGATACAGCTGGTGGTAGGCGACCGTCTCCGAGCCCGATCCGCTGTAGACCACGGCGACGCGGAAGTCGCGCGCCAGATCGGCCCGGGCCGCCGCCGGCGGCGCTCCGGGCTTCACCCGTCGGCGGGCCAAGCGGTAGTAGGTGCTCTGCAGGCGCGGCGGATGACCCGCGGCGCTGGTGCGTCCGGATGACTGGGGCTGGACCGACCTGACGATCGCCCAGGCGGGCGCTGTCGTCGAGACCCGGGTGGAGACGATCGCCTGGCCGCGGTGGGCGCGGTGGGCGAAGAACGCCTTGGCGATGGCCGACTGCTGGCGGCCGCCGACGAGCTTGGCGGCGTGCGCGACGCCGGGGAGGAGCATGACGGCGAGCGTGAGCAGCCCGGCGAGTGACGGACGGGATCTCATGCACCGGCGAGGGTAGAGCCAGCGGCGCCGGACAGCGCCGCCAGGATCTGTCCGGCGACGAACTCAGGCGCGCGCTGGGGCAGCAGATGCCCGGCGCCCGGCCTGGCCACCAGGCGCGCTCCGGGGATCTGCTCCGACAGCCGCTGCGCGGCTGCGGGCGACACGATCGCGTCGCGGTCGCCGAACAGGATCGTCGTCGGCGCGGCGATCGTCTGCAGGTCCGGCTCCAGTGCGGTCACGCCGCGGACGAGAGCGCGCTGCTCGGTGGCGTACGAGCGCCAGGCTCCGGGTCTCAGCAGCGTCGTCCGGGCCCGGCGAAGGTAGCCGTCGGGCAGTCCGACCGCGGCGGCGACGCGGCCGCGCACCTGGTCCAGCGACAGCGCCACCCCGAGGCTCGCCATCGCCGCCGCCCCTGACAATTCGGCCAGTCCCGGAGTGGCCAGCCAGCGGTCCAGTCTCCCGAGCGCGGCACGATTTGCCGCCGGGGCGACCAGCACCAGCGCGCTCACCCGCTCGCCGTGGTGTACCGCCAGCCACGCAGCGATCGCCGCGCCGAGACTGTGTCCGACGACGACGGCTCGCTCCACGCCGCGGGCGTCGAGCGCTGCCAGCGCCGCCCGGGCGTTGCCCGCCAGGTCCTGAGCCCGAGTGTGGCCGTCCCAGCCCGGGCGGTCGATCGCCATAGCTGTCGTCCGGCCGCGGAGTGCCGCCAGCACACCGTCCCAGTCGGCAGCGCCACCCGGCTGCCCGTGCAGCAGCAGGGCTTGGGTCACCAGTTGTCGGCGGTCAGGCCGCGCCGGGGGGTCCGCCGCGCGGGTTGTCGCCGACGGCCTGGCCATCGCGGCCGACGTACCCGTCCTTGCCGCCCGCCACGACCACGATCGCGTCGTCCTGGCCGGCGTTGCGCATCCCACGGTGCGTGGCCGCGTCGACCCGCACCACCCCGCCGGCGCCGACCAGGTGCTCGGTGCCGTCGCCGAAGCGAAACTCGACCGTCCCCTGGTGGACGAAGTACATCTCCTCCTGCTCGTCGTGGTAATGCACGCCGGTGGAGTAGCCCGGAGGCAGGACGATCGCGTTGACGCCGAACGCCGTGACGCCGAGCTGTTGACGGACCTTGCGAAAGCCGGGGCCCTCGCCCATCTGTCCCAGGCTGGAGACGGCGTAGCCGGACTCTGATGCGGACTCGTTCATCACCGGCGTGAATGGTATCTGTCAGTGAGGACTCGATACCCACCCCAACCCGCACCCGTTCCCACCCACCCACGGCGAGGGGGCATACTAGGACCGTGACGTCAGCGCTCATATCCGAGGCGCTCGCGCCGCTGCGAGCTAACCCCCGACACGCGGCGATCCTGCTTGACATCGACGGCACCCTTGCCCCGATCGTCGACCACGCGTCCGACGCCCACGTGCCCGAGTCCACGCGCCAGCTGCTGATCGCCGTCGCTCGCAACTACGGGCTGGTGGCCTGTATCAGCGGCCGCCGCGCCTCCGAGGCGCGGGCGATGGTCTCGATCGGCACGATCACCTACCTGGGCAGCCACGGCGTAGAGCTGCTGCGCTCCGGGTGGACCGAGGCCGTCCTGGATGAGGGCGTGGCCGATTGGGTGCGCCGGATCCACGAGTTCGGTCGCGAGGCCGACACCGCCGACGCGCGCAAGCTACGAGTGCGCCTGGAGGACAAGGGAGCGATCGTCGCCTTCCACTGGCGCGGGGCGCCCGACGAGGAGGCGGCTCGCGCGGCGGTCGACGCGATCGCGCAGCGCGCCGAGGCGGCCGGCCTGCGCACCCACTGGGGTCGCAAGGTGCTGGAGGTCCGACCGCCGATCAAGATCGACAAGGGCGCCGGCGTCAGGCGCCTGCTCAACGAGGTCGGCTCGGAGATCGACTCGGCGCTGTACGTGGGCGACGACACCACCGATCTCGACGCGTTCCGCGCGCTTCCCGAGCTGGTGGCCGAGGGGCGGCTGGTCCGGGCGGTGCGCGCCGGGGTCTCCTCCAGCGAGAGCCCATCGGAGATCACCAGCGAGGCCGACGTCGTCGTCGACGGTCCCGAGGGGGTCAGCCAGCTGCTGGCGGCACTGATCGCCACGGCCGACGAGTAGCGGCGGTGCGGTTCGCCGACTTCCTGCGTACCACGGTGCTGATCAGCGCGGCCGCGGCCAGCGCGCTGGCCGCGGTGACGCTCGCCGGCGTGGCCGGCGGCGGCCACGGCCCGGTGATCGCGGTGGCCGCCGGATGGTGGGTGGCCGGCGGCCTGATCGGACTGTGGCTGGGGCGCCGCGGCCAGACCTCGTCGCCGATCGCCGCCCTGCTGGCCAGCGCTCGCACGCAGGCCTCGCTGCCCGAGGTCAACCCCGCGCGTACGGTGCTCAACCGCCTGTGGCCGCTACTGATCTCGACCCTGGGGGCCGCTGCGCTGGGCCTGGTCGCGCCGCAGATCCCGGCGATCGCGGCCGGGTTCGCCATCATCTGGGCGCTCGCCTGGCGACGTCAGGCCTCGGCGGTGACGGCGATCGAGGAGCGCGACGGCGCCCGCTTCTACATCGAGCCGACGTCTCCCTTTCACCAGATGCGGCTGGTTCGCACGCCGGGCTTTCGCTCCAACCTGCGCGAGCTCAACGGCGCCTCGTTGTCACGGCGGGCGAGCCCCCGCGCCTGACGCGCGGCACTCGCATGGCCGATGTCGACGTGCTGCTCGTCTCGGTGGGCGCTACCACCGGCTGGCGCGGATCTCCAGGGGCGCTGGCGGCCGCCTTCGCACAGGCCGGCGCCCGCTCGCTCGTCACCGACGCAGGCGCGGGGCCGCAGGTGCGCACCTTCATGCTCACCGACCTCGTGCAGGCGGCGATGGCACGCCGCACGGCGGCCGCGGCGATCGCCGAGCACCGCCCGCGCGCGGTCGTCTACTGCTCGATCACCGCCGCGCTGCTCTGGCCGGCGCCCGGCGCGATCTGGCTCGACGCGCTGGCCGCCGAGAACCGCCCCGGCCGCCATGGCGTGTGGCAGCGGACGGTCGAGCGCCGCCGGGTCGCGCAGGCGCCGCTGCTGATGACGATGTCCTCCAGCGCCGATGCGCTGGCGCCGCTGGAGGGCGCGCCGCATGCCGAGGCGGTCGCGGTGCCGGTGCCGATCGAGCCGCCGGCGGGCCCGGAGGGCCCTCGCGACGTCGACGTGCTGGCCTATGCCCGAGATCCGGTCAAGCGGCGACTGGACATGATCCTGGCCGCTTGGGAGCGCGCCCGGCGCGAGGGCGAGACGCTCGTGGTGGCCGGGATCGAGCGCTCGCCGGCGCCGGCCGGGGTGCGCTTCGTCGGGCTCCTGGAGCCCGAGGCCTACCGCTCGCTGCAGCGACGTGCGCGGGTGTTCGTCACCGCTCCGCGCCGTGAGGACTTCGGGATCGCCGCGCTCGAGGCGCTGGCCGACGGCGCGATGGTCGTGACGACGCCCTCGCCGGGGGCCTATCCAGCATTGGCGCTGGCCCGGAGCCTGGACCCGCGCCTCGTCTCCGAGGATCTGGCGACGGCGCTGCGCCACGCCCTCGACGACCCGGCCGACGGCTACGCGGGCCGGGCGGCGCAGCTGATCGCGCCCTTCAGCCGCGCCTCAGTGGCCGCCACCCTGAGCGAACGCGTGCTCCCCCGATTGCTGCCAGGATGGCGGGCGTGACCCCGCTCGCCTTCATTCCCAGCCCGGCCCACAACGGGTTCAGCATCGGGCCGCTGTTCTTCCACGCCTACGGGATCGCCTACGTGTTTGCGGTGGCCGCGGCGATCCTCATCTCCCGCCGGCGCTGGCGGGCGGTGGGCGGTGACCCCGACCTGCCCTACGAGGTCGCGATGTGGGCGTTCCCGGCCGGTCTGATCGGCGGACGGATCTACTTCGACATCACCACCCCCAGCCAGGTCCCCGATCATTGGTGGGGCGTGCTCGCGATCTGGGACGGAGGGCTGGGCATCTGGGGCGGGATCGCCGGCGGCGTGCTTGTCGGGCTGCTCGTCATCCACCGGCGTCTGGGGCGCGACGACCTGCTTCGCTTCATGGAGGCGGCCGCGCCGGGCCTGCTGGTCGCCCAGGCGATCGGCCGGATCGGCAACTACTTCAACCAGGAGCTGTTCGGGGCGCCCACCAGGCTGTTCTTCGGACTGAAGATCTCCCCGTCACATCGTCCTCCGGGGTATGAGCGGTTCGCCACGTTCGAGCCAACCTTCCTGTTCGAGCTGATCTGGAACCTGGGCCTGGCGGGCTTCCTGGTATGGCTGGGGTCGCGTCGCAAGATCCGTGCGCCGGGGCTGTTCGCGCTCTACGTGGCCGGCTACTCGGGGTTCCGGGTGTTCGAGGAGACGCAGCGGATCGACTACTCCAACCACTTCCTCGGCCTCCGCGTCAACTTCTTCGTGGCGGGGGCGCTGTGTCTGCTGGGCCTGTTGTGGTTCGTCGCCGTGCAACGCGGATGGCGGGGGATGGGCACCTCGCCGGCCGAGCCCGGGCCCGAGGGCTCACGTGGTCGCGACGCGCAGCCGGTGGCCGAGGCACGCCGTCCGCCGCCGCGGCCTCCACGGGCCAAGCGCGCCCGCTGAGTCCGATATTTGTCCCGGAAACCGGGATCTTTATCGCTTGCGTTGGCTCAGCTGCGGTTTCGGGGCCGCAGCGCGGCCACCTCGTCCCACGGGCGGGTGTTGACCACGGCCTCAGGGCCCAGCCACGCCCGGCGGGCCGTGGCCACGCCGTAGCGCGCCACCTCGAAGCCACCTACGCGGTGGGCGTCGCAGTTGATCACGATCGGGATCCCCGCGCGGCCGGCCGCCCGCGCGTGCACGTCGTTGAGATCGCGGCGGTCGGGGCTGGCGTTGATCTCGAGCATCGTGCCGGTGGCCAGCGCCGCCTCGACGATCGCCGGGAAGTCGAACGCGTACGGCGGCCGGCGCTCGATCTTGCGACCTGACAAGTGGCCGATGACGTCGACCAGCGGGTTGGAGATCGCCCGCACGATCCGCTTGGTCATCTCGGCCGAGGACATCTGAAACGAGGAGTGGACCGAGGCGACCACCCAGTCCAGCTCGGCCAGCACCTCGTCTTCGTAGTCCAGCGATCCGCCGGGCAGGATGTTGACCTCCGAACCGGCCAGCAGGGTGATGCCGCCCACAACGTCTGAGCCCGACAGCTCGCGGATCCGGGCGATGTGCCGGTGCAGCCCGTCGGCGTCGATCCGCACGCCCACGGACGCCGAGTGGTCGGTGATCGCCAGATACTCGTAACCGGCGTCGCGGGCGGCCAGGGCCATCTCCTGGATCGAGGCCGTCCCGTCCGAGGCGTCGGTGTGGGAGTGCAGGTCGCCGCGCAGGTCCTGCGCGCCTATCAGCGGCGGCAGCGTGCGTGCCGCCGCCGCATCCAGCTCGCCGCGGTTCTCGCGCAGCTCGGGCTCGATGTACTGCATCCCGAGCAGCGCGTAGACCTCCTCCTCGCGCTCGCAGCGGTGCGTCTCCCCGGTGGCGTCGTCGAGGACGCCGTACTCGGAGACGTGCAGCCCCTTGCGCACCGCGGCCTCGCGCAGTGCCATGTTGTGCTCCTTGGAGCCGGTGAAGTGCTGCATCAGGTTGCCGAACTGGTCGGGGGCGACGATCCGCAGGTCGACCTTCAGACCGGTGTGGGTGCGCAGGCGGACACCCGCCTCGCCGGGGGTCTGGGCCAGCTCCACCAGCTCCAGCGCGGCCGCCGCCTGCGCCAGCGCCAGCGGGTCGTGGGCGGTGGCGATCACGTCCAGGTCCTTGACGCTGTCGGTCATCCGCCGCGCCGAGCCGGCCAGCTCGACGCGTTCGGAGGCGGGGTGGTCTCGGAGTGCGGCCACCAGCTGCTCGCCGACCGCCAGTGCGCGGTTCAGCACGGTCCGCCGCCCGCCGCCGTTCTCGCCCGCCGCGGCGTCTGCACGGGCCACCGCGGCGGCTGCCAGGAGGCTCTCCTCGGCCTTGGGCCCGAAGCCCTTGAGCTCACGGATCCGGTGCGCCGAGGCGGCCGCCTCGAGCGCGTCGAGGGAGTCGATCGACAGCTCCTCGTAGAGCCGCCGGGCGCGCTTGGGCCCCAGGCCGGGCAATCGCGTTATCTCGAGCAGGCCGGCCGGGAACTTGGCCCTGAGCTTCAGCGCGGCGGGGATCGCCCCGTCGTCGGCGAGCGCCAGCACCTTCTCCTGGATGATCCCGCCGATTCCCGGCAGCTCGGTGGCGCGTCCCTCGCGGGCCAGGGCGGTCACCGACACGGGGGCGTCGCGCACCGCCTTGGCGGCGTTACGGTAGGCGACGATCCGGTGGATGACGGCTCCATCGAGCTCGTAGAGGTCGCCCAATTCGTCAAGCGCCTCGGCGATCTCGGAGTTAGTGGGGTCGGCCATTGCAGATGTCTAATCTAGCTTCGCCGACTCGCTATACTTTTTGAAGTAACACGAGACAGGAGAAGAAAATGTCAGGCCCGGTTTCAGACGTAACCGACGACAGCTTCCAGGCAGAGGTGATCGAGTCAGAAGTTCCCGTGCTCGTGGACTTCTGGGCACCGTGGTGCGGTCCGTGCCGCCGCGTATCGCCGGTGGTGGAGGAGATCGCCGCCGAGAAGGGCGAGGCCCTCAAGGTGGTGAAGCTCAACATCGACGAGAACCAGCAGACAGCCGTCAAGTTCAACGTGATGTCGATCCCGACGCTGATGCTGTTCCGGCACGGCGAGGTCAAGAAGACCGTGATCGGCGCCTACCCCAAGCGCAAGATCGAGGAGGAGCTCGAGCCCGCGCTGGCGTAAGCTTTCGGGCGGTATGATGTGGCGCGCCGCCGTGGCGCGCGGCAAATCAACGATGATGTCACGGGAGCTCAGACTCGACGCCCAGGACCCGCTCGCCAAGCAGGCGACCGAAGCCTTGGTCTCCGGCGACGTGGAGGCGGTCAAGCGCCTCGTCGAGGAGCACCCCGAGCTGGCGAGTGCGCACGTGGTTGCCAGCGACGAGCGCCGCGGTGAACGCACGCTGCTTCACCTGTACGCGGACTGGCCCGGGCACCGGCCCAACCCGCGTGAGATCGTGCCCGTGCTGGCGCAGGCGGGCGCCGATGTGAACGCCCGCTATGTGGGCGAGGCCCACTCCGAGACGCCGCTGCACTGGGCGGCCTCCAACGACGACATCGAGCTGATCGACGCCCTGCTGGACGCCGGCGCCGATCTGGAGGCCCCGGGCGCGATCGTCGGCGGGGGCACGCCGATCGCCGACGCGACCGCCTTCGGGCAGTGGCAGGCCGCCGACCGGTTGCTGGCTCACGGCGCCCGGACCAACTTCTTCCAGGCCGCCACGCTGGGGCTCAGCGATCGCCTCAACCGGGAGCTGGCCGCCTCGTCGCCGCCGGACGCCGCGGCGGTCACGCAGGCCTTCTGGGGCGCCTGCCACGGCGGACGTCAGTCGACCGCATCGCAGCTGCTGCTGCGAGGAGCCGAGCTCAACTGGGTCGGCTACGACGATCTGACGGCCGTCGATGCGGCCGAACGCAGTGGCGCCAACCGGCTGGCGATGTGGCTGCGCAAGCGCGGCGGGCGCTCCGCCGCCGACCTGGCGTCGTCGGCCTAAGGGCAGGCGGCCAGGGCCACGCCGATCTTCAGCGGCCGCCCGTCGACGCTCACGGGCTCGGCACCGTCGAGGTCGTCGTACGCCACTTCGGTGGCCAGCGTCTCACCGGCCAGATACGCCTCGTACTTGCGAGCGGCCTCCAGAAGGGCCCCGTCGCCATCGAGCGTGAGCAGGATGCGGTCCGAGACCTCGAGCCCGGCCGCCTGGCGGGCGTTCTGCACGGCACGCACGATGTCACGCGCCCAGCCCTCGATACGCAGCGACTCGTCGATCGTCGTCTCCAGAGCGACGGCGTGCGAGCCCTCGCGCTCCACCTGGTAGCCCTCCAGCGGTTTCATCGTGATCAGCAGGTCCTCGGCGCCCAGCGCATGCTCGGCGCCGCCGACGGAGATCGCCACCGAGCCGCCCTCGCGCAGGGTCGCGGCGGCATGCGCCGCATCCAGTCCGGCCACGGCCATCGCCACCTTCGGCATCTGCTTGCCGAAACGCGGCCCCAGGGTCCGGTAGTTGGGCTTGATCTCGACCTGCCCCAGCTCGTCGGCCTCGGAGACGAAGCGCAGCTCACGGACGTTGAGCTCCTCACGCACGATCTCGGCGAGGCGCTCGATCGCCTCGCGCTCGGCCCCGGTGGCCACGACCACGGCGGCGCGCAGCGGCTGGCGCACCTTGAGCTTGGCCTGTGCGCGGGCAGCCAGTCCCAGGCGCACCGTCTCGCGGGCCACCGCCATCGCCGACTCCAGCTCGGTGTCGCGCGGGGTGGCCGCCGGGAAGTCGCACAGGTGCACGCTGGGCTCGGCGCCGTCCAGGTTGTCGTAGATCTCGTCGGCGATGAACGGACAGAACGGAGCCAGCAGCTTGGAGACCGTCGACAGACACTCGCCCAGCGTCCAGAAGGCGGCCTGATCGCCCTCCCAGAAGCGCCGGCGCGAGCGTCGCACGTACCAGTTGGAGAGCTCGTCGACGAACGCCTGCAGGGCCCGGCCGCCGCCGGTGGCGTCGAAGTCCTGGAGGCGCTCGCGCACGGTCTCCACCGTCTCCTGCAGGCGCGACAACGCCCACCGGTCCAGGTCCGAGAGCTGGTCGGGGTCGGCGTGCGGCGTCTCGATCTCGTTCGCATTCGCGTACAGGACGTAGAAGCCGTACGTGTTCCACAGCTGCAGCAGGAACTGGCGGACCGCTTCGCCGATCGCGTTCAGGGAGAAGCGGTAGCCGTCCCACGGGTACTTGGAGGTGAAGAAGTACCAGCGCAGCGCATCGGCGCCGTAGCGGTCGATCACCTCCCAGGGCTCGACCGTGTTGTCCAGCGACTTGGACATCTTGCGCCCCTGCTCGTCAAGGATCAGCCCCAGGCAGACGACGTTGCGAAACGACGACCGGTCGTAGAGCAGCGTCGCCACGGCCAGCAGCGAGTAGAACCAGCCGCGCGTCTGATCCAGCGCCTCGCAGACGAAGTCGGCCGGGAATCGCTGCTCGAAGTGCTTGAGGTTGGCGTGGGGGGCGTGGAACTGGGCGAACGGCATCGAGCCCGAGTCAAACCACACGTCGATCACCTCGGGCACGCGGCGCATCTCGCCGCCGCAGTTCTCGCACGGGAACGTGACCTCGTCGACGAACGGGCGGTGCGGATCCTCCAGCAGCACGCCTGACAGCTCCTGCAGTTCGGCGAACGAGCCGACCACCCTGGTGCAGCCGTGGTCGCATCGCCAGACCGGCAGCGGGGTGCCCCAGTAGCGCTCACGAGACAGCGCCCAATCGACGTTGCCCTCCAGCCAGTTGCCGAAGCGGCCGTGCTTGACATGGTCCGGGTACCAGTTGACGGCCTCGTTGGCCGCCAGCAGCTCGTCCTTGATCTGGCTGGTGGCGATGTACCAGGAGGGCTTGGCGTAGTAGAGCAGCGGGGTGCCGCAGCGCCAGCAGTGCGGATAGGAGTGCTCGTAGGACTCCGCGCGCAGCAGCCGGTCACGGGCGCGCAGGTCCTCGATCAGGTCCGGATCGGCGGCCTTGACGTTGCGCCCGGCGTAGGGGCCGATGCGCTCGTCGTAGGTGCCGTCCAGGCGCACCGGGTTGACCACGTTCAGGCCCTCGACCTCACCGAGGCGGAAGTCGTCCTCGCCGAACGCGATCGCCGTGTGGACCAGACCGGTGCCGTCCTGGGCGGTGACGAAGTCCGCGGGCAGGACGGTGTGCCCCTTTGGCCCGTAGGTCTCAGCCGGGATGTAGGGGAACGGCGCCTCGTAGCGGGTGCCGATCAGCTCCACTCCCGGGAACGTGTCCAGCACCTCGGCGTGCTCGCCCAGCACCTTTTCGACCAGTGCCTGGGCCACGACCCCGGCCGGGTGGCGGGGGTCAGCATCCGACGCGCGGGCCCGCACGTACAGAATTTCGGGCTTGACCGCCACGGCGGCGTTGGAGACCAGCGTCCAGGGCGTGGTCGTCCACACCAGCAGCTCGTCGCCCTCCTGCAGCGGTGACGATGCCGGCCGCCCGGTCACCGGCAGGCGCACGTACACCGAGGGGTCGACGACGTCGCGATAGGCCCCCGGCTGCCCCAGCTCGTGGCTGGAGAGCGTGGTCTCATCGCGCGGGCAGTAGGGAACGACCTTCAGTTTCTCGTACAGCAGCCCGCGGTCATGGATCGTCTTCAGGGCCCACCAAACGGACTCCACGTAGTCGGCGTCAAGGGTGCGATAGGGGTGGTCAAGGTCGACCCAGAAGCCGATTCGCTCGGTCAGCCGATTCCACTCCTCGACGTGGCTGAGGACCTTCTGACGGCAGCGGGCATTGAACTCGGCGATCCCGTAGCGCTCGATATCGGCTTTGGACTGAAAGCCCAGCTCGGCCTCGACGGCCAGCTCGACCGGGAGGCCGTGGCAGTCCCACCCCGCCTTGCGCTCCACGTAGTGGCCGGTCATCGTGCGGTAGCGGGGAAAGACGTCCTTGAACACCCGGCTCAGGACGTGATGGGTGCCGGGGCTGCCGTTGGCGGTCGGAGGACCCTCGTAGAAGCCCCACGACGGGGCACCCTCGCGCCGGCGCAGCGACTCGGCGAACACGTCGCGGTCGCGCCAGCGCTGGAGGACCTGCTCCTCGAGCTCGGGAAACGACGCGCGCGGATCTACGGGACGATGACGCGTGGCCATGGGCGCTCGATTCTAGGAACGAGCGCCGGCCGGCCGGCGGCGGCTACGCGCCGGCGCGCGCGGGGGAGGGCGCCACGACCTTGCCCAGCGACGGCGCGGCTGGGTGCGCCACAGGAGCGTCGAGCTTGGCCAGCAGCGCGTCACGAGCGGCCAGCGGCGCCTCGCCCAGCCTGGTCACGGTGCTCGCCCCGGTGTCGGGCACGGCACCGCGATAGTCGAACACGACGACCTCGCGCACCAGCGAGCGCACGGCGTAGACGAGCCGGCCGATCGAGTCCAGCGACACCCGGCGTCCGGTCAGGATCACCGCGCGTGGCTCGAGCGCGCGCAGCGCCCGTCCCAGCCGCGGCAGCTCCACCGCCGGGGTGAACGACAGCGTGCGCAGGCCGCCCCGCCGCAGCACCACCTCGAGCGCCTGGGCGTATACGGCGTCGAGGTCCCCGGGGGCCGAGGCGTCGAAGATCATCACGCCGTCTCGGCGGCGGGCGGGAGGCGCCAGGCGACGCTGCGCCGACAGCCAGCCGACGGCGTAGCGCCAGGCGAACTCGTACTCCGCGGTGGTGGCGCCGGGCTCGCAATGGACGGCCACGGCCTCCAGCAGCACCTCCTCGATCGTGCGCTCCACCGAGCGCAGGCCCAGGCTTTCCTCCAGCAGGCGGTTGGCGGCGTCCTCGTCGAACGCGCCGAAGGCACCCGCCAGGCGCAGCGGCGTGGAGGGTCCCTCGCCGCGCTCGCGGGCCAGTGAGATCGCCGAGGAAACGTTGTGAGTCTCGGCAAGCGTCAGCCGCAGCGCCTCGATCTCGATCAGCGAGTACTGGCGATGGCCACCGGCTGAGCGATGGGGCTTGGGGAAGTCATAGCGGCGTTCCCAGCTGCGCAAAGTGTTGGGGCTGATGCCCAGCATGACCGCAGCGGCGTTTGTTCGGATGCCGTTCATCAAGGGAGTTATTGCTTTATCGGCAGCAATTGGCAAGGATCGCAACCCATCGTGCACTTTGGTGGAGTGCTTGCACCACGAAACGCGCCCACAAAGGACCATCCTAGAGGCGCAGGAGCCTGCGCGCGAGGATTTCGGCGCTTCTAGAGACTGACGCGGCGCGGCGCGAGCTCTACATCCGGCCTGACCGCGGGCGTGCCCTGCTCTCCCTCGACCAGCTCCAGGATCCGGCGTTGGGCCGCGCGCGCGCCGTCGGGCAGGTTGCGAGCCCCCGTCGTGCGTACGCGGATGCGGTCGGGGCCACGGCGGTAGACGGCCATCGGCAGCGCGCCGGCGGCCAGGCGAACGGCATATGCCCAACGCGCCACGGTGTCGTCGTCGAGGTGCGAACCGGCCAGCACGACCAGGTCCGGGCGGTGGATCGTGACCGCATCGCCGATCCCGGCAACGCCCCGGGCAGAGAGGCTAAGGACGTTGATGCCGGCGCGCGCGCAGAACAGCTCCAGCGCCCGGATGTAGGCACTGTCGCGATCGAGCTCGTCGCGGGCGGCATCGCCGATCAGGATCGAGATCGGCCGCACGGGGGGAGGGGCGAGGTGCAGCGCTCGCCGCAACCAGTCGCCGCCCCAGTGGGCGGCGAACGCCCATCCAGCCGAGTCGACGCCGTAGCGGCGGGCGATCTCGTCGAGCGTCGGCAGCAGCACCTCCTCGACGGAGCGCTCCACCGAACGCAGGGCCAGCGCTGCCTCGATCGCCGTGTCGGCGCGCTCGCGCTCATAGGAGACGAGCGCTCCGATCAGCGAGTTGGCGTCGGCCGCCAGGCCCTCACGCGCGCGCGAAACGGCAGAGGAGATCGAGAGCCCCTCCTGCAATGCGTCGCGCAGCGCGGCAATTTCCCCGTGGGTGAAGAGGCGGTGCTTGCCGGGCGAGCGCTGCGGCTTGGGGAAGTCAAAACGACGCTCCCAGGCCCGCAGGGTATTCGGGCTCACGTTCAGCAAAGTCGCCGCTTCGCTCGTCTTCAGGTATCGCATTTAGTCACAAAGGTGAAGTCCTGCGTTGCGAGATGCGCCGCTTGCCCTTAAAATTGCACAAGATATTGACCAAAATACTGTGCAAAGCATGAGGAACTTCGGATAGGTTGCTCCCGTTATAGCTGCCCATATTGCTCATGTTGTAGCGCAGTCGACCGACCGGAAGGACCGCTTGAAGCCGTGACGTTTCAGTGCACCAGCCTCGGGGAAGCCGACTGGGGAACTTCGGCCTCCGGGTCCGGTCCACGATTTTCGGAGGGAGGGATCATGGGCTACCGCGGCTGCTGATCGTCCTTCGCTGGTAGCGACGGTCGAATGGCGCTACCTTCCCACACATGATGCGCCGACGCGCCGGCGGCAGCGCGAGGCTCTCGTGGCGCGAAATTCTTCCACCCACGTTGACGGTGGTGGTTTGCGCCGCGGGAATGATCGTCGCCCCAAGCAATCGCGTCGACTCGCTCAGCCTCGTGCTTGGCCTCGGTGCCGTGGTTGCCGGCTACCTCGTCGTCGGCGAGCGTGGCGGGATCGGTGTATCGCCCTCGTTCATCGTCTGGGTTCTTGCGGCAGCGTTTCTGGGACCACCCTCCGCGGCGCTGGCTGCGGTGATCGGCGAGACCGCTGCCAACCTGAGACTGAGGACCTCGCCGCGCATGGTCTTCTGTGTGAACCTGCCGTCGTCGGTGGTGCCCGCCGTGGCCGCCGCCGTGATGGTCCGGGCTTTGACCAGCGCACCACGGGACTACGTTGGTTTCTACCTTGCGGTCAGCTTGGCCGCTGCGGTTGCGCTCGTCCTGAGCTTCGTGCTCTTCGCTTCTTTGTGGAGGCTGCTCTATCCCGAGAAGCCACAGGTCGGCTTGCAGACGCTGGTGGAGGATCTGCCCGGTGCGGGGCTCAGCATCGCGGTCGCGGTCGCGGGCGTCGGGATCACGCTGAAGGTCGGTCAGGCGGGGATCGCATTCGCGCTCACCGCCGTGTTTGCCTTCTCGTACATGTCCTATCTGCTCCAGCAGTCCCGACAGCGCGCCCAGCAGTACGCATCGCTGTCCTGGGGCGTGCTGGCCGGCTTGATGCGATCGCTGGACATCCGCGACCAGCGAGCCGCCCGGCACTCGGCCGCGGTCGCCCGGTTCGCGCGGGACATCGCGATCCAGGTGGGCATGTCAGCCGAGCAGGCCGAGCTTGCCCACACCGCCGGATTGCTGCACGACATCGGGCGCTTCGCATTGTCCGATCGGGTCGCCGAGCGCGGGCGCACGCTGACCGAGGACGATTGGATGGCGATCCAAAGGCACCCGGAGCTGGGGGCGGACATGCTGCGCGACCTGGGCATGTACGGACCCGTCGCCGAGATCGTGCTCGCCCATCACGAGCGCATCGACGGTCGGGGCTATCCGCAGGGGCTGGGCGGCGAGGAGATCCCCGAGATCGCCAAGATCATCTCCGTCGCCGAGGTCTACGACACGCTCACCGCCTCGGACACCTATCGCACGCAGATGAGCTCGTTCGAGGCGCTGCGCGAGCTGCGGCGGGTGGCCGGCTCACAGCTGGACGAGCGCTACGTCGAGGTGCTGGCGGGATTGTTGACCGGCGAGGGCGTGGATTATCGGCACGCCGATACGGCCGACTTCGACACCGAGCTAAACATGGAGCGCCGGATCCGCGAGGCGTCAGCGGGCGCATGAAACCCGGCGCGCGAGGCGCACCGGACACAGCCCTGCAAATCGCCATCGTCATCGCCGACGGCGGGTACGGCTGTCAGCCGACCTTGCGCTCCAGCGTCGCGTCCACACCCTGCTGCGCCAGCGAACCCAGGAATGTGTCGATCTGCTCCTGGCTGAAGCGACGTTGACCGCCCGGGGTCCGATACGACTGCAGATATCCCATGTCCGACCAGCGCCGGATGGTGCCGAGGGAGACTCCGAGGGCTTGCGCCGCCTGCGATGTCGACAAACCAAGCGGACTGCCGTTCATTTTCCTCATAGTGAGGTTTCTGTCGCATTTGCGAGAGGATGGAGAACCAAGTGCAGCAATTGCACAATTTCCCGGTGAGAAGAGCACCCTGAGCCAGCTGAATATGCCAGAACTCAGTCGTCTGTCCACGCGCTTGCCAACCCGAGGGTTGGCGACGGCTCAGCGCGCCGCCGGGCGCCGGGCACCTTCCTGACGGGCACCGCCGGCTGCGACGATCCACCTGTGCGCCTGCGGCTCTACCACCATCCGGACGGTGCGCGCGTGGCCTATCGCGAGACCGGAACCGGGCCGGCGCTGGTGCTGCTGCACTCGCTGGGGCTCTCGCACCGCGAATGGGAGCCGATCGTGGCGGCGCTGTCGGGCCGCTTTCGCGTCGTGCTGCCCGACCTGCCGCTGCACGGGGACTCCGAGGACCGCCCGCGGCACGCCTACTCGCCGGACTGGCTGGCCGAGGTGATCGCGGGCTTCTGCAGTGAGGTCGGGGGCAGCCGTTGCATGGTCGCCGGCCACGACCTGGGCGCCGAGCTGGCGCTGCTGGCGGTCGCCGCCGAGCTACTGCATCCCTCACGGCTGGTGCTGATGCCCAATCGGCTGCACCAGCGTGACCAGTTCGCCGCCAAGCGCGCGGCCTGGAGAGCGCTCTGCCGCCTGGCGGCGCTGCCCGGCCTGGATCGGGTCCTCTCCCACGGCGCCAAGCTGGCGTTCCGGCCTTCGGTGGGCGAGCGCCTGTCCTCGCAGCGCAATCGCGCGGCGCGTGACCTCGTGCGCCACGCCTTCGCCGACGTCGGCGGCAACGGCAACCGCGCGCGCTCATGGGCGAAGTTCGCGCGCCGCTGGCCGGTGGAAGCCCAGCGACAGCTGCTGGACGTCTATCCCCACATGCAGATGCCGGTCCTGCTGCTGTGGGCCGACGAGGACCTCGCGCATCCGGTGGACGCCGCCCAGGAGGCGCTGGACCTGCTGCCCGACGGTCAGCTGCGCACGCTCCCCCGGACCGGGTTTCTGATCGCCTACGACGACCCGGTGGCGGTGGCCCGGGAGCTGATCGCGTTCTGCGGCTGACGAGTGCGGAGCGCTAGCGTTCGTCGGTGACCACGAAATGCGAAAGGAAGCCATGAGCCTGCAGGAGAGCGAGCAGCTGTGGGGCGGAGAAACGACCAAGGCGATCGGCAACTTTCCGATCTCAGGGGAGACCGTGCCCGTCGGCGTGGTGCGCTGGCTGGCCCAGATCAAGGGCGCGGCGGCACGCGTGAACGGCGAGCTCGACCTGCTGGACCACGACGTGGCCGAGCGGATCGTCACCGCGGCCGAGCGCGTGGCAAACGGAGAATTTGACGACCAGTTCCCGATCGACGTCTTCCAGACCGGCTCGGGGACCTCGACGAACATGAACGCCAACGAGGTGATCGCCACGCTGGCGAATGACGACGATCCCACCCACCCAGCCCATCCCAACGACCACGTCAACATGGGCCAGTCCTCCAACGACGTGTTCCCCTCGGCGGTGCATCTGGCCGCGCTGGACCAGGCGACCAACGACCTGCTGCCGGCGCTGGAGCAGCTGGAGGCGTCGTTCGCCACCAAGGCCGATGAGTTCGTCGACGTCGTCAAGGCAGGGCGCACCCATCTGATGGACGCCGTCCCGGTCACCCTCGGGCAGGAGTTCTCCGGCTACGCCGCCCAGATGCGGCTGGCCGCTCGGCGCGTGCGCAACGCGCTGCCCCAGGTGGCCCAGATCCCGCTCGGCGGCACCGCGACGGGCACCGGCCTGAACACCCACCCGCAGTTCGCCGAGCGCGTGCGCGCACGGCTTACCGAGACGACGGGGCTGGAGATCCGCGCGCCCGAGGACCCCTTCGAGGCACAGGGCAACCGCGACGCGCTGGTCGAGCTGTCGGGCGCGCTCAAGGTGATCGCGGTGTCGCTCACCAAGATCGCCAACGACCTGGCGATGATGGGATCCGGACCGCGCGCCGGGATCGGCGAGTTGCTGCTGCCCGAGCTGCAGAAGGGCTCCTCGATCATGCCCGGCAAGGTCAACCCGGTGCTTGCAGAGGTGGTGCTGCAGGTCGCTGCGCAGGTGATCGGAAACGACGCCGCGGTCACGATCGGCGGGCTGCAGGGCAACTTCGAGCTCAACGTCCGCGTGCCGCTCATCGCCCGCAACCTGCTGCAGTCGATCGGTCTGCTGAGCGCGACGGCGCGGATCTTCGCCGAGAAGTGCGTTGACGGCATCCAGGCCAACGAGGACGGCTGCCGTCACTCATCCGAGGCGACGCTCGCCGCCGCCACGGCGCTGAATCCCTACATCGGCTACGACAAGGCGACCGAGATCGTCAAGGAGGCCGCCTCGAGCGGACGGATGCTGCGCGAGGTCGCCTATGAGAAGGGCGTCGACGAGGAGACCTACAACAAGGCGATGGACCTCCGCGCGATGGCGCGCGGCAACACCTAGGTCATAACCTAGGTCGCGACCGTCTCGGCCCCCAGCTCCCCGGAGATCGCCACGTCGACCGAGTAGTCGATCGGCACCACGATCACCGACGGGAAGTCCAGCGTGAGCGCATGGCGGAAGCGCTGCGAGAACTCGTCGGCGGACGCGCAGCGCCACGCCGGGGCGCCGAACGCCTCGGCGAGCTTGACGAAGTCGGTGGGGCCGAAATCGACGCCGAAGTGGCGGCCGAACTGCTTGTCCTGCTTCCACGCGATCGAGCCGAACTGGCCGTTCTCCCAGACCACGTTGACGATCGGGGTGCGCAGACGGACGGCGGTCTCGAGCTCCTGGCAGTTCATGAGAAAGCCGCCGTCGCCGGAAACCGTTACCACCTTGCGGCCCGGGTTGACGAGCTTGGCGGCGATCGCGGTGGGCAGCGCGAAGCCCATCCCGGCCAGGCCGTTGGCGATCAGCACGGTGCCGGGCTCGTGCGCGGGGAAGATCCGCCCGATCCACAGCTTGTGCAGCCCGACGTCGGACACCAGCAGGTCACTGCGCCCCAGCGCGTCGCGGATGTCGGCCAGCACTCGGGGCGGGCGCATCGGGAAGTGGGCGTCGGTGCGGGCATCGTCGAGCGCGCCCATCACCAGTTGGCGCAGCCGATCTGAGTCGGGCGGCTGTGACTGCTTGCGGCTGGCGCCGGCGGCCAGGCGCGCCAGCACGTGCGCGATGTCGCCGATCAGCTCGACCGCCGGGATGAAGAACTCGTCGATCTCGGCGGCGACGGTGTCGATCACCACGATCTGCTTGTCGGCGCCGGGGTTCCAGTGCTCGGGGGCGTGCTCCACCAGGTCGTAGCCGACGGCGATCACCACGTCGGCGTCCTCAAAGCCGGCCATCGCGTAGTCGCGCGACTGCAGGCCCACGGTGCCCAGCGCGTGCGGGTCCTCATAGTCGAGCAGGCCCTTGGCCATGAACGTCTCGGCCACGGAGATGCCGCTGGTGTGCACGAAGGCGCGCAGCGCGCGGCTGGCGTGGGTGCGGATCGCGCCGTTGCCGGCGAGGATGATCGGGTTCTCGGCCGCCATGATGATGTCGGTCGCCCGCTGCAGCTCCCGCATGCCGGGCTCGGGCTGCACGGGGGCGTGGCGCGGCAGCGGCGAGGCGTCGAGCGGGCGCGCCATCACGTCCTCGGGAAGCTCGAGGTGGGTGGAGCCGGGCTTCTCGGATTCGGCCACCTTGAACGCCTTGCGCACAACCTCCGGGATGATCTCGGGGCTCGAAACCCGGGCATTCCATTTCACTACCGGACGAAGGATCCCGATCAGGTCGATGTACTGGTGTGACTCCTTGTGCATCCGCTCCAGGTCGGACTGGCCGGTCAGCGCCACCAGCGGCGCCCGGTCCAGAAACGCGTCGGCGACCGCCGTCACCAGGTTGGTGGCGCCGGGACCCAGCGTGCCCAGGCACACCCCGGCTCGGCCGGTCAGCCGGCCGTAGGCATCGGCCATGTAGGCGCCGCCCTGCTCGTGGCGCACCGGAACGAACTGCACCGCTGAATCGGCCAGCGACTCGTTCAGGTCCAGGGTCTCCTCACCCGGGATTCCGAACACGTACTGGACGCCCTCGGCTTCCAGGCACTCCACGAACACTTCTGACGCCTTGCGCTCGGTCACGCCGCCACCCTATCTGAGCGCTCGGTCCTTGTCCTCTATCCCCACTGACCACGGACCGGCGTTACGCTGCTGCACCGTGCCCGGACCGCTGCTGGCCATCGACGGACCGTTCGTCCTCTATCGCTCGTTCTTCGCGCTGCCGGACTCGATCAAGGACGGTGACGGCAACTCCGTCAACGCCCTGCTGGGCTCGGTCAACTTGATCCTGCGGATCGCCGCCGACGCACGCCCCCGGGCGATCGTCGTCTGCTTCGGCGCCGAGGCGGCCCACTACCGCACGGAGCTGTACCCCGACTACCACGCGGCCCGCCCGCCGGTGCCCGATTCGCTGCAGTGGCAGTTCGACCACGCCCCGGCGCTGTTCGACGCCTTCGGCTGGACCAGCATGTCCTCCGACGACCTGGAGGCCGACGACCTGCTGGGCTCGCTGGCGACCGCCGAGGTGTCGGCCGGCGGCCGGGCGCTGATCATGACCGGCGACCGTGACATGTACCAGTGCGCGGGCGAGCGCGTGAGCGTCGTCTACCTCAAGCAGGGCTCCAGCGGCTTCGAGGAGGTGGACCCGCCCGAGGTGCGTCGCCGTTACGGGATCGACCCGGCGCTGGTGCCGGACTTCATCGCGCTGCGCGGCGACCCGTCCGACGGCCTGCCGGGCGCCCCGGGGATCGGGGCCAAGACGGCCGCCGCCCTGCTCGAGCGTCACGGCACCCTGGAGGAGGCGATCGCGGGCGCCGACGCCGAGCGCCCGCGGGTCGCCGCCGCGCTGCGCGACCACGCCGACGAGCTGCGGGCCTTCAAGGAGATCGCCACGCTGCGTCCCACCACCGTGGACCGGCCGCCTGACCGCGAGACCAGCCTGGCGGGCGGCGCGGAGGCCGCCCGCGGTCACGGGATGAATCGGCTGGCCGAGCGACTGCAGGCGGCCGGCTCGCTGGCCGACCTCTGACCGGTGCCGGCGCTTGCCTGGGCGCCGTTAGGCGATGCCGATATCGTCGGCCAGGTAGACGTCCTGGACCGCGTTGAGGATCTCGATCCCCTCGGCCATCGGGCGCTGGAAGGCCTTACGACCGGTGATCAGGCCGGTGCCGCCGGCGCGCTTGTTGATCACCGCCGTGCGCACCGCCTCGGCGAGGTCGGACTCGCCCGAGGAGGCGCCGCCGCTGTTGATCAGGCCGGCACGACCCATGTAGCAGTTGGCGACCTGGTAGCGGCACAGGTCGATCGGGTGATCTGAGCTGAGCTCCGAGTAGACCAGCTTCGACGTCTTGCCATAGCTGGAGCCGTTCTGGTTCATCGCGCCGTAGCCGTTGTTGTTCTCGGGAAGCTTCTGCTTGATGATGTCCGCCTCGATC